>NZ_JASGDD010000229.1:0-57009 GCF_047607365.1 Nocardioides sp. | reverse complement strand
GTCCCGATAGACCCTGATCACGTCCTCGCGGAACTCCCTGGGGAACGCCTTCGGCATGGTGCACATCCTTCCAGCGCCGGCTCCAACCGGCGCAGATCAGATGTCACCTGTCCGTACAGCAGTCCCCGACCGTCGGCTGAATCTATCGGTCGTGACCGGGCCCGATTGGTCTCTCCCCGGTGGACCCGGGCTTACCTCGATCGAGGACGCTTGCTATGTGCGGACCGAGGTGACCAAGCCACGTGAGTGGATCGACCACGTCGACATCCACATCGCGCTCCAGCAGCTCGTCCAGCTCAGTGCTTGGAGTCCGCTCGGCTTTGAGCGCGTGTCAGCGATGCATCTTCGCGACCCCGAGCGGGTCCTGAGCGGCAAGAAGATCGGCGAACGCTGGTCTAGGGTGCTCACGAGCGCGCTACCAGGGCCCGGTGGCGGATCGAAGCCCGACTTCCTTTTCGGGTATGACGACATCGGAGCTCCGGGAGTCCGGAAATGGCTTGATCTCCGCACCGAGTTCAACCGTGGCATCAGCGCGATGACGTTCGGCATCGGTAGTCGTGACGCTTCCTTGGACGGGCTCCTCGCTGACTGCGGGATCGGTCTCGAAAACGTCGGGTATCGCCTCCAAGTCGCACAAGGTGTTAAGGGTCGACGGTCGCACGAGAACCACCTTCGAGACATCGCTCGTGAGGTCCAAGACGTCCTCCCGTTCAAGGCAACAACATGGGCTCGGGACTCCGCGAACATGTACAACGGCATCAAGCATCCCGACCGCCAGTTCGATCCACCGGCGCAGGAGATGTACGGGATGCTTGTGAAGAACCGCCTCGTGTTTCGTGTGTGGGTCGCCAGACGACTCGGTGTCTCAGACGCAGTCATCAACCGCGGAATGTGGCGTCTCCAAAGGGGCTAAGAGACACCTCGCATGTTCGTAGCGCGGCGAGACGCCGTCCTATGAACCTCGACATGACGCCCGTGAGGTCGACCAGGCATCCGTTGGGGACGTCTCCAGCCGTTCTTTCGCGCCGCAGCGGAGGCATCGATCGCACGATGTTGTTAGAAGGGCCACCAGTTCTTGCCAGCTGCCACGGCTGCGTACGCGCCGATGATTCCAGCGAGACCGACGAGGAAGACCCAGGATCCGCGCGCGGCGTGGACCCACCATGGAGATTCGTCCTCTTGGCCGGCGGCGGTGTTCTGCTGGTCGGCGCTAGCAACAGCGCCGGGCCCGGAGGCGACGGCGTTGTTAATCGTAATCGGGCTGCGTTTGGCCTTCTTGATGATCACGTTCACAGCCTGGTCGGCAGCCAGCGACGTGGGTATGTCCTCGCTGCCCACGCCGACTGCTCGCAGCTCGGCGACCATCGCGACGAGGTTAGTTCTGATCTTGTCGAGGATCCCGTGGACCGCCGTCGGGGCGACGCTGAAGTAGATGCTCTCGAATGAGGCGTTGTACTCCCCGAAGTTGTTCATGTAGTGGACCACGTCCGGCATACCCGGCGCCTGCATGTCGATCGGCTTCGAGTTGCCCGCGAGCTTCTCCAGTTCACCGACTCCCATCGGCATCTTGATGCCGTCGCGGTACGCCTCCTGGGCGAAGTCGGGTAGGTCCCACACGGAGAGTTGGTGACGCCTGAACTGGTAGGCGACGTTCATGCCGTTGGCCAGGATAGGCGCAGCGATGACCCGGTAGTCAGGCATCTCGGACACGTCGTCCCCGTAGCCGTCGAGCTCGTGGCGTGCCCAGTCCCGCAGCTCGCTCGAGCCGGCGTGGCCGCCCAGAACCACACACTTGCGCAAGGTGGAGGCAAGGGGGATGGACTCGTCGAGGGCACCCTTTTCGATCTGGGCGAGAAGCCCCATCTGACGTCGCGCCATCAGTGTCCTTAACGTTCGCCGGTCACCGGCCTCCGGTCATTTCCTCGTCACCTCCAGTTTAGGAATCGCGAGCGAGGCTTAGAACAAGGCAACGCCGCAGGGTCGAGATCTCGGTCCTGACCAAGGCCTGCTCGCCGTGCGTCACTCCGCCGCTGGTGCAGCGATACGGTATGGCACGCGAGCGAGAACCGTGATCAGGTGTCGCGGCGGCGCTTTCGGCGCTGGTGCAGCCCAGGTCCTAGCTACAGAGCAACTTGTCGGAGCTTTCGACACTGGCCGGGACTAGGGCTCCGACCGGTCCCGCTCCTCGCGCTTGTCGAGATCCTCCGACAACCAGATCAGTTCTCGCGTCTCGGCCTCGTAGCCCGGCTTGCCGAGGTTCTCGAACGGGTTGCTGTCAGGCCCGGGTAGGTGCAGCCGGTAGGCGTCGTTGTGCAACTCCCGGCCCTCCTTGCCGCAGCGCTGGGCGTCGAGGACGGTCTCCAGGACCTCGGGCTTCACGTCGCTGAACAGCTTGCGTGTCTCCTCCAGCTCTTCTTCGGTGGCAGGCGGAATCTCCTCCGCGCACTGGGCCTGCTGCTTCGCCTCAATGTGCTCGCCGAGCCGTAGCTGCCAGCCAATCTGGTGAACGTGCCGGATGACGACTGCCAGCGACTCCTCCTCGGCGATGTCTTGCGGGGCGAGCGCATCTCCGTTGTCATCAAGGTCGACGTAGAAGCCCTGCTGTTTCAGGGTGTTGTGCCTCTCGGTCCACCGTTCGATGGTCCCCAGATAGGCAGCGGTCTCGTCGCGGTCGGGCTCGATGGTGTCGAACCAGTACGGCTCGTTCACCAGGAAGCTGTGGACAAGCCGAAGCTTCTTCGGGTGGCTGGCCCACAACTGATTGAGCTGCTTCGTCACGAACGGCTCGCCCTCGGGGGCGTAGGCCATCTCGACCCGTCGCTCGTGGATCGCAATGGCCTCCCCAGACTCCTCCATGCCGAGGATCGCGAGAGACCGAGCAAGCCCGAAGCTTCCAAGGTCGAGCACCGCGAGGGCCGCATTGAGCAGCCGATCCGCATTGGCAAGCAGGGCGTCCTCCACCGCGACCACCTGCTCCGGCGACATGTCAGGGAGCTGCTTCCGTTGAGCCACGGGCACAGTTTGCCTTGTGGCTCCGACACACACATGGAGACCAATCAGGGGCTCTCCCGCCCAGCGAGCGATGGGAGTCCTCCGTCAAGGCCGAGCGTTGATGGCGCGGTCGTAACGATGATCGTCGTTGAAGTCGGCCTGCTCGCCAGACAGCTGGACTCCCAGGATCCCCCCCGGTCGTCAGCGGTGCGTCAAACCGCCGCGATTGTGGCGGCTGCCCGTGGCTGGTCAGCGTTGGTCCCGGTTCGGTTCGTGTAGACGAAGGGGGCGCAGGCCGGAGGGGCTCATGGCCAGTGCCCACGGTCCAGGGCCGCGCTTGGTGATCTCGCGGCGGAGTCGCTCCTCGTAGCGAAGGAACAGGTCGAGCTGTTGGCGTGGCCCGAGGTCTTGCTTGGCTCCGATCCAGACCGACCGGATGCCGTGCTCCCAGTAGGCGTGCAGTTCGGCCGGACGGGTTCGGATGCGTCTGTCACGGGTCACCACGACCAGGTTGCGAGAACCGATGATGGGCATCCAGTCCAGGTCGAGGGTGCCCACCGGTATCTCGGGCAGGTCCTCGTGGCCGGGGTAGAGGATGTCGTCGCGTCCAGTGCGGCGCAAGAGCTTGCCCAGCCCGAGGGCGTTCTCGTCGGTGAAGTACACCGGCGCCTGGGCTGTCATGGTCAGGCGGCGCGCTCGGCACCCGCGATGAGCTCGAAACGGATCGCGGCGTCGACCTGTTCGGCGGTGAGCTCGTAGAGATCGGCGAGGTCTTCGCGGCTGGCTCCTGCGCGGTAGTCCTCGGCCAGGGAGTCGGTGCGGACGTTGCGGACGGCGGGCTGGCCGAACGCCCGGCGCGGATCCATGACCACATCGGGGGTGCGCAGGTCGGGGCGCAACAGATCGGCGACGTTGTCGGCATACTCCACGGCAGCGCTGAAGCGTTGGGCTGCCTCAGTGAGGAGATACTGCCCGTCGCGGACGACCACGAGCCGCAAGCCCTGGTCTAGCCCCACGGCCTGCTGGACGACCTGGACGAGCTCACGGCCTTCGACATCGAGGAATGGGCGGGCGTGCGCCAGGGGGTAGCGACCGAACTCCTCACGAAGCTTCACGATCGCCGGCCGCATCCGCTGGACGGTGACTCTTCGATCACGAAACTCAGCCAGAAGCCTCGCTTCAACCATCTCTCCCCAGGTCACGGAGTCGGAGCCGGTGGGCTCGGGTCGGAGCACCGGGTCATAGAAGCGACCCTGGCGCTCGTACCCGTCCAGCCAGCGCCGCGCGGTGCCGCTGCGCAGACCGACGAGCCGATCCACGTCCCCATAGGAGTAGATAGCGCGATCGAGCAGCGAAGCGACCATGGCCGCATCTTCCCACCAGGCGACAGCAGGCGCGATCTCATTGGCCGTGTCGGGGGCACCGCCAGCAAGGAGTTGCCACGACTCGTCCGAGCAACGGCGGCCGTGTACAGGCTGTTTCGAATAGCGCGCATCAGGTGTGGCCGAACGTACCCCCTACCGGATTCGAACCGGCGCTACCGCCGTGAAAGGGCGGGGTCCTGGGCCGCTAGACGAAGGGGGCGGCACTCTCCCTGTCCTGCGGCAGCGCGCATCCGGGGAAGCGCGAGGAGTCTACGGGGAGTCGGCGGGACCGGCTCAACTGCGACCGATCCAGATTTTCATTGACACCGATAACTTAACACCGTTAACTGGCGTTCGTGTTCTCCTGGTTCGCAGCAGTGGCGCTGTCAGCACCTCGCCGGATCCTCGCGATCGCGGCCCTCCTCCTCATCGCCGGCGGCGCCCTCGGGGCACCCGTCGCCGATCACCTGAAGGCCGGCGGGTTCACGGTCGGCGGCGCGGACTCGACGCTCGCGAGCGACCAGCTCGACACCTACTTCGACGGCGGCTCGGCCAACCTCATCGTGGTCGTCGACTCCCCGGCCGGCGCCGACTCCGAGTCGGCGAGGGCGGCCGGCGCGGAGGTCGCCCAGACCCTGGCGGGCAAGGGCGCGTGGGTGTCCAACGTGACGTCGTACTGGGAGGCGCC
This sequence comes from Nocardioides sp., assembly GCF_047607365.1. Classification (GTDB taxonomy): domain Bacteria; phylum Actinomycetota; class Actinomycetes; order Propionibacteriales; family Nocardioidaceae; genus Nocardioides. Next base: position 51,966 of record NZ_JASGDD010000229.1, on the reverse strand, counting down.
GGAGGAGGCCCGCGCGGCTCTCGTCTCCACGGACGGGGACAAGGCCCTCGTCCTCGCCCACGTCCGCGGCGACGACGACACCCAGCAGACCCGCGGCGGCTGGTTCGCGAAGCACCTCAACACGAAGAGCGCGAAGACCGACGGCGCCACCGTCCGCGTCGGCGGCGCCGCCGCGACCTACTCCGCCGTCACGGACCAGACGTCGAAGGACCTCACCCGCGCCGAGCTGGTCTCGATCCCGCTCACCGCCATCGCGCTCGTCCTCGTCTTCGGCTCGGTGGTCGCGGCCGCGGTCCCCCTCAGCGTCGGAATCCTGGCGATCGTCGGCACGCTGGCCGTCCTCCGGGGGCTCGCGAGCCTCACCGACGTGTCGATCTACGCGATGAACATGACGACCGCGCTGGGGCTCGCCCTCGCGATCGACTACAGCCTCTTCATGGTCAGCCGCTTCCGCGAGCAGCTCGCGCACGGCGACGACGTCCCGGCCGCGATCCGCACCACGGTCGCCACCGCCGGCCGCACCGTCTTCTTCAGCGCCTGCACGGTCGCCCTCTCCCTGGCCGCCCTCGCGGTCTTCCCGCTCTACTTCCTCCGTTCCTTCGCGTACGCCGGCCTGGCGGTCGTCGCACTCGCCGCCCTCGCCTCGCTGCTGGTCCTCCCAGCGCTCCTCGCGGTGCTGGGCACGCGGATCAACTCGCTCAAGGTCCGGCGGACCCGCGAGGACCGCAACGCCGAGAACACGTTCTGGTACCGCCTCGCCATGCGGGTCATGCGCCGCCCGATCCTCTTCGGCGCCGCGGTGGTCGCGGTGCTCCTCCTGCTCGGCTCGCCGTTCCTCCGCGCCGACTACGGCTACCCCGACGACCGGGTGCTCACCACCGCCCAGACCGCACGCGTGGTCGGCGACGAGCTGCGCAGCGACTTCGCGATCAACGCGGCCTCCGCGCTCAACGGCGTCAGCGCGACGGGCGGCGCCGACGCCGCCGCGACGCAGGCCTACGTCGAGCGGCTGAAGCAGGTGGACGGTGTCGACCAGGTCACCGTCCGGACCAGCGGCGACGCCGTACGCTTCGACGTCTCCTCCGACGTCGACCCGTTCTCCCACGCCGGCATCGAGCTGGTCCGCGACCTCCGCGCCGTCTCCGCGCCGAGCGGCGCCGACGTGCACTGGAGCGGCTGGGCAGCTTTCAACGTCGACGCCATCGACGGCATCCTCGCCGGCCTGCCGTGGGCGCTCGGGCTGATCGCGCTGACGACCTTCGTCATCCTCTTCCTCTTCACCGGCTCGATCGTGGTGCCACTGAAGGCGCTCGTGCTCAACCTCTTCTCCCTCACCGCGACTTTCGGCGCGATGGTGTGGGTCTTCCAGGACGGCCACCTGTCGTCGCTGCTCGGCTTCACGCCGGCCGGCTACCTCGTGGTCAACATGGTCGTGCTGATGTTCTGCCTCGCGTTCGGCATGTCGATGGACTACGAGGTGTTCCTGCTCTCCCGCATCCGCGAGGAGTGGGTGCACTCCGACCACACCCACGACGCCAACACCCGCGCCGTCGCGCTCGGGCTCGCCCGGACCGGTCGCCTCGTCACGGCAGCCGCGGCGCTGATGGCGATCGTCTTCGCCGCGATGATCACCAGCCGGGTGCAGTTCATGCAGCTCTTCGGCCTCGGCCTCACCCTCGCCGTCCTCATGGACGCCACCCTCGTGCGCGGCATCCTCGTGCCGGCGTTCATGCGCCTCATGGGACGCGCCAACTGGTGGGCGCCCCGCCCGCTGGCTCGCCTGCACGAGCGCATCGGACTGCGAGAGTCCTGACCGTGAGCTCCGCGAGTACGCCGAGGCGCCGTTCCCCACGCGGCAGCGGCGAGCAGCTGCGTGCCGAGATCATCGCCGCCGCCCGTGCGCTGATGGCCGCGGCCCCGTCGGCGGACGCGGTGTCGATCCGCGCGGTGGCGAAGGCGGTCGGCGTCACCCCGCCGTCGCTCTACCTCCACTTCGAGGACAAGGACGCGCTGCTGAGCGCCGTCGTCATCGACGTCTTCGACGAGCTCGACGCGGCGATGGTCGCCGCCGGCGCCGACGCCCCGTCCGCGCTGCAGAGGCTGCGGGCGTACGGCGTCGCCTACGTCCGCTTCGCCGTCGAGCATCCCGAGCACTACCGGCTCGCGACGATGGACCCCTGCGCCCGCCCCGATGTCGACTCGGTCCTCCAGGCCGGTGCCTGGACGCACTTCAACGAGGCGGTGACCGCCTGCATGGACGCCGGCGTCTTCCCGGCCGGTGACCCGGTGGCCGTCACGCTCGACCTCTGGTCGGCCGCCCACGGCCTCGCCGCCCTGCAGATCGCCAAGCCGTTCCTCCCCTGGGGCGGAACCCTCGAGGAGGTCACCAGCCGGGTGCTGGCCGCCGCCGCCCTCGGCCACACCGTCCCCGACCCCGAGGCCGCGCTCGAGTCGCCCTGACGCGCACGAGCGCACCGATTCGATCCCACCCACCCCGGTCCGGTAATCTCTCGCCTCGGCCCGGCCAGGTAGCTCAGTTGGTACGAGCGACCGACTGAAAATCGGTAGGTCGGCGGTTCGACCCCGCCCCTGGCCACAGGCAGGTGAGGCCCCCGGGATCCGTCCCGGGGGCCTTCGTCATGGACCGGCGGGCCGGCCGGGCTCTCCCGCTCGGCGACCGAGCCGCCATCGCAGGCGCGAGGACTACGGGAACCCCCGCGGCCGGCAACGCGCGGGCGACGAGCGATCGGGATCGACGCGTTCCACCTGAACCTATTGATTAGTTATCTGATTACACTTTATTCTTTACCCACTGACACTGTCCCACGCCGTGACGGCCGAAGGCATCCTCAGCAGCGAGAACCCGGGAAGGACCCATGCAGAACGACGACTCCGGACCACGCGAGGCCGCGGCCGGCCGATCCCTGTCGCGCCGGCTCCGCGAGGTGCTGGAGATCGACCCCGAGGCGCCCGCGGTCACCTTCGAGGGCGTGACCTACCCGTGGCAGTTCTATGGGGACGCCCTGACGGCGCTGGAGGTGACGCTCGCGCGCCATCCGGGCGCCGACCGGATCGGAATCGTCCTCAGGAACCGGCCGGGCTCGATGGCGGCGATCATCGCCACCATCGCGACCGGACGGCAGGTGGTGACGCTGAGTCCTCATCTGGGCGATGCCGGACTCGCTCAGGACATCCTCGAACTCTCTCCCGACGTCATCATCGCCGACCGCGACGACTGGGAGCGGGGAGCCTTCCGCGACGCCGCCGAGCAGTCCGGCGCGATCGCGATGATCAGCGCCTGCGGTCCGGCCCTCGTCGAGGTCGCCGGCGGCGAGCCGCATCCGGCACGACTCCCGGCCAATGGCGTGGCCATCTTGATGATGACGAGCGGCACGACCGGACGCCCCAAGAGGGTCGAGCTCGGCTACGACCGTCTCACCGCCTCGTATCGATCCGCGGGTGTCGGCATCGACGGCGAGGACGAAGCGCGTCTTCGTCCCGGCACGATCATCCTGTGGGCATCGCTCGCGCACATCAGTGGCCTCTACTTCGCCATCTCGCACGTCCTCGAGGGGCGGACCGCTGCTCTTCTCGAGAAGTTCGAGGTCGACGCATGGGTCGAGTTGGTTCGAGCCCATCGCCCCCGCCTGGTTCGCCTGGCTCCGACCGCCCTGCGGATGGTTCTCCGGGCCGACGTCCCCCCGGACACCTTCGAGAGCGTCGTCGCCGTCGGATCCGGTACGGCCCCCCTACCGCCGGAGCTGGCCGAGGAGTTCGAGGCACGCTTCGACGTACCCGTGCTGGGGACGTACGGCGCCACGGAGTTCGCCGGCGCGATCGCCGGCTGGTCCCTCAAGGCGAAGCGGAAGTGGGGGGCGTCCAAGCGCGGGAGCGTGGGGCGCGCCTTCCCCGGCATCGAGCTCCGCACCGTCGACCCCAACACCGGAGAGCCGCTGGCGGCCGGGAGCACCGGGCTGCTCGAGGCCCGCGGACCGCAACTGCCCGGCGGCGAGGGCGAATGGCTCCGCACCACCGACCTCGCCGTCGTCGACGAGGACGGATTCCTCTTCATCCGCGGCCGCGCCGACGGGGCGATCAATCGGGGCGGCTTCAAGATCCCCCCGAGCGTGATCGAGGACGCGCTGTGCGCCCATCCCGCAGTCGACGAGGCCAGCGCCATCGGACTGCCGCACGACCGGCTCGGCGAGGTTCCCGCCGCCGTCGTCACCTTGTCGAGCCCCGCCACGGAGAGTGAGCTGATGAGCTTCCTGACCGACCGCCTCACGCGCTACCAGCGTCCCGTCGCGCTCAAGGTCGTGGAGCACCTCCCGCGAACGCCGTCGATGAAGGTCAGCAGAGCACTCGTGATGGAGCAGTTCTTCAGCAGCACCGACGAGTCGCTCGCATGAGCGCGCCCGAGGGCTTCGGCGTCCTCTCCGACGTCTCCTTCGAGCGGTCCCGCCAGCGGATCGGGATTCCCGTGCGCACCGACTTCCCGCATGTCACGGAGGTCACGCGAGACGCGAGCCGCCACTTCGCCTACGGCTACGGTGACGACAACCCGCTCTACTGCGATCCGGGCTACGGCAAGAACACCCGCTGGGCGACGTTGATCGCCCCGCCGAACTTCAGCTACGCGATGGGCGAGAGCGCGGCCCCCGCCCTGACGGAGGAACAGAGGCACCTGCTCAAGGGCGACCCGTTCGCCGGGCTGGGCTCCTACCAGGCGGCGATGGAGTTCGAGTACTACCGACCGCTTCGCCTCGGCGACACCTGCAACCTGATCCGCGCTCAGGTCGGCGTGGCGGACAAGCCCAGTTCGTTCGGCGGACGGACGGCCCACGTCACCCATGACTTCCTCTACGCCAACGGCCTGGGCGAGATCGTCACCCTTCGCCGTGGCACCTGGATCAACGCCGAGCGCCACACCTCGAGGAGGCGGTCGGAGAAGAAGTCACCCGAGGTCGACTTCAGTCCGTACGAGCCCGATGCGCTGGCCGAGATCGACGCGGCGTACGACGCCGAGACCCGGCGCGGGAGCGAGCCCCGCTACTTCGAGGACGTCCGGGTCGGCGACGAGCTCCAGCCTCGGGTCAAGGGGCCGCTCCTCGTCACCGACATCGTGCTGTGGCATCTCGGCTGGGGTATGCAACTGACCCCACCCGGGGCGTTCGGACTCTCCCGCAGGGTCCGGAGGAAGGTGCCCGGCCTCTATCCGCCGAACGCCCGCAACGTGCCCGACACGGTCCAGCGGTTGCACTGGGATCCGACCCGCGCCCAGGAGCTGGGGATTCCGATGAGCTACGACTACGGAGCGATGCGCGAGACCTGGCTGACTCATGCGATCACCGACTGGATGGGTGACGACGGGTGGCTCTTCAAGCTGCGGTGCGAGCACCGTCGGTTCAACTACATCGGCGACACCACCTGGGTGCGCGGCACGGTGGTCGACAAGGTCGAGGTGGACGGACGCCACGAGGTGCATCTCGCGATCAGTTGCTGGAACCAGCGCGGCGAGGAGACGACTCCGGGCACGGCCGTCGTCCTGCTGCCCACCCGGGACCGCGCCGTCGAGCTGCCGAAGCCGCCGGCCGACAACCTGACCGACCTGCTGGCCGCCGAGATCGCCCGCCATGCCGAGGAACCCGACCCGGGCTGAGGCTCAGCGCAGCGTCCAACGCGGTTTCACGAAGGTGGCGCGGGAGACCTGGGGCATGCCGATCGGGTTCCCGATCGTGGTGTAGTGGAAGCCGACCGCTTGAGCGGTCTCGCGGTCCAGGTCCAACGTCTCCCAGATGGCGCGCACGGTGCCCTGGATCGCCGCAGTCGGCTTGACCGCGATGATGCGGGCGAGCGCGTCTGCGCGAACCCACAGGTCGCCGGCCTCGACGACCTCCGAGACCAGGCCGATCTCGCGTGCCCGTTCCGCCGACATCCGCTCGTCCAGTCCGATCAGGGCCCAGCGCAGGGCCTCGCCGAGCGGGACCCGCCGCGCCAACCCGATCGGCTCCAGGGCCGAGGTCATCCCGTAGGAGACATGAGGATCGAAGAAGGTCGCGTCGTCGGAGCAGATCACGATGTCGCTCTCGTTGATCCAGTAGAACGCCCCGCCGGCCACCATGCCGTGGACGGCGGCGACGACCGGCTTCCAGACCTTGTTCTGCTTCGGCCCGAGACCTCGCCCGGGATCCTCCTGGGACCAGGCGTTCGGCGACTTCCGCAGTCCTTCGCCGACGTCGACGCCGGTGCAGAACGCCCGATCGCCCGCCGCCCGCAGGACGACCACGTGGATGTCGTCATCGGTGCGGACCCTCTCCCAGATCAGTCGGAACTCATCGATCATCACCTGGTTGAACGCGTTCAACCTCTCCGGGCGGTTGAGGGTCACGGTCGCGACGTGTTCCGTCACCTCGAAGAGGACGGTCTCGAACTCGGCAGTCATGGCACTCCTCGGACGAACCGAATATAGTTAGATAATCTTGCGCTTAACGCAGCATATACCGGCCGGTGAGCCGTCACGGGAAGGACGGGCTTCATGGACTTCGAGGTCTCCGAGGACCAGGAATCGCTCCGCGAGATCAGTCGGAGCATGCTCGCCGCGCATTGTCCGCCGGCCCTCGTCCGCGCGCTCGGCCACGCCGAGCAGGACGTCGACGACAAGCTGTGGCGCCTCGGTGCCGACCTCGGCTGGCTGGGCCTCGTCGTCGAGGAGCGCCTCGACGGCGCCGGCCAAGGCATCGTCGAGCTGTGCCTGGTCGCCGAGGAGCTCGGACGGGCGGCGGCGCCCGGCCCGTTCGCCGAGTCTGCCCTGGCCGCGCGGGCGATCAGCGGAGCCCCCGCCGCCCCCGCCGGCGTACTCGACGACCTGATGGCGGGCGCGGTCCGCGCAACCTGGGTTGACGGATCCGAGCTGAGCGCCGAGCCGACGGCGGACGGGCTCGTCCTCACCGGCACCGCGGCGGCGGTCCACGCCGCGGGCTCGGCCGACTGGCTGCTGGTCTGCGCCGGACCGGTCGGCTCGCCCTGCCTGGCCCTCGTCCCACGGACGGCGGTGGCGTCGACGCGCCGCACCACCCTGGACGAGACCCGCCGCTGGCATCGGGTCGACTTCGAGGACGTCACCGTCGCCGCCGAGCACCTTCTCCCCTACGCCACGGAGGAGGCTCGCCAGCTGAGCGACGCGGCCACCCTGGTGATGGCAGCCGACTCGCTGGGCGTCGGAGAGCGCCTCCTCGAGATGACGCGCGACTACGTCGTGGTCCGTGAGCAGTTCGATCGTCCGCTGGGCTCCTTCCAGTCGGTCAAGCACAAGCTCGCCGACATGCTCGCCACGCTGAAGGGCGCCCGCGCAGCCGTCTACTACGCGGCCATGGCCCTCGACGCGGGGACGTCCGACGCCTCGCGGGCGGTCAGCGTCGCGAAGGCGTTCACCAGCGAGGGCGTCTCGGCACTGGCCAGCGAGGCGCTGCAGACCCACGGCGGCATCGGGTTCACCTGGGAGCACGACCTGCACCTGTTCCTCCGCCGTGCGAAGGTCGACGAGCTCCTCTTCGGTGCCCCGGCGGAGCACCACGAGCGGGTGCTGGCACTCACCGAATGATCGCCGCGAACGGTCCGACAGCGGCATGCTGGGCCCCGTGGAACGCCTGAAGGTCGCCGACCTGCTGCACGGGCCCGCGCTGCGAGCGGAGTCCGGCGGTCCGGTTCCCGCGATCGTCGTCGTCGACCTGGACGAGACCGACTGGGAGCGGAGCGATCCGATCGTGTCAGCGCTGCGGGCGCGCCGCTCACCCCTCCTGGTCGGCCTGGCGACCGCACCACTGCCCGATCGGTCCGCCGAGCTGCTCGCCGAGTTGACCTGCACGCTGGCGCCCGCCGGACCGGGGGTTCAGTGGGCACGGCCCGAGAGCGGAGATCTGGAGCGGATCCTCACCAGCGTGGCGACGGCACCGCTGGCGGCGACCACTCTGGAAGGGCTGCTGCGGCTGACATCGGCGGTGGACGTAGCCGAGGGTCTCCTCGCCGAGTCCCTCGCCTACTCGATGCTCCTGGGGGGCACCGAGTTCGCCCGATGGCGCAGCCGCCGGCCCCGTCGGCCGATTCCCGAGGCGGACGAGCCGGTGCTCCTCGCCCGGGCCGAGGGACGGCTGACGGTGACCCTCAACCGGCCGGAGCGGCACAACGCCTTCGGCGCCGCGGTACGTGACGGACTTGTCCAGGCGCTCGAGCTCGCGACCCTGGACCGGACCGTCGCCGAGGTGGTGGTGCGCGGCAACGGCTCGTCGTTCTGCAGTGGCGGCGACCTGGACGAGTTCGGGACCGCGGGTGACCTGGCGGCGGCGCACCTGCTCCGGCTCCAGCTCAACGCCGGACAGGCCGTCCATCGTCTGCGCGACCGGGTCAGGTTCGAGGTCCACGGCGCCTGCATCGGGGCGGGCGTGGAGATCCCGTCCTTCGCCGACCGGGTCATCGCCCAGCGCGACGCCTACTTCCAGCTGCCGGAGCTGGCCATGGGACTGGTGCCCGGCGCTGGCGGCACCGTGAGCCTGACCCGTCGGATCGGCCGCTGGCGCACGGCGTTCATGGCCTTGACCAACCGCCGCTTCGACGCTCCGACGGCACGGGAGTGGGGACTGGTCGATGACCTGCACTGAGCCCGCGGCCGGCAGCCCGCCGGAGGCCGGCCGAGGCTCGGCGACTCCGCTCGGCGACTGGGCCGGCTCCGGCGCCATGGCGCTCACCGGACGAGCGGAGGGGCCACCACTGGCGGCACCGGGGGATCCGGCCGGTGGCGTACGGCGGAGCCTGGCCGAGATCGCCCGCCTCACCGCCGCACGCACCGGGACGACTCCCTCGCTCCCCTCGGCTGCCCTGCTCGGCGAGCGGGCGGCCCTCGCCGGCCTGGCGCGGCAGGGGCCGACCTCGTGCGGTGGGGCGTTCCGATCCGTGCGCTGCCTCGACGGATGGCTGGGACTCTCCCTGCCCCGCGAGACGGATCTCGACCTCGTCGGCGCTCTCGTGGCCCATCCGACCGCCACCGGCCACTGGCCGGCCGTCGCCCGGTGGGCGGCCGGCACGACGACCGCGGAGGCCCTCGCGCGCGTGCGCCTGCTCGGCCTGGCCGGCGCGGCGATCGCTGCGGAGCCCTCCCCCGCCACGCCCGGAACCGCCGACGACCGATCAGCGATCGAGACCCGCTCAGGACCCCGCAGGAGACGCCTCACGGACCGTCCCCGGGTCGTGGACCTGACCTCGCTGTGGGCCGGTCCGCTCTGCTCGCACCTCCTCCATCTCGGCGGGGCCGAGGTGATCAAGGTCGAGTCCGGCCGGCGGCCGGACGGCGCCCGGTCAGGATCGCCGATCTTCTTCGACCTCCTCCACGGCGGCAAGGCGATGGTCGCCCTCGACCTGACCGACCCCGGGGATCAGCGACGTCTGCGCGACCTGGTGGCCTCCGCCGACCTGGTCCTCGAGGCCTCGCGTCCGCGCGCGCTCGCCCAGATCGGGGTGATGGCCGAGGAGGTCGTGGAAGCCGGCACCTCCTGGCTCTCCATCACGGCCCACGGCCGGTCCCGCAACTGGATCGGCTTCGGGGATGACGTCGCCTCCGGGGCCGGGCTGATCGCCCGGGAACCCGGCCGTCCGCCGATGCCGTGCGGCGACGCTCTCGCCGATCCGCTGGCCGGAGTCGCGGCCGCCCTGGCAGCCTCGCGGGCCCTGCTTCACGACCGCGCAGAGCTCATCGACGTCTCGATGCATCACGTCGCCGCCGCCGCGGGCCGGGGCCGCACCGTGCCGCACCGGATCGGCCGCCGCAGCTCGGACTGGTGGGTGGAGTCGGACGAGGGCGACGTACCCGTGCGCCCGGCGCGCGCCCGCGTGCCACAGGAGGCAGCCGGCGCCCTCGGCGCCGACACCGGGCGGCTCCTGCCGTGACCCGGCTCCTGCTGCGCGACGTGGCGGTGAGCGGCCGCCGTGTCGACGTCCTGATCGAACGGGACCGGGTCGTCCGGGTGGGACCCACCCTCCCGGCCACCGGTCTCGACGAGGTGATCGACGGCAACGGCGGCGCACTCCTCCCCGGGCTGCACGACCATCACGTCCACCTCCTCGCCGCGGCGGCGTCGCTGAGCTCCGTCGACTGCGGCCCCCCGGCGGTCACCGACCTGGACGAGCTCGCCCGGGCGCTGCGGGGGGCGGCCACCGAGGACGGATGGGTGCGCGGCACCGGCTATCACGAGTCGGTTGCCGGAGACCTCGACCGGCACCGACTGGACGATCTGCTCCCTGGACGCCCCGTCCGGGTGCAACACCGCAGCGGCGCCCTGTGGATGCTGAACAGCGCCGCTCTGGCCGTCGTGCGCGACGGTCTCGACCGGACGCGTGACGTCGAGCGTGACGAGCACGGTGAGCCGACCGGTCGGCTGTGGCGCTACGACGCCCGGCTCCGGGCGAGTCTGGAGACCAGTGTCCCGTCCCTGGCACGGCTGGGCGCGCGGCTGGCGGCGACCGGGCTGACCGGCGTCACCGACGCGACGCCCGATCTCGACAGCACGGCCGTCTCGGCCATCGCCAGTGCGACCACCCTCCACGACCTTCCCCTCCGGGTCATGCTGCTGGGCTCGCCCGCGCAGCGGGATCTGCCGGGCGATCTCTGTCACGGTCCACGCAAGATCCTGCTCCGGGATCACGACCTTCCGGACTACGGCGAGCTGGTCGGCGTCGTCCGCGCGGCGCGGGAGGGCACCCGGCCGGTGGCCGTGCACTGCGTCTCGCGGGAGTCCCTGCTGCTGACGCTGGCCGTGCTCGACGAGGTCGGCCACGTGGCCGGCGATCGGATCGAGCACGCCGCCCTCGTCCCGGAAGCGGTGATACCCCGCATGGCGCGGGCCGGTCTGCACGTGGTCACCCAGCCCGACTTCGTCCATCTCCGCGGCGACGACTACCTCCGCGACGTGGACCCCCGCGACCTCGAGGAGCTCTACCGGGTCAGGAGTCTGCGGGACGCCGCGGTCAAGGTGGCGATCTCCAGCGACGCGCCGTACTCCTCGTCCGATCCGTGGACGGTGATGCGGGCGGCCTGCCGCCGGCGCACCCGCTCGGGGCGCGTGCTCGGCCCCGGGGAGACTCTTCATCCGCGTCAGGCGCTGGCGAGCTATCTGAGCGATGCCCGCACGCCCGGCGGCCCGGCACGTCGGGTGGCGCCGGGCGAGCGCGCCGACCTGGTGCTGCTCCACGTGCCTCTGGCGACCGCACTGGACGAGCTGACCTCTGCCAACGTCCGCGTGACCATCCGCGCCGGCGCCGTCCACGGAGCCGGGTAGGTCAGGCCATCGCCTCTTCGGTCGGGAGTACCTGCGGGATCCGGCGCCGAACGAGTTTGCCGGTCTCCGTGCGAGGCAGCTCGCCCAGCACCCAGATGCGGTCGGGGGTCTTGCTCGACCGCAGTGCCTGGCGGACGAAGGCGCGGATCTCGCCCTCATCGACGGTGGCGTCGGCACGCGGAACGATCGCCGCCTCGATCCGCTGGCCCCACTCCGGGTCGCTCACCCCGAAGACCGCGGCGTCGAGCACTGCGGGGTGGCGCAGCAGCACGTCCTCGATCTCGGCCGGGGCGATGTTCTCCGCGCCGCGAATGATCGTGTCATCGGTTCGTCCACCGATGAAGAGGAAGCCCTCTGCGTCGAGATACCCCTCGTCGCGGGTGTCGAAGAAGCCGTCCTCGTCGACCAGTCGGCCGATCCCAGCGTATTCCGCGGACACCTGGTCCCCCCTGACGCAGATCCGGCCGGGAGCTCCGGCCGGCAGGGGCGTCCCGAGCGGCCCGCGGATCTCCAGCTCGATCCCCGGCAGGGGCCGTCCGACGGACCCCAGTCGCGCGCGCACGTGCGGATCGTCGGAGGCGAGGGCCGCACGATGCTCCTCCGGGCCGAGGAGCGCGACAGTGGAGCTGGTCTCGGTCAGTCCGTACGCGTTGACGAACCCCACCTCGGGCCATACGCGCAACGCACGTTCGATCAGCGCGCTCGGCATGGGCGCGCCGCCGTAGGAGAGCGACCGCAGCGTCGGGACCGACTTGTCCGCGTCGCACTCGACGATCCGGGCCAACATCGTCGGCACCACCATCGCTCCGGTGATGCCCTCGTCCCGGACGGTGCGCAGCCACTCCGCGGGATCGAACGACTCCAGGACGAGGGTCCGCCGTCCGGCGTACAGGTTGGTGACGACGTTCGCGACCGCAGCGATGTGGTAGGGCGGCACGCTGACCAGAGCGGCCTGCTCCTCCCCCGCGGAGGCGAACTCCACGGAGCCGAGGACGTAGGAGACCAGGTTGCGGTGTCGCAGCAGGACACCCTTGGGTTCGGACGTGGTGCCGCTGGTGTAGATCACCACGGCGGTGTCCGCGGGGTCGGAGGGCTCATCGACGACCTCGCCGCGGTCCTTCGCCGTCTCCGCCAGCCACTCCGCCGTGCTCAGCGCGCCGATGCCCGCCCGGGCCAGGGCGGGCAGCGCCGACTCGTCGGCGATCCCCAGCGCCCGCGGGTGCTTGGCCAACAGGGCCGCGAGCTGATCCGGACCCAGCCGGTAGTTCACGGGCACCACCGGCACGCCGGCCCGCGCCGCCGCGAAGAGAGCCACCGGGAAGGCCGGCCCGTTCACACCGAGATAGACGATCGCGTCGGCACCGCGCTCCAGGACGAGGCGGGCTCCCGAATGCGCGCGGGCCGAGAGCGCGGCTGCGGTGAGTCCATCGCGGCGCGACCCGACGACGATCCGGTCGCCGAAGCCGTCGGCGGCCATGCCGAGAAGCAGTGTCAGACGCATAGCGGCACACCGATCAGTCGGAGGCGGGAAGCGGCTTCGCGCCGAGGATCCCCATGGATTCGCCGTCGAGCGTGAGCGTCCCGCTCCCGCCCTTGGTCACCAGCACCTCCACCGTCCCCGCCCCGTCGACGTACCGCTTCCCCAGCAGGGCGCCGGCTTGGAGGTGCGGGTCCGCGACCCCCTCGACCGGGTCGGCGCCGACGGTGACCATCTCGACCCCGCCGCAGGCGAGGCTGACCTCCTCGTCGCCTGCGCGCGTGACGATGACGGTCGTCGAGTCGACGGAACTGACCAAGGACTGGCCCACTGCAAGCTTCACGATGTCTCCCGGGTCGGAGGCGATGGGAACGATCTCCGGATCACCTCACCTAATGTCTTTAAATGAGTTTACTGATTGAGCACGTGAGGTCAACGGCCTTTCCAGACCGCGGGGCGCCGCTCGGCAAACGCAGCCGCACCCTCGCGGGCATCCTCCGAGGCGAAGACCGGCGCATAGATCTCCCGCTGCCGCTCCCAGCCCTCCGCGAGCGTCCAATCGGCCTGAGCGACGGCGATCTGCTTGGTGGCGGCCACAGCCAGCGGGCCATTGGCGGCGATAGCGGCGGCGAGCTCCATCGCGCCGTCGAGGGCACCGCCGTCGACGGTGATGCGGTTGACCAGCCCGAGGTCGTATGCCCGCCGGGCCGTCACCGGCTCGCCGGTGAGAAGGAACTCCAGGGCAGGCGCCAGCGGGATCCGGCGCGCCAGCAGGAACGCGGCGCCGCCACCGGCGACCAGTCCGCGCTTCACCTCCGGCACCCCGAACCGACTCGCCTCCGCGGCGACGGCGAGATCACAGGCGAGCATGAGCTCGAAGCCGCCCGCGAGGGCCCAGCCCTCCACAGCGGCGATCATCGGCTTCCGCGGCGGCGTCTCGGTGATCCCCCCGAATCCGCGGCCCGGGATGCCGGGCGAGTCACCGCGCAGGAACGCCTTGAGGTCCATGCCCGAGCAGAAGGTGCCACCGGCGCCCGTCAGCACGCCGACGCGGAGTTCGTCGTCGCCGTCGAGCTCGTCGACCGCCGCCGCGATCGCCCGCGAAGTGGCGCCGTCGAGCGCGTTGCGCGCCTCCGGCCGGTTGATCGTGATCACCTGAATGCGGTCGCGGCGTTCCACCAGGACCGAGTCCGTTCCCGTCACTGCACGTCCTCTCCCACGCGGATGATCACCTTCCCGGCCGGAACTCGCCCAGCCACCCGCGAGAGGGCGGTTACCGCCTCCTCCATCGGGTACGTCTCGGAGACCAGGGGCCGCATCCCACCGGCGACCAGCTCGGCCAGGCCCGCCCGGGCACGGGCGGTCTCCTCGGGAAGTCGCTGACTCCATGTCCGAAGCTCGAGGCCACGGATCGTCACGTTCTTGAGCAGCACGAGATTGAGCGGGATCCGGGGGATCTCACCGCCCGCGTAGCCGACGGTGACGAAGGTGCCGCCCCAGCGGATCGCCCGCAGCGCCGGCTCCGCCCAGCGGTCGCCGACCGGATCGACGACGAGATCGGCCCCGGCTCCGGTGATCTCCTTGATCCGCGACTTGAGATCCTCGGTGGAATAGTCGATCCCCGCTTCGGCGCCGAGGTCCGCACAGACCCGAAGGCGGTCGGACGACGAGGCGGCCGCGATCACGCGCGCGCCGAGGCGAACCGCGACGTCCACGGCAGCCGATCCGACGCCACCCGCCGCGCCGAGCACGACGACCCACTGCCCCGGCTTGATGTCTGCGATCGTCACCAGCGCGTGATAGGCGGTGAGGTAGGTGACCCTGAAGGCCGCGGCCTCGGCCATCGAGAGTCCTTCGGGCACCCGGGAGACGGACGACGCGGGAGCGAGCACCTGCTCGGCCATCGCACCGTTGAAGACCGAGCCGTGGACGACGTCGCCCACCTCGAGACCGCTGACACCGGCACCGAGCGCCGCGACCCGACCGGCGAACTCACTGCCCGGAGTGAAGGGGAGGTCCGCGGCGACCTGGTACTCGTTCGCGACGAACAGCAGGTCGGTGAAGTTGACCGCCGCCGCGGCGACGTCGACGAGCACGTGTCCGTCCGTGACCTCGGGGGCACGGACGTCCTCGCGGATCACCACCCGATCCGGCCCGCCGTACTCCTCGCACCGCACTGCCTTCATCCGTCCTCCCGCCCGTGACACGATTAATCACATAATAATATCACTAATTAAGCCTGGTGATAGTCATCTCACTCGCAGCCTCGACGACGGCGGCGACATCACGGACCCGATCCCGATGGGAGCGCGCCACCGGCGTCACGTTGAGGTCGGTCACTCCGTGCCGGGCAAAGGCGGCGAGCCGCCGCCGGACGTGATCAACCGGCCCGATGAGCGACAAGCTCGCGATCAGCTCATGGGGTACGGCGGCCTCCGCATCGGCCCTCCGGCCGGCCAGGAACAGGGCCTGGATCTCGGTCGCGGCTTCGGAGAACCCGTACGTCGCGACGAGGTCGGTGTAGAAATTCTTGCCCTTCGCCCCCATGCCTCCGACATAGAGCGCCAGCTGCCGCCGGACGACCTGCTCGCCCCTGCCGATCTCCTCGGGATCCTCGCTGATCAGGAGGGTGGTCGCGGCGAGGATCTCCAGCGGGCCCCGGGACGGCGCCCGCTTGGCGAGTCCCCTTTCGAGGGCCGGCGCGAACGCGGCCGGCGCCGCTTCGGGGAGGTAGAACATGGGCGCCCAGCCATCGGCGATCTCGGCCGTCTGCTCGACGCTCTTCACGCCGAGGGCGGCCAGCACGATCGGGATCTCCGGGCGGACCGGCTCGTTGACCAGCTTGAGTGGTCTTCCCAGGCCGCTTCCGCCGCCCTCGCGATCCAGCGGCAGCCGGAAGTGCCTCCCCGCATAGCGCAGCGGTTCGCGGGCCCACACCATGCGGCAGATCTCGACGACCTCGCGCGTTCGCCCCAATGGCGCGGTGTAGGGGAGTCCGTGGAAGCCCTCGACCACCTGGGGCCCGGAGGCGCCGAGCCCCAGGACGAAGCGACCTCCCGACACGTAGTCGAGTCCGGCGGCGGTCATGGCCAGGAGTGCCGGCGTCCGCGAATAGACGTTGAGGATGTTCGTCGCGAGCCGCACTGTGGTGGTGCGGGCGGCGAGGAAGCCCAGCTGACTGACGGCATCGAACGTGTAGGCCTCCGGCAGGTAGACGAGGTCGAGGCCGACCTCCTCGAAGTCACGCAGCCGGTCGACGACCTCGATGAAGCCCCCGGCATAGCCGAGCGGCATCCCGATCCGCATCACCCGCGCTCCCCCGCTCGGGACCCGGCGCGGCGGTGGAGGCTCACGCCTGGATCACCACGGCACCAGCCTGGCCGCCGGCGGCGCACATGGCCGCCACCCCGATCCCACCACCGCGACGACGAAGCTCGTGGGTCAGGGTGGTCAGGATCCGCGCCCCGGACGCGGCGACGGGATGGCCGAGGCTGCAACCGCTGCCGTGCACGTTGACGCGGTCGGCATCGAGGCCGAGACGGCGCACGGCGGCGATCGGGACGGGCGCGAACGCCTCGTTGATCTCCCATAGGTCCACGTCGCGCACATCCAGCCCGGCCCGCTTGAGGACGAGCGGAATCACCTCGACCGCGGCCATGCCGGTGCGGTGCGGTGCGACCCCGATCGCGGCCCAGGCGCGGACCCTTCCAAGCACGGTCAGCCCGCGCTCCTTGGCGAGATCGTCGGCGACCAGCATCATCGCCGACGCCGCGTCGTTCACGCCGCTGGCGTTGCCGGCCGTGATGCTGAACCCGTCGATGGCCGGCCGCAGTGGCGCGAGGGCGGCGAGCCTCTCCAGTGAGGTGCCCCTGCGCGGATGCTCGTCGACAGCGAAGCGGAGGGGCTCCCCGTCGACGAACGTGTCGATCGGCACGATCTCGTCGTCGAAGAGTCCGCCGTCGATCGCGGCGATCGCTCGGTCGTGCGACCGCTTCGCCCACGCGTCCATCTCCTCCCGGCTGATGCCGACCTCCTGCGCGGTGTTCCAGCCGACGGAGACGGCGACGTCGTCGCTCGCGCCCTCGTAGTAGGGGAACGTCGGGTTGAACCCGGTACGGGTCTCCTCCGACCCCGGGATCCGCCAGGTGAGCCGCGGGTTCATCGATGCCGCATGGGTGCCACCCGCGATGACGGCCCGGTCCATCCCCGCGCGGATCGAGGCCGCTGCGTTCCCGACGGCGGCGAGGCTGCCGGCACAGTGCCGGTTGACCGACTGCCCGGCAACGCGGGTCATGCCGACGGCGACCGCGGCGTAGCGGGCGATGTCTCCACCACCTGCCAGCTCCTCGGCCAGGATGACGTCGTCGACGTCGTCGGCCCAGAGCCCGCTGCGATCCAGCGCGGCCTTGACGACATGAGTCGCCAGCACCTCGGCGGAGGTGTCGCGCAGCGCGCCCTTGAAGGCGGTCGCGACAGGGGTCCGTACCGCGCTGACGATGACGGCGTCGATCATGGTTCTCCTCGTGGTCTCAGCTGTCCAGGGCGGACAGCGCGGTGGCGGCGAGCACGGGCACGTCGGCCAGAGCACGCACGGTGTCGTTGAGATGGGTGCACCCGGCGGTGCCGCGCAGCTCACGCGAGACTCGCCGGCGCAGGTCGGCCACCGGAGTGCCGACGAGCCGGCCGACCTGGAGCACCGCCAACGGGCACTCGCCGTGCGGTAGCACGCGGGGCTGCGGCGTCAGCTCGAGCAGCTCGCCGGTGCGGAGGTCGACGGTGGCGGTGAGGGTGTACTCGTGCAGGCCCCGGCGTGACCCGTCCGGCACGAGACAGGAGTCCTGGTAGAACGCCTCGACCCGGATCCGACCGTCCTCGACACGGACGTCGGTCCGCCGGGACCGACGCATCGACGGGCCGGCCACCTCGACGAGCGGGTGCCAGGCCAGGAGGTCGTCGCCGGCGTCGATCTCGGCCACCTCGACCTCGGCCGACGGCAGCCGTGCGGTCCCGTCCTCGTTGATCGCACTCGAGCCCGGCTGGAACCCCGTGCACACGCCGACGACGCTGCGGCGCGGCCGGTCGGCGCCGCGGACCGGATCGCCGGTGGGTGCGGCTCCACCCCACCGCGTGATGGCATAGCGCGAGACCAGACTCGCCCCGGGGATGTCGTCGAGCAGGCTGTGGAGCAGCGTGGCGGCGCCGACCTCGGCGGGCGCCGCGGCGGCGAGGCCGGCTCGGTAGCCGCTGATGCTGTGCGACTCGACCAGATCCGCGAGCCCCGGCAGCACCGGCATCGAGGCGATCGAGACGATCCGCTTGTCCCTGCCGGTCACCACGTCGAGCCGAGCATCGCCCAGGCTCCGGGTCCGGCCGTCATCGAGGGTGACCAGATCCCGCGCCCGACCCTCGAGCACCGTCTCGGCGCCCGTCCCGGAGGGCCAGGAGCAGTCGATCGTCGACGTACGCCGGATCGAGCCTGGCCGCCGCGCCGGGGCCGCACCGGCGGGCCCCAGCACAGCCGGGCCGGCGGAGGTCGCGATCCTCATGCCGGCGGAGTCGAGGGGGTGGACGGAGGGGCGAGCCGGCGCGCTCCGAGGAGCAGCCCGGCGGCGGTGAGACCACCGGCGACGAGAGCGAAGAGGGCCCACCAGGAGCCGGCCAGATCCAGGCCGAGGGCGTGGTCGAGGGACCACCGGCCGGGTCCGAGCGCAGCGATTCCGAGGGCTGCCATCCCCACCAGGAGGACGTACTCCGAGCCCCCCTTGAAGATGAAGTAGCCCTTGCCGCGGTGGTCGGTGAGCGATGCCACGCTCATCAGTCCGACGAAGGCGGCGCAGGCCAGCCCGGTGAGCGCCCCGAGGGTCAGCAGAGCACCGGCGAGCAACTCGGTGCCCGCCGCGAGTCGCGCGTGGACGGCGCCGGGCCGAAGCCCGAGCGACTCGAACCACCCGGCGGTGCCGCCCAGGCCGCCCGGGCCTGCGACCTTGTTCCAGCCGTGAAGCATCAGCATCGGCCCGAGCGCGAGGCGGAGGATAGCCAGGCCGAGGTCGAGGTCGGTCGTCGTCACCATCGGACCTGTCACATCCGCTCGATGATGGTGGCGTTGGCCATGCCGCCGCCCTCGCACATCGTCTGGAGGCCGAACTGCCCGTCGGTCGCCTCGAGGTGGTTGAGCAGGGTGGCGGCGAGCCTGACGCCGGAGCCGCCGAGGGCATGTCCCAGCGCGATCGCGCCACCGCGCGGGTTGAGCTTCTCCGGGTCGACGTCGAACTCGCGGGCCCAGGCCAGCGGCACCGATGCGAACGCCTCGTTGACCTCGAACGCGTCGATCTGGCCGATCCCGAGTCCCGAGCGCTGCAGGATCCTCTCCGTGGCGGGGATCGGGCCGGTGAGCATGAGCACGGGATCGCTGCCGACGACGGCGAAGCTGCGGAAGCGCGCCCGCGGACGCAGGCCGAGCGAGGCAGCCATCGGCTCGCTCATGATCAGGGCCGCGGAGGCTCCGTCGGTCAGCGGGGAGGAGTTGCCCGGCGTGATGCTCCAGGTGATCTCGGGGAACCGCGAGGTCATCGCCTCGTCGAGGTACGCCGGCGCCAGCCCCGCCAGTCCTGCCGGGGTCGTCGCCGGGCGCACCGTCTCGTCGATCACGTGCACGCCGCCGTCCGGCAGGGCGACCGGCACGATCTCGGCGGCGAAGGCGCCGTCGTCGATGGCCGCCGAGGCACGGCGGTGGGACTCCGCCGCGTAGGCGTCCAGCTCCTCGCGAGAGAGCTTCCACCGTGCGGCGATCAGCTCCGCGCCGATGCCCTGGTTGACGAGCCCTTCGGGGTACCGCTCGGACAGCGGGGCCTGCGGGCTGCCGGTCAGCCGGGAGGTGCCGATGGGCACCCGGCTCATGGACTCCACCCCGCATGCGATGACGATGTCGTAGGCGCCGGCCATCACTCCCTGGGCGGCGAAGTGCATCGCCTGCTGGCTCGAGCCGCACTGCCGGTCGATCGTCGTGGCGGGCACCTCCTCGGGGAACCCGGCCGCGAGCAGGGCGTTGCGACCGATGTTGAGCGACTGGTCGCCGACCTGGCCCACGCAGCCGGCGATGACGTCCTCGACCAGAGCGGGGTCGAGTCCGTTGCGCTCGAGCAGAGCACGCAGCGTCGTGGCGAGCAGCGTGACGGGATGGACTCCGGAGAGTGCCCCGCCGGGCTTCCCCCGTCCCGAGGCGGTGCGGACGATGTCGACGATGACGGCGTCGGGCATCAGATCCTCTCCTTCCGTGCGAATGGGGCGGGAACCCAGTCGGGCGAGCGCTTCTCGATGAACGCGGCGAAGCCCTCTCTGGCCTCGGAGCGCTGAAGGCTGTCGGTGAAGGCGATCCGGTCGTGCAGGCCGACGTACTGGTCGAGCACCCGCTTGATGTCGCGGCGCGCCATCGGCGCGGTCTCCAGCGACCTGGCCAGCAGCTCGGTCGCCGAGGAGATCAGCTCCTCGTGGCGCGCGACCCGGTTGATCAGGCCCCACTCCAGAGCCTCGGACGCGCTCAGCACCCGGCCGCTGAGCATCAGGTCCTTGGTGCGCACCGGGCCGATCAGGCGGACCAGCAGTTGGGCGTAGTAGGTGTCGGAGATGCCGCGGAACAGCTCCGGGACGCGGAAGGTCGCCCGCTCGCTGGCCACGGAGAGGTCCGAGCAGAGGGCGATCAGGAGGCCGCCGCCCTGGCAGATCCCGTTGACCGCCGCGACCACCGGCTTGACGCTCTGTCGCAAGGTGTCGAAGGGCAGCACGTCGATCGCGCCGGGGACGTCCAGATCGAGCCAGTCGTCGACCGGCTTCGCGCCGAGGTCGCCTCCGGGGATGAAGACCTCGCCGGACCCGGTGATGAGCAGGCCGGCGAGCTCGGGGTCGGCGTCGACCAGGCGCGTGGCGTAGCGGACCCCGAAGTACATCGCGCGGGTCAGTGCGTTGCGTGCCTCGGGGCGATCGACGACGAGGTGGGCGATCGATCCTCGTCGCTCCAGGCGCAGGTAGGGGGTGCCGAGCCAGTCGCCCCGAGGGGGCCGCGGGGTGTCGGCGAGTGTGGCGGAGTCGGCCATCTCATCCCTCCAGGAGGAGGGCGGCCTCGCGCAGCAGGCGGGGCAGTTCCGGCCGCATCCGGGCGAGGGCGGGCTTCATGGCGGTGCCGTTCTTGTCGGCCCGCTTGAGCAGCAGGCCGGTCAGGCCGGCCTCCTTGTACTTCGACAGTGCGGTGAACCAGCTCAGATCGCCGAGCTCGACGCCGCGCTCGGACTCGTAGACATCGATCAACTCAGCCCCGCTCGGCGTGCCGACCGGTGGCCCCGGCTCCGCGGCCGGGTGCCCGCCGTCATCGGCGAAGAACAGCAGCCAGGTGACGTCGATCCTGGGGTCGCCGACCGACCAGATCTCCCAGTCGATGATCGCGTTGACCTCCTCTCCCCCACAGAGGAGATTGCCCAGCCGATAGTCGCCGTGGTTGACCACCGGGTCGACCGGAGCGGGCATCGAGTCGCGCAGCAGCCCCGCGACGGAGGCGAAGTCGCCCCGGAGATCGGGCGGAAGCGTCTCGAACGCACGGGTCCAGCGCTCGATCTCGGACGCGAGCGTGACCACGGGCTCCTCGCTCAGGCCCAGATCGGCCGGGGCGATGCTGTGCAGGAAGGCCAGGTTGCGTGCCGCCGCCAGCCCCCGCGAGCGGGCGACCTGTGGAGAGGGGCGTTGATCGACCGGAACGAGGATCGGCTCGAGGCACTCTCCCTCGACGAGGTTCATGGCCAAGAACGGCGGCACCTCCGGCGGCTCGCCGGCGTCGGTGAAGAACACCTCGGGAGCGAGCCCGGGACTCTGCTCGTGGAGCGCGCTGAGCAGGCGAGCCTGGCGCAGCACGTCGCGGTTGCGCACCGGCTCGAGTCCTGGCGGCGCGACCTTGAGCACGAGCGGGGACTCGCGCGGCGACACGTCGGAGATCTCCAGCGTGAAGGCCAGGCTCGACGTACCTCCGGCGAGCGGGCGGAGGTCGATGACCGAGGCGCCCGGCCGCCACTCCGAGACCTGGTCGGCGACCCGCTTGCCGAGCGACGCGAGCAGCTCGTCGTCTACCTGTGGTCCTGCCATGCGTTCGCACCTCACTGCCTCGGGCGGATCAGCCTTGTTCCGTCAATCAACTATCTTCTATGATTCAGTTAACCGATTCAAGGTCAAGGCAGGAGCCAACCACATGTGGGATTTCTCGACCGAGCCGGAGTTTCAGGCGAAGCTCGACTGGATGGCGCGCTTCGTCCGCGAGGAGTGCGAGCCGCTCGATCTCCTGTTCCCGCACGGTGGAGACCCGTACGACGTCGACAACAAGGCCTCTCGGACGATCCTCAAGCCGCTCCAGCAGCAGGTGCGCGACCAGGGCCTGTGGGCCTGTCACCTGGGCGAGGAGCTCGGTGGCCAGGGTTACGGACAGCTCAAGCTGGCCCTGATGAACGAGATCATCGGCCGCTCCTACTGGGCCCCGACCGTCTTCGGAACAGCCGCCCCGGACACCGGGAACGCCGAGATCCTGGCGATGTTCGGGACCCCCGAGCAGAAGCAGCGCTACCTGCAGCCGCTGCTCGATGGGGAGATCGTCTCGACGTTCTCGATGACCGAGCCCCAGGCCGGCGCCGATCCCAAGGAGTTTCTCTGCCGGGCCTACCGCGACGGCGACGAATGGGTCATCGACGGCGAGAAGTGGTTCTCCTCGAACGCCCGGTTCGCCGAGTTCCTCATCGTGATGGCCGTGACCGACCCCGACGCCTCGCCGTACCGGCGGATGTCCATGCTCGTGGTCCCGACCAGCACGCCCGGCATCGAGATCCTGCGCAACGTGGGCACGATCAGCGAGCGCGACGAGCTCGACGAGGGCATCCACGGCTACCTCCGGTACAACAGCGTGCGCGTGCCCCTCGACGCGATGCTCGGTCAGCCGGGCGAAGGCTTCAAGGTGGCCCAGGCCAGGCTCGGTGGTGGACGGGTCCACCACGCCATGCGTGTGGTGGGCAAGTGCCAGCGCGCCTTCGACATGATGTGCGAGCGCGCCCTCTCCCGGCGGACCCAGGGCAAGACGCTCGCCGAGCACCAGTTCGTCCAGGGATTCATCGCCGACTCGGCCATCCAGCTGGAGCAGTACCGGCTGCTCGTCCTCAAGACGGCCTGGATCATCGACAATGAGCCGCATGGCGCTGCCCGCAAGCACATCGCGATGTGCAAGGTCGCTCTGGCCCAGGTCCAACACGACATCCTGCAGCGTGCTCTCCACCTGCACGGGTCGCTCGGCGCCACCAACGAGACGCCGCTGGGCGGCTGGTGGTCCAACGAGCCCAACCTCAGCCTCGCCGACGGTCCGACCGAGGTGCACAAGGTGACGGTCTCCAAGCAGGTGCTCAGCGACTACGAGCCCGCCCCGGGGCTCTTCCCGACCGAGCACATCCCCACCCGCCGCGCCGCGGCCCGGGAGAAGCACGCCGCCGTCCTGGCAGAGTTCGGGCTGTGAGCACAGAGGACAGCGGACCGGCCTCCCTGTTCGACCTGAGCGGAAGGGTCGCGCTGGTCACGGGCGGCAGCCGCGGGCTCGGCCGCGAGATGGTCCTCGGATTCGCGCGGGCGGGAGCCGATGTGGTCATCGCGAGCCGCAAGCTCGACAACTGCGAGGCTCTCGCCGACGAGGTCCGCGCCCTGGGCCGGCGCGCCCTGCCGATCGCCGCGCACGTGGGGCACTGGGAGGAGTGCACCGCGCTGGTCGACGCGGTCTACGCGGAGATGGGCACGCTCGACATCCTGGTCAACAACGCAGGGATGTCTCCGGTCGCCCCGTCGTCGGCCGAGACCACCGAGGAGCTCTTCGACAAGGTGATCGGGGTCAACTTCAAAGGGCCGTTCAGGCTCGGATCCATCGCCGGCCAACGGATGTACGACGCCGACGGCGGCGTGATCGTCAACGTCTCCTCCAGCGGCGCCCTCTTCCCCGCACCGCGCTTCGGGCCGTACGCCGGCGCGAAGGCGGCACTCAACGCCCTCACCACCGTCTTCGCTCTCGAGTTCGCGCCCAAGGTGCGGGTCAACACGATCTCCGCGGGCCCGTTCCTGACCGACATCGCGAAGAGCTGGCCCGACGAGAGCAAGCGGAGCTGGAGGAACGCCGCGGGCCGGCCCGGGAACCCCGGCGAAGTGGTCACCACCGCGCTCTATCTGGCCTCCCCCGCCTCCTCCTACACCACCGGCTCGTTGATCAGGGTCGACGGCGGTCTTCACTGAGCCGGGCTCGCACCCACCTCGGCGGGCGCACACGCTGACCCCGGCGAGGCGAGGATGAGCGCGGCGTACTCCGCCAGGGCGTCCAGCGTGCGCTCCACGTCGTCCCCCGGCGGCCGGACCACGAACGCGTCGACCCCGGCTTGGGCCAGCTCTCCGAGGTGGTGCCGGTGCTCCTCGACGGAGCCGCCGGCCTGGATGAAGCGCATCTGAGGGGTCAGCACCTGGACGGTGACCGTCGCCCCCTCGCCACGCACCTCCACGGCCCGCTCACGCACCTGCCGTACGGCGGCGGCGAGCGCGGCGACGGAGGCGATCCCCGGCGTGCGCGAGGTCGCCGCGACCTCCGGCGGCACCAGGATGGGGCTCCATCCGTCGGCCCACGCTGCCCGCTCACGGGCCCGCCGGCTGTTGCCGCCGATCAGCAACGGCGGCCCGGACGGCTGTGCCGGAAGCGGGAGCGAAGCCAGTCCGCGCGCCGAGAAGCGGGAGCCGGAATGGTGGTAGGGCACCTCGTTCCACACGCCGCGGATGACCTCGAGCGCCTCGTCGAAGATCTCGTTCCGCTCCTCGATGTCGATCCCCATGGCGAGGAACTCCGAGCGCAGGTAGCCGGTCCCCGCGACCAGGGTGACCCGTCCGTCGGAGAGCAGGTCGACGGTCGCGAGCGCCTTCGCCGCCAGGAACGGGTTGTGGTAGGGCAGCACCATCAGCAGCGGCATCAGCCGGATCCGCTCGGTCGCCGCGGCGCAGAAGGAGAGCGCCGCCATCTGGTGGAGAGACTCGTGGCCACCGGCGGCGATCCACCTCGCCGAGGGCGCCGGGTGCTCGCTGAACGCGACCGCATCGTAGCCGTGCCGCTCGATCGCGGTCACGACGCGGGTCATGCCGGCGCGGGTCACCAGCGCGGGGTCGTAGCCCTGGACCACGATCGGGTAGTCGACGATGAACCTCACGCGTGCTCACCCGGCATCAGCGCGAGGCTCGCTCGCGCGTAGCGCTGACCGCGACGCTCGCTGACCAGGAAGCTGGGCGGTGCGAGGTAGGCGACGTCGCGCGGCAGCGAGCCGGCCCGCCGCGCCAGCGCCGCGCGGCCGTCGTCGGTGGTGCCGCAGACCGCGATCTGCGCCACCATCTCGTCGGAGACGGCCCGCGCCATCGCCGGCAGGTCGTGGGCGGCGAAGGCGGTCCGGATGCTCTCGACCTCGCGGGTCCACCCGTGGTGCTCCACATAGGGGTCGTAGGTCTTGACGGTCAGGTAGAAGCCGATCATCCGACGGGCGTCCAGAACGGCCCGTTCCGGGTCGTCGTCGTCGATCGCCGTGATGATCCAGCCGTGCTCGCGCGGCGCCGTGTCGCGCTCGGCACGCGCCGATCCGGCCGCCATCGCGGGGCGGACGACGTCATCCCACCAGGACCGGGTGAAGAGGCCGTGCGCGATGAGGCCGTCCGCGGTCCGTGCCGCCATCCGGGCCATCTGCGCGTTGAAGCCACCCACCAGGATGGGCAGGTCGATGCGACCGAGGACAGGAGCCGCGACCGCGGCATCGACCCGGTAGAACTCGCCGTCGTACCGCACGCGCTCGCCGTTCTCGGCATGCAGCCAGGCCCTGATCGCGCGGACCAGGTCGGCCATGCGCGCGACCGGCCGGTCCGCCTCGACGCCGAACCAGTCCCGGTTGACCCGATAGGCGCCCGAGCCGAGTCCGAGGAAGAGCCGCTCAGGCGCTCGCGACCAGACCCCGCGCAGCGCTGCGGCATGCGCATAGGGTGTCCGCGCGAAGGCGTAGGCGATCCCGGGTCCGACGACGGCGCGACGGGTCGAGAGCGCCATCTCCATCAGGGTCGAGTAGGCCTCATGGTCGACGAACTCACCGCTGCAGAACGCCCGGACGCCGGCCGCCTCGGCCTCGCGAGCGACATCCGCCCCCCTCCAGGGCAGCCCGAAGACCGGGCCGGATCCGGCCCCGCCGGTCACCGACGGTCCTTGGGGAGTCCGAGGGCGCGCTCGGCGACGACGGTCTTGAGCACCTCGTTGGCACCGCCGGCGATCGTATAGGCGCGGGCGTAGAGCCACGCGTCCTGCCACCAGCCTCCGGCCAGCACGTCGGCGTCGCCCTCGGTCGCGATGCCGCCGATCCCGCCCAGGGCGAGGCCCAGCTCGGCGGCCTCCAGGTTGACCTCGCTGTAGAGCACCTTGGCCAGCGGCGCGTCGGCGGCGTCCTCGGTGCCGCCCAGGATGCGGGACTGGACGACCTTGCCCATCAGGTCGGCGACCAGCGCCCGCGTGGCGGTTCGTCCCAGGCGGGCCCGAGTGGCGGGGTCGGCCAGCGCCGGGCCGGCGCCGACGCGCGTCTCCCGGGCCAGACCGATGAGCTCGTCGAGCTGCTCGATGAGCTCGACTCCCCGGGCCCCGACGCTGCTGCGCTCGTGCCCCAGGCTGGTGTTCGCCACCCGCCAGCCGTCGTCGACCTTCCCGATCACACGATCGACCGGGATCCGCACCGAGTCGAGGAAGACCTCGTTGAAGTCGGTGGTACCGGTGATCTCCCGCAACGGCCGGACGTCGACTCCGGGGGTCCGCATGTCGAGGGCGAACGCGGTGATGCCGGCCTGCTTGACACCCGAGCCGTCGGTGCGAGCGAGCAGGTAGCCGACGTCGGCGTGGTGGCCGTTCGTGGTCCAGACCTTCTGTCCGTCGACGACGTAGTGGTCGCCGTCGCGCCGCGCCCGCGTGCTGAGACCGGCCAGGTCGCTGCCGGCGCCGGGCTCGCTGAAGAGCTGGCACCACAGGTCCTCACCCGAGCGGATCCGCGGCAGGAAGTGCGCCTTCTGCTCCTGGGTGCCGAAGGCGAGCAGCGCTCCCGAGGCCAGGCCCGCGGCACCGATCTCACCCCACGCCCGGGCTCGGGCGAGCTCCTCGGCGACGATGAAGGCGAACTCGGTCCTGTCGCCGGGCAGGCCGCCGTGCTCGACCGGCCAGCTCTGGCCCAGGAGGTCGGCGTCGTAGAGCTCCGCGATCCAGGTGCGGATGGCGGGCATCAGCTCCGGCTCGGGTGCGCGCACGCCGGTATGGGCGCGTCGACCGGGACTGCGGGTCGCGATGAAGTCGCGCACCTGGGCGCGATAGGCGTCCAGCTCGGGCCTCGGTTCGAGACGCATGAGGATTCTCCTGTCCGGCCGTCGCTCAGCGCGGCGGCATGGCGGGGTCGCGCGGCAGTCCGAGGATCTGCTCGGCCACGGTGTTCAACTGGATCTCGCGGGTGCCCGCCCCGATGGTCGAGGCCCGCGTCCGCAGGAATCCGCCCAGCCAGCGCGCGCTCTGCACCGAGCCTGGCTCTCCCTTGGCCAGCAGCCCGGCCGGGCCGAGCAGGTCGACGGCGAACTCGTGAAGCTCCTGCTCGAAGGTGGAGATGAGCAGCCGGGAGACCGAGGAGGAGGCGCCCGGCTCACCCTTGCTGAGGATGTCGGCGATCGTGCGCTCGGCGCTGTAGTGGATGAGCCTGACCCGGACCTCGAAGTAGGCGAGCCGATCCCGGGTGAGGGGATCGGCGAGCAGCCCACGCTCGCGAGCCAGGCTCTCGAGCTCCGACAGGACCCGGCGATAGCGCGCCGCCTGGTTCATCGCGCCCGCCGAACGCTCGTGGCCGAGGCTGGTGCGGGCCAACGGCCAGCCCTGGTTCTCCTCGCCGATGCGATCCGCCACCGGGACCCGGACCTCGTCGAAGAAGACCTCGGCGAACAGATGCCCGCCGGTGAGATCACGGAGGGGGCGCACCTCGACGCCGGGAGCGTGGGCATCGATGACGAGGTAGGTGATGCCCTTCTGTCGGCTCTCGGGGGTTCCGGTGCGCACCAGGGTGAAGAAGGCGTCGGCGTCGCCGGCATGGGAGGTCCACACCTTCTGCCCGGTCACGACGTAGTGATCGCCGTCCCGGCGCGCCGCGGTGCGAAGACTCGGCAGATCCGAGCCCGCGCCGGGTTCGGAGTAGCCCTGGCACCAGACCGTGTCGCCGCGCAGCATCGGGCGCAGCCACCGCTCCTTCTGCTCGTCGGTGCCGAACATGATGATCGTCGGCGCGACGATCCCCAGTCCGGTGCCGAGCGGACCCGGCACGCGGGCCCGGGCCAGCTCCTCCTGATAGATCACCTGGCGAGCGAAGGAGAGGCCCATGCCGCCGTACCGGCGCGGCCAGCTCGGACCGGCGACGCCATGGTCGAAGAGGGTGGCGAGCCATCCCTTCTGCCAGGTGAGCCGCTCCCCCGCATCCTTCGGCGCGCGGCCGGGGTGGTGCTCGGCGAGGAAGGCGCGCAGCTGGGACCGGAAGTCCTCGTCGGCGGCGACGTCGGCCAGGTCGACCACCATCGGGGCCGTCCCCATCTCAGATCTCCACCAGGTCGGCCAACCGGCTCCGCTGGAGCTGGGGCCGGCCGAGGAGCGACTCGCTCGCCTTGGCACGGCGCAGGTGCAGATGGGTGTCGTGCTCCCAGGTGTAGCCGATCCCGCCGTGCACCTGCAGGCATTCCTTCGCGGCCGAGGTGTAGGCCGCGGAACACTGAGCAGCGGCGACCGTCGCCGCCACGGAGGCCTCCCGCCCCGGCCGGACCACTGCGCTTCCGGCGTACGCCGCGGCCAGGTGTGCCGCCTCGACCTCGATGAGGACACGTGCGCACATGTGCTTGATCGCCTGGAAGGAACCGATCGGGCGCCCGAACTGCTCGCGCACCTTCGCGTAGTCGACCGCCATCTCCAGGCAGCGTGCCGCGCCACCGGCCTGCTCCGCCGCCAGTGCCGCCAGCGCTCGGTCGAGAAAGGCGCTCCGCCAGGCCGCGAAGCCGCCACTCGGGCTCACCCGCGACGCCCGGACGGCGTCGAACCCGACGACGGCGAGCTCGCGGGTCAGATCCAGCCACTCCACACGGGTGCGCGCCACTCCGGAGGCGCCCGGCTCGACCACGAAGACTCCGGGCCCGTCCGGCGCCGCGGCGACCACGACCAGAAGGTCGGCCGTGGCGCCGTCGATGACGAAGCACCGGGTGCCGTACAGACGCCAGTCGTCCCCGTCGCGACGCGCCGTGGCCGAGGGATCGGCGGTCCAGGATCCGTCGTCCTCGGCGATGGCCACGGTCGCGGTCACGGAACCGGAGGCGATCTCGGGAAGCCAGCGCCGAGAGATGTCACCGTCATCGCAGAGGACGAGGGCCTGCGCTGCGAGCGCGACGGTGCCGAAGTACGGCGCGACCAGGAGCGCCCGACCCATCTCCTCGAGCACGATGCCGAGCTCGACCGGGCCGAAGCCGGCGCCGCCGAACTCCTCGGGGATCACCAGCCCCTGGAGGCCCAGCTGGTTCGACATCTGCTCCCACACCGAGGTGTCATGGGTCTCGGCGGAGGCGATCAGCCGACGGACGTCCTCGCTGCTGGACTTCTCGTCGAGAAACCGCCGCAGCACGGACCGCAACTCGTCGTGCTCAGTGGTGGAACCGACTGACATCTGCCGCCCCTCGTTCAGATCTGCGTTGTCCGCTACCGTAATCCTTATAGTGCAATGATTCAACTTAACTGGCGACCGCGCAGGGCGCCGGTGACGGAGGGAGAACCATGGACATCGCCGGTGCAGTGGCACTCGTTGCGGGCGGCGGGGGCGGCTTCGGCGCAGCGACCGCGCGCCGCCTCCACGCCGCGGGGGCGCGGGTGGTCGTCAGCGATCTCGACCAGGCCAAGGGACGCGCGATCGTCGACGAGCTCGGCGTGGGCGCCGTCTTCGTGCGGACCGACGTGACCCGGGAGGACGACGTCGCCGCCGCGGTCGCGGCCGCGGAGGGGCTCGGCCCGCTCCGGATCGCCGTCGTGGCGCACGGGGGGCCGGGCGGTCCGCGGATCCTCGACAAGGAGAACGCGCCGGCTCCCCAGTCGTCCTTCGCCCGGGTGATCGAGGTCTTCCTCCTGGCGACCTACAACATCGACCGCCTGGCGGCGGCCGCGATGGCGCGCACCGACCCGTTGGAGAGCGGCGAGCGGGGCGTGATCATCAACACCGCCTCGATCGCCGCCTTCGACGGCACCATCGGACAG
Source organism: Nocardioides sp. (assembly GCF_047607365.1). Taxonomy (GTDB): domain Bacteria; phylum Actinomycetota; class Actinomycetes; order Propionibacteriales; family Nocardioidaceae; genus Nocardioides. The sequence goes on along the minus strand of NZ_JASGDD010000229.1, from coordinate 21,800 downwards.
ACCGCCTACGCCGCGGCGAAGGGCGGTCTGGTCTCGATGACCCTGCCACTGGCTCGCGATCTCGGCCCCTTGGGCATTCGGGCGCTCACCCTTGCGCCCGGGACCTTCCTGACCCCGGCGTACGGCGACGCCGATCCAGCGCAGCTGGACGGGTACTGGGGTCCGGCGATCCCCTTCCCGAAGCGGATGGGACGCCCCGAGGAGTACGCCCAGCTGGTGCAGCAGATCGCCGAGAACGTCTATCTCAACGGCGAGACCATCCGCATCGACGGCGGCCTGCGGTTCACCCCGAAGGGCGCGAAGTAGCGCCCGCCGTCTCCTAAGCCATGTCGCTTAAGTAACACGATCAGTGCGCTATTTGATCCATTAGTAGGGATAGGATCCGGCCATGACTCTTGCTCAGGACTCGGGCCCCCGGATCGGCACGGTCGTCCGCGCCCCCAAGACGGCTGAGCTCATCGCGACGCATCTCCGCCGCAGGATCGTGCGCGGCGAACTGCCTCCCGGCGAGACGCTTCCGCCCGAGTTGCAGTTGATGGAGCAGTACGGCGTCTCGCGGCCGACGCTGCGCGAGGCCTTCCGGATCCTCGAGGCCGAGACCCTGATCAGCGTCCGCCGCGGGAGTCGTGGCGGCGCTCAGGTGATGGCTCCCGACGCCTCGGTCGCCGCCCGCTATGTCGGCATCCTGCTCCAGACCCAGGGCACCACCATCGACGACGTCTACCAGGCCCGCATGATCTCAGAGCCGCCGTGCGCGCGAATGCTCGCCGCCAACCGGACCGAGCGGGACCTCGAGGACCTCGAGGCTGTGGTCCTCGCACTCAAGGACGAGGTCGCCGCGCGAGACACGTTCGTGCCGGATCCCGACAGTTGGTCGCAGCTGACGTACCGCTTCCACGAGCTCATCCTCCAGCGTTGCGGCAACCGGACCCTGGCCATCCAGGGCGCGGTCCTGCAAGAGATCGTGGCGACACACGTGCGGACACGAATCGCGACCGGCTTCACCGCCGACGACAGCCCCGAGCGCTTCCAGCGCGCGATCCGGTCCTACCAGAAGTTCATCCGGCTGGTCCGGGACAAGGACGCCGCGGGCGCCGAGGCACACTGGCTCTCGCACATGGAGGTCGCCGGCCACTGGCTGCTCAAGGACGACTTGAAGACGAAGCCGGTCGTCGACCTCTTCTCCTGAACCTCGATCCAGGCGGAACGGCGCCCGAGCCGGATCAGGCGCCGAGGTCGTCGAGGAGGCTCTCCAGCCGAGCCAAGGAGGTCAGCACGGCCGCACGATGACCGGATTCGTCGATCCGCGGTCCGCTCAGCTCCAGGTCGAAGGGGCCGGTGTATCCCGCCGCGAGCAGGTGCGCGACCAGGGAGCGCAGCGGGATATCGCCGTCGCCGGGCACGGTCCGGCAGGGGAGCGAGCGAGCGCCTCGCTCCATGTCGCTCACCTGGACGTGATGGATCAGATCGATGTGCTCGGCGATGTTCTCGAGCAGGTCGGCCTCGGTCCAGACGTGGAACAGGTCCAGGCAGACGCCCATCCCCGCCAGGGTGGCGAGCGCGACGGCGTCGCGGAAACTGTGCACGAAGGTGAGGTCGGCGTAGAGCCAGTTCGTCGGCTCCAGCGCGACCCGAACACCCTTGGCCCCGGCATGGGCGACCACCGGTGCGGCCAGTGCCGCGTAGGCCTCCGCGTTCTCCGACCAGGTGTCGAAGACCCGAGGGCCGGTCAGCGTGTAGACCGTGGTCGCGCCTAAGGCGGCGGCTTGGTCGACATCGGCGAGGGCCGCGCTCACCCGGTCGGAGTTGTCCGCGCCCGGGGCCAGGTCGAAGCGGATCGCGGCCGTGGTCGTCGCCACGCCCACGCCGGACTCACGGGCCGCCGCGGCCAGCACCCCGGCTCCGGTCGCGCTCGCCTTGGCCGAGGTGATCGAGGTCCAGAGCACCCCCAGCTCTCCGCACGCACGGACGGCTTCCTCGGCCGACATCTCGGGGAAGCACAACCCGCTGACGGAGAGTCGCGAGTGGACCGAGGTCATACCCGGGGAAAGTTGAGCACGTCGCGCGCGTTGAGCTCGACGATCTTGTGCGCCTCATCATCCGGGACGTCGAGCAGCGACTCGGCGATGACCTTGCGGCTGTTCGGCCACTCGGAGTCCGAGTGCGGATAGTCGATCTCGACACAGATCCGGTCGATCCCGATCGCGTGCCGGTTGGCCAGACCGAAGTCGTCGGTGATGTAGCAGCCCCAGAAGTGCTTCTTGAGCAGCTCACTCGGACGGGCATGGAAGTCGATGGGCTGGTAGTAGCGGTGCTTCGACCACACCGCGTCCGCCCGCTCGGCGATGTAGGGGATCCAGCCGATCCCGCCCTCGGCGAGCATGAACTTGAGGTCGGGGTGCTTCTGCAGCTGGCCGGAGAACAGCAGGTCGGTCGCCGACCACATCAGGTTGCAGGCGTAGAGCGTGAACGAGACCGCGTTGGGCGCCTCGTCCTTCGGAAGCCCGGAGCCGTCGTCATAGCGAACCGCGACCGAGGAGAAGTTCTCCCCGGTCACCAGGCCGGAGGCCGAGGCGGAGAACCCGGGCACGAAGCTGCCCGAGCCGAAGTGCAGGCTGATCGGGATCCCGGTCTCCTCCGCGACGTCCCAGATCGGTCCCCAGTAGTCGCTGTGGAACGACGGCAGGCCCAACGGCGCGGGGCTGTCGGGGAAGGAGATGGTCCGGGCGCCCATCGCGGCGACCCGCCTGAACTCGGCGACGGAGGCTTCGATGTCCCAGATCGGGAGGAGGGCGAGCGGGATGTACCGGTCGGGAGCGGTCGCGCACCACTCTTCGATGCTGAAGTCGTTCCACGCCTGGAGCGAGGCGAGACCGAGCTCCTTGTCCTTGGCACGGAGGAACACCCGGCCACCGAAACCCGGGAACGACGGGAAGCAGCAGGCCGCCTGGACGCCGTCGACGTCCATGTCCTTGACCCGCGCCGCCGGGTCGTAGCACCCCGGGATCATGTCGTCGAACCGCAGTGGCTCCATCCCGAACTGCTCGGGCGACTTGCCCGCCACCGCATTGAGCCCGATGTAGGGGAAGATGTCGTCCTCGAAATGCCAGATGTGGCTGCCGCGCTCGTCCTCCACGATCCGTGGCCCACGCTCCTGGAACTTCTTCGGAAGTCGGTCCGTGAAGACACGGGGATGCTCAATCAGATGGTCGTCGACCGAGATGATCTGCATGTAGTCCTGGAGCGGCACGGTTCCTCACCTTTCAAGTTCCCCTACGTCGGGCGTGACGTGAATCATATGACCTATTGTACTATCCAGCAATGGTCCCTGAGAAGTCGGCGTAACCCGATGACGACACCGCGCCGGCAGCGACGGGGGCGCGCGATCGCGATGTCCCCTGAGGAGGTCGACGCCTTCCTCCGCACCACGCGGACCTGCCGCGTCGCGACCGTGAGCGCGACCGGGCGGCCCCACGTGGCCCCGCTCTGGTTCGTCTGGGACGGCGCCGCGCTCTGGCTCAACTCGGTGGTTCGGAGCCAGCGCTGGACGGATCTGGCACTCGACTCCCGGTGCGCGATCGTGGTCGACGCCGGGGAGGACTTCTTCGAGCTGCGCGGCGTCGAGCTGTCGGGGCGGGCCGAGCAGATCGGCAGCGCGCCCCGCACGGGCGAGCCGGACCCCGAGCTGGTCGAGCCCGAGGAGCTGTTCGCCCGCAAGTACAGCGCCTCGGGCCGGATGACCCACGACGGCCGGCACGGATGGCTGCGCCTGGTCCCCGAGAAGGTGACCAGCTGGGACTTCCGCAAGGTCGCGGCCCCGACGACATGAGCCTCAGCCCGGATCCACCGGTTCCCGCCGTCGCCAGGGTGCCCGGACAGGGACGCGACAGGCGCGGAACAGGTGAACGCCGGCTCAGACGAAGCGGCCGCCCCGCGTGATGAGGTCTCCCAGCAGGCCAGTGTCCACACCGAGCTCCTCCGCCTGCTCGAAGCAGACCGCGACGTCCTTGACCAGGAACTGGGCGATGCCCTCGACCAGCTCGTCGGTTCCTCCGTAGCGAAGCGCGTGCTCGCTGGCCCGGCTCCCTCCGCTCATCTGCGCCAGGGAGGTCAGCAGCACGTCCTCGCCCAGGCCGAGGGAACCGGCCAGGCGTGCGGCATCCAGGAGGCACTGGACGTTGGCGGCGAGCAGGAGGTTGTTGAGCAGCTTGACCGAGAGGGCCGCCCGTCGCGATCCGGCCTCGATGACAGGATCGGCGTAGGTCGAGACGACCGCCCGGGCCCGGCTGCGATCGGCCTCCTCGCCACCCAGCATGACGGTCAGGCGCGCCGCAGCGATGTCGGCCGGCGTACCGCTGACCGGCGCGGCGACCACACCGATCCGAGGATGCCGCGCCGCGAGCTCGTCCACCGTCCTCACCCGCCCGGTGACGTGGGACACGAGAACGCCACCGTCGGGCATCGACGCCGCGACGATGTCGGCGACGGCCCGGAGCTGGTCGTCGTCGAAGACGGTGACCAGCACGACATCGCATCCGGCGGCCAGGCCCGCGATGTCGTCGGCCACGGCGATGCCGGCCGCTTCGAGCTCCGAGCGGCGCTCCTCACTCCGTGCGTGCACGCGGACGTCGCGGCCGGCGTCGACGAGACGGTCGACCATGGGGCGTCCCATTCGACCGGGCCCGACGAAGCCGATGCGCGGCGCCCGCGCAGCTCGTTCCCCCGTGGTCATCGCCTCTCGCCCTTCCCGTACGCCGGCCGCAGCCGCTCAGCGGGGCTGCATCCGGATGGCCCCATCGAGCCGGATCGTCTCGCCGTTCACATAGGAGTTCTCCAGCAGGCTGACGGCCAGGTGGGCGTAGTCGTCCGGGGATCCGAGACGGCTCGGGTGGGGCACCGTCGCCTCCAACGCCGCACGGATGTCGTCGCGGAGCCGCGCCAGCATCGGGGTGTCGAACACGCCCGGCGCGATCGTGTTGACCCGGATCTGCCGGCTGGCCAGGTCACGGGCCGCGACCAGGGTGATCCCGTGCACCGCCGCCTTGGCCGCGGTGTAGGACGTCTGCCCGATCTGGCCGTCGAAGGCGGCCACCGAGGCGGTCAGCACGATCGCTCCACGCTCGCCGTCCACCGGCTCGGACCGCCCGATGCGCTGCGCTGCGAGCCGGAGCACGTTGTAGGTGCCGATCAGGTTGATCCGAATGACCTCGGAGAAGGTGTCCAACGAGCCGGGGTTGCCGTCTCGATCCAGGATCCGCACGCGGTCGCCCCCTCGCCCGGCGCAGTGCACAGCGGCACGGATCGGGCCGTTGGCGTCCTCGATCAGATCGAGGGCCTCGATCACCGAGGTCTCGTCGGCGATGTCGGTCTTGACGTAGACGACTCCCCCGCCGAGCTCGTCGAGAAGGCCGTCGGCAGGTGGGTTGAGGTCGGCGATGCCGACCTTCGCACCGGCAGCGACGAGGCGGCGTACGGTCGCGAGGCCGAGGCCGGAGGCACCGCCGGTGACGAGGGCGGAGGTGGACGCGAGCTTCACTTGCGGCTCCTGTTGGTGAGGGGATGGGGCGGGTAGGGAGAGGGTGCAGAGAGGACGGAGATCCGGGTGAGGCGTCCGTGGGCGTCAGGAGGCGAGGAGCTCGATCACCGTCGCGTTGGCCATGCCGCCTGCCTCGCACATCGTCTGGAGGCCGTACTGGAGGCCGTGGTCCACCATGTGATGGATCATGCGCGTCATCAGGATCGCCCCGGAGGCGCCGAGCGGGTGGCCGACGGCGATGGCGCCACCCAGGGGATTCACCCGGGCGTGGTCGGCGCCGGTCTCGATCTCCCAGGCCAGGGGCACGGACGCGAAGGCCTCGTTGACCTCGAAGACGCCGATGTCGTCGATCGACAGGCCCGCGCGGGCGAGCACCTTGCGCGTCGCCGGGATCGGCGCGGTCAGCATGGTCACGGGGTCGTCGCCGAGCGCGACCCCGGAGTGGAATCGCGCGAGCGGCCGCAGGCCGAGGGCCGCCGCCTTCTCGCTGGTCATGATCAGCAGGGCGGCACTGCCGTCGGAGATCTGCGAGCTGTTGCCGGCGTGGATGACCCCGTCCTCCCGGAACGCGGGTTTGAGGTCGGCCAGTGTGGCCATGGAGCTCTGACGCCGGACGCCCTCGTCCATCGTGAAGGCGCCGTCGGGGCCGAGGACCGGCGTGATCTGTCCGGCGAACGCGCCGGCGTCGATCGCGGCAGCGGCCCGTAGATGGGACTCCAAGGCGAACTCGTCGAGCCGAGTCCGATCCAGCCCCCAGCGCCGCGCGATCTCCTCGGCACCGAGCCCCTGGCTGAAGCTGTCGCGCTGGTAGCGGTCCCTGACCCGGGGACCGAACGGCTCCCCCGTGGCCCGTGCGGAGCCGAGCGGCACCCGGCTCATCGACTCGACACCACCGGCGATGACGACGTCGTTCTGCCCCGAGATGACCGACGCGGCCGCGAAGTGCACCGCCTGCTGGCTCGAGCCGCAGGCGCGGTCGACGGTGACCCCCGGAATCGTCTCGGGCCACCCCGCGGCGAGCACCGCGAGCCGACCGACGTTCGTCGACTGGTCGGCGATCTGGGTGACACACCCCCAGATCACGTCGTCCACCGACGCCGGGTCGAGCTGGTTTCGCTCCGCTACCGCGATGAGCACGTCGGCCGCCAGGTCCACGGGGTGGACACCTGCGAGCGTTCCGTTGCGACGCCCGATGGGGGCGCGGACCGCGTCGACGATGACTGCGTCTCGCATAAGTCGTTCTCTTTCTCGTGTGATCCCGGGCCACGTCGGCCCGTGGAGCTCAGATGGACAGGTGACTGCCGCCGGTGACCCGCAACGTCTCGCCGGTGACGAATCCCGCACGCGAGGAGACCAGGTGGAGCAGCGTGTTCACGATGTCGCCGACCTCGCCTTCGCGGGGCAGGAGCTGACCGGCCATCACCCGCTCCACCACGGCCGGCGGCAGCTCCTCCCGGATCGTGTCGGTGAAGATCAGGCCCGGCGCGATCCCGTTCACCCGGATCCCGAGCGGGGCGAGCTCCCTGGCCAGGGAGATGGTCAGGCCCCGGACGGCCAGCTTCGAGACGCCGTACGCTGTCGGGTTGGTGTACGCCGCCGCCGAGGCGAGGTTGACCACCGAGGCGCCCGGACGTCCGGCCATCGCCTCCTGCGCGGCGAGGGTGCAGATCAGCACCCCCATCACGTTGACGTCGAAGAGCCTGCGCAGCCTGGGGATCCCGATCTCGGCTGAGGGCCTGTTGTAGGCGTCGGAGTGCAGACCGGCGTTGTTGACCAGGATGTCGAGGCCACCGTGCTGGGCGACGACGTCGGCGACCACCGCGGCGACCTGATCCTCGTCGGCGACGTCGCAGGCGACTCCGCTGGCCGCCAGACCCGCTGCCCGCAGGGCCGTCGCCGCCTCGGTGGCCGCCTGGACATCGACGTCCGCGAGGACGACGTGGGCGCCCCGTTCGGCAAGCGCCCGTCCGAAGGCGGCGCCGAAGCCCCGTCCGCCGCCGGTGATCAGAGCGACCTTGCCTTCGTGCTCGCGCGTGTCCATCAGCGCACCACCCCTGCCTTCCTGAGCTCGTCGACCTCGGCGCCCGTGAGGCCGGCCTCCGCCAGCAGGCCTTCGGTGTCACGGCACCAGCCCACGCGTGGGCGTTGGATCACGGCCGAGTCGGAGAGCCGCGGCGCCGGGGCCGGCTGCACCACGCCGTCCCACTCCACGAACGTGCCCCGCTCGCGCAGCTCGCCGACCAGGGCTGCCTCGCCCAGCGAGTAGACCGGGGTGACGCAGGCGTCGCGCCCGGCGAAGGTCCTCTCCCAGTGCTCCCGGTCGCGACTCCCGAAGATCTCGGCGAGCCGACGGGTCTGCTCGGGCCAGCGCGACCGATCGTCTTGGGGCCACTCCTCGGCCGGGAGGTCGAGGACCGCGAGCAGATCGGCGTAGAACTGGCCCTCGATGGCACCGACCGCGATGAATCCACCGTCCGCCGTGGCGTAGGTCCGGTAGTAGGGCGCCGCCCCGTCGAGTGCGTTGTCGCCACGGGTGTCGCTCCACAGGCCCGCCGACAGCATCCCGTGCATCATCGTCGTCAGCGAGGCGACGCCGTCGACCATCGCGGCGTCGACCACCTGGCCGCGGCCGGTGGCGACCCGCTGGTGCACTGCCGCCAGGACGCCGAGCGCGAGGAACATGCCGCCACCGCCGAAGTCGGCGAGCAGGTTGAGCGGCGGCGGCGGGGGTGCGTCGGCCGGACCGATCGGATAGAGCGCGCCGGCGACGGCCGCGTAGTTGATGTCGTGCCCGGCAGTCAGCGCCCGCGCGCCGGTCTGTCCCCACCCGGTCGCCCGGCCGTAGACCAGCGCCGGGTTGTGCTCCCGGAGGTCCTCCGGCCCGACCCGGAGTCGCTCGGCCGCTCCCGGCCGCATGCCCTCGAGGAAGACATCGGCCGAGCCGACCAGGCGCAGGAGCACCTCCCGACCGCGCTCGTCGCGGAGATCCAGCCCCAGGGACTCGTGCCCACGGGTCCGGGGGTCGTCCTCCTGCCGCAGGCCCGTCACGCCCACGGGCCTCTGGGGTCGGTCGACCCTGATGACGCGGGCTCCGAGGTCGCCCAACAGCATGGCCGCGTACGGCACCGGCCCGAGGGCACTGAGGCAGACCACGGTGAGGTCTCCCAGCGCCTGCCGCCCGGCACGCGTCTCGGCGCCGTGTGTCATCGGTCCTTCCAGACGGGGTCGCGGTGCTCGCGGAACGCCGCGACGCCCTCAGCAGCGTCGGACGAGGCGAAGACGGGCTCCAGATACTCGCGCTGGCGCGCGAAGCACTCCTCGACCGGCCAGTCCAGCGATGCGGAGGCGACCTGCTTGGAGGCCCGCACCGACATCGGCGCGTTCGCCGCCACCTCGCGCGCCAGCTCCACCGCGGCGGCGAGGGCTTCCCCCTCCTCGACGAGCCGGTTGACCAGCCCGAAGTCCGCCGCCCGGGGCGCCTCCAGCGCCGCGCCGGTCATGATCAGCTCCATCGCGATCCCGTACGGCATCCGCCGGGGCAGTCGGAAGACACCGCCGCCGCGGGCGGCGAGCCCGCGCTTGACCTCGGGCAGCCCGAACCTCGCCGTGCGGGCCGCGACGACGAGATCGCAGGAGAGCACCACCTCGAAGCCGCCACCGAGGGCCCACCCCTCGACCGCGGCGATGAGCGGGGAGGCCGGCGGGCGCTCGACGAGACCGGCGAAGCCGCGGACGTCGTCGCGGACCGGCTCGCCGGCCGCGAACGCCTTGAGATCCATGCCGGCGCAGAAGGTGCCGCCCGCGCCGTGCAGCACCCCCGCCCGGAGGTCGGGATCGGCGTCCAGCAGGTCGAGCGCCTCGGCGATCCCCCGCGAGACCGCGCCGTTGACCGCATTGCGCTGGTCGGGTCGGTTGATCGTGATGACCAGGACGGGACCGTCCTGGTCGACCTCGACGGCGTCACTCATCTCCTGGTCCTCTCGTTCGCACCCACGCCCGCTCCTCCGCCGCCCCGCGGTCAGCGCATCGCCGACTGGCCGAGGAGCGCCTTGCCCAGGTGGAGGATCTGGATCTGACTGGTCCCTTCGGGGATGGTCGCCTCGCGGGCGTCTCGGAAGTACCGCTCGACCGGCGACTCCTCCATCAGCCCGGCACCTCCGTGGACCTGGAGCGCCAACGTCGCAGCGCGACCGGCCGACTCCCCGCAGTAGAGCTTGGCCATCGAGCACTCGTACCGTCCGGGCTCGCCGGCATCGATGGCGCGGGCCGCCTGGTAGCCGAGCAGCCGGGAGGTCTCGGTCAGGGTGGCGATCTCCACCACCATCTGCTGGACCAGCTGGAAGGCCGCCAGCGGCTTGCCGAACTGCTCGCGCTGGGTGCAGAACCGGATCGACTCCTCCAGGCAGGCCTGGGAGAGCCCGACCGCGCCCATCGCCATGTTCAGGCGCCCGACGTTCACCGCGCCCATGCCGAGGGCGAGTCCACCGCCGATCTCCCCGAGCACGTTGGTCTCCGGCACGAAGGTGTCGTCGAAGGTGAGCTCACAGCTGGTGGTCGCGCGCAGCGGCATGTGCGGGATGTCGTGCACGCCGTACGCCGACTCCGCACGATCCACCAGGAGGGCGGTCACCCCCTCGTCGGCGTCGTCCTCACCGACGACGCGGGCGAACAGGATGCCGAAGTCGCACCCGAGCGCGTTGGTGATGTAGATCTTGCTGCCGTTGACGATGAACCCGCCGGCGGTTCGCTTGGCCCGGGTCCGCAGCGAGCCGGCGTCCGAGCCCGCTCCTGGCTCGGTCAGAGCGAACCAGCCGAAACGTCGTCCGGCCAGCACCGGGGCGAGGAAGCGTTCGCGCTGCTCGGCGGTGCCCGCCGCCGCCACGATCCGCGCCACCATCCCCTGGACGTTGACGGTGGTCCGGAGGGACCCCCAGCAACGGCCGGCCTCCTCCATGAGGATCGCCTGGGCGATCATGGGGAACTCGTCACCGCCGAGTGCCTCCGGAACGCCGCCGCGGACGTAGCCGCAGGCGTAGACCTCGGGGAGCAGGTCCCAGGGGAAGGTGTGAGCCTGCTCGTGGTCCCGGACCAGCGGAGCGATCTTCCTGTCGAGGAACGCGCGGACCGAGTCCCTCAGTGCCAGTTCCTCGCCGGACAGCAGCGCCGACATCTCCCGGCCTCCTCTTCCACGTCACTCATGATAGTTGTAATAGTTATCTGATCATACTGAACGATGTGCCGCGAGGCGGGCCATCGAGGCCTCGACCATCGACGACTTCAGGTACTCCACTCGCACCCCGTGCAGGACCTGCGGGCGGGTGTAGATCACCCGGGGCCCGTCGCCCGCGTCAGCACCCGGGATGATCGTGTCCACCTCGCCGGAGAAGGCCGGGCACACCGCCGCCACGTCCGGCGTGGCGAAGCCGAGGTGATGCAGGCCCTCCCCCAGATCCGGTCGCCAGATCCCCGTGCCCGTCGCCTCGACGAGCTCGAGCATCGGCGGGCCGCCGTAGGAGTAGCAGCACCGGATCGTCTCGCCCGTGGCGACCGGCGCGGTCAGGATGTCCTCGAACTCGATGCCCAGGACCTCGGAGAAGTCCCGGACGGCCTCATCGATGTCACGGACCAGGACGCCGACATGAAAGAACGGGCTGTACACGCGTGCCTCCTGGCAGGCGAGCAGGTCTCGCCACGTCGATACGAAAGACGAACAATCAGTAAACTGATATCACCAAAGCGCGCATTGCGGAAGGGTCTGGACCGAATGACCGATGAGCGCGGTACCATCGGGCATGCCCACGACCGCCTCGGGCTCGCCGGGCACGAACGGCCGGGTCGGAACGACCATCCGAGCACCGAAGACCGCCGAGCTGATCGCCGCCCGCCTTCGCCGACAGATCGTGCTGGGCGAGATCACACCGGGACAGACCCTGCCGCCGGAGTCCCAGCTCATGGAGCAGTTCCAGGTCTCGCGGCCCACGTTGCGCGAGGCGTTCCGGATCCTCGAGGCCGAGGCTCTGATCAGCGTCCGGCGCGGCAGTCGCGGCGGCGCCGAGGTGATCGAGCCACAGGTCTCCGTCGCGGCGAGGTACGTCGGCCTCGTCCTGCAGACGCAGGGCACGATGATCAGCGATGTCTACGAGGCGCGCATGGTGACCGAGCCCGCCGCGGCGCGGCTGCTGGCTCTGCGCAAGAGCCCGGAGAGCATCGCGCGACTCTCGGCCATCGTCGACGAGCTTGCCGCGGAGTTAGACGAGCGCGAGCCGTTCGTCCTCAACCCGGACACGTGGTCGCGACTCACCTCCGACTTCCATCAGGCGATCCTCCAGGAGTGCGGGAACAAGACCCTGGCCACCCAGGGCGCCGTTCTCGCCGAGATCGTCGGCACCCACCTCCGGGCCCAGCTCTCCCAGGGCTACGACGCCGGCGACCAGGAGCGCTTCCGACGCACGATCCGGTCGTACGCGAAGTTCATCCGCCTCCTGAAGGCCGGCGATGCCGACGGCGCCGAGAAGCACTGGCTGGCCCACATGGAGTCCGCCGCGCACTACCTCCTCAACGACGACCTGAAGTCCACCCAGGTCGTCGACCTCTTCACCTGACGCCGGGTCCGGGCATGCCTGCTGCCCGCGGCACATACGGGCGCAACATTCAATTTGTTGTGACGATTGACACACTGCCCTGCCGTACCTAAAGATCAGTTGAATCATCTCACTAGTTCATCGAGATGTCGGATACTGCGCGGCGCCGCCGCCCGCACGATCAGCGAGGCAGGACATGAATCCAACAGCACGACAGAACCCCACGCGCTCCCTTCTGCGCCGACCTGCGGCGCTCGCCGCCGTGATGAGCATGGCCCTGACGGGCGTCGCCGGATGTGGCTCGAGCGATTCCGACGACTCGGCGGACGACGGCTCGAGCACGGTCCCGACGGCGCTCGCCAGCTACTTCCCCGGCACCAAGGCCAGCGGCACCGCGGTCAAGGTCGGACTCGTGAGCGACGAGGGCGGTGGCGCGGTGTCGAACTCGAACTACAACGACGCCGGAGAGGCGGCCGCGAAGTACGCCAACGACGAGCTCGGGGGCCTGGCGGGTCACCCGATCGAGATCGTTCGCTGCGGGACCAAGTCCGACGCCACCGGCGCCACCGCCTGTGCGAACCAGATGGTCGAGGAGAAGGTCGCGGTCGTGGTGTCCACGGCCAACGGGTTCGGCGACACCATCGTGCCCATCGTGACCGGCGCCGGCATTCCTTACGTCTCGGCATCGGGCAACTCCGCGGCAGAACAGACCTCGGACGGCACCTACATGTGGGGCGGTGGTTTCGCGGCCACGCTCAAGGGGTTCGCCGAGTACGCCAAGTCCGAGGGATGGAAGAGCGTCACGGTCTTCCCAGTCGACGTCCCCGCCGCAGCCGGCGCGGTCAAGGCCGTGGGCGATCCGTTCTTCGAGGCCGCCGGAGTCGAGCTGAACATCACCGCGATCCCCGCCGGCGTCGCCGACGCCACGCCGCAGGTGACCGAAGGACTCGCCGGCGACCCTGACGGCCTCGCCGTGGTCAACAGCGAGACGGGGTGCACGACGACGCTCAAGGCGATCACCGTCGTCGCGCCCGACATCCCGACGATGGTCAATGCCTCGTGCCTCAACAGCGGGACGGCCGAGGCGCTCGGGTCCGCGTTCGACGGGGTCAAGGTGATGACGAACTCCTCCACCTCGACCGACGACGAGGAGTCGGCGCTCTACCGCCAGGTGATGGAGAAGTACGCCCCGAAGGCCGACGCCACCGGCTTCACCGTGACCGGCTACCAGTCCGTCCTCGGCCTCGTCCGCGCGGTCACGCTGGGCGGACTCAGCGGAGACGTGACCTCCGACGCGATCAAGGCCGCCATCACCGCCGCGAAGGACGTCCCGATGCCCGCCGCCACCGGCATCACGTTCACCTGCGACGGCACGGCCCTTCCCGCCCTCCCGTCCGACTGCACGGCGGCCGGCCTCCTGCTCACCGTGAAGGACGGCAAGGGGACCGACCCGCAGGTGGTCGAGTAGGCAGCGGCGAGACCGGCCACTGAGCAACCAGAGACCACGAAGGGCGAGCGCCAAGCATGGGCAGCATCGACGTCGTTTTCCTCATCCTCGGGCTCGGCAACGGGGCCGTCTACGCCGCGCTTGCGCTCGCCCTCGTGGTCACGTACCGCAGTTCCGGTGTCGTGAACCTCGCGACCGGAGCGATCGCGCTCTACGTCGCCTACACCTACGCCTTCCTCCGCAAGGGCGAGCTGATCAACCCTATTCCGGGGTTCAGCGCCACCGTGGACCTCGGCGGGCCCCTCGAGTTCTGGCCCGCGTTCGCGATCTCGCTCGTGGTCGCGGCGATCGTCGGCGCGGTCCTCTACGCCCTGGTGTTCCGTCCACTCCGGTCGGCGCCCGCGACGGCGAAGGCCGTGGCCTCGGTCGGGGTCATGATCGTGATCCAGGAGCTGCTCAGCGCCCGCTTGGGCACGACCGGGATCCAGACCCCTCCGATCTTCTCGTCCCACGTCTACACGATCTTCGGGAGCCGGGTCCCCGGTGACCGGCTGTGGTTCGCGGCGATCATCGTCCTGATGTCGATCGCGCTGGGCCTCTGGTTCCGCTTCACCCGCTTCGGGCTGGCGACGCGCGCGGCCGCCGAGTCGGAGAAGGGCGCCTTCGTCACCGGGATCTCGCCCCAGCGCATCGCGCTGATCAACTGGTCCCTCAGCACCGTCATCGGCGGTATCGGCGGCATCCTGATCGCGCCGATCGTGCCGCTCACCCCGGCGTCGTACACGGTGTTCCTCGTCGCGGCACTCGCCGCTGCGCTGGCGGGCAACTTCAGCCGGATCGGGATCACCGTCACCGCCGCGCTCGTGATCGGCATGCTCCAGTCCGAGGCGACGCACCTGCAGGCCAAGAGCTGGCTGCCGGACTCGGGCCTCGCCGACCTGGTTCCCCTGCTCGTCATCCTGGGCTTCCTGCTGCTCCGCGGCCAGGAGCTTCCCCACCGCGGCGCCGTCGTCCAGCAGACCCTGGGCGTCGCCCCTCGCCCGCGGGGCTATCTGCTGCCGGCCATCTCGATCACGGCGCTGGGCCTGATCGGGTTGACGACGACACACGGATCCGTCCGGGGCGGAGTGATCACGTCGATGATCCTGGCGGTCATCGTGCTCTCCCAGGTGGTGGTGACGGGGTTCAGCGGGCAGATCTCGTTCGCCCAACTGACCCTGGCCGGCGTCGCCGCCTTCTCCCTCACCCGCATCCAGGAGCAACTGCACGTCCCGTTCCCCTTCGCCCCCTTGCTCGCCGCCCTGGTCGCGATGGTCGTGGGGGTCGTGGTCGGGCTCCCCGCACTCCGCATCCGCGGCCTGCCCGTGGCCGTGACGACGCTCGCTCTGGCCGTCGTCCTGCAGACGCTGTGGTTCGAGAACGTCGACTTCAACGGCGGATACTCCGGCGCGCCGATCGCGGACCCGCATCTCTTCGGGCTGGATCTGGGTGTGGGCGCCGGCGAGGGCTACCCCCACCTGTCCTTCGGCATCCTGACGCTCGTCGTCCTGCTGCTCATCGCCGGCGGGGTGGCCATGCTCCGACGCAGCCGGCTCGGCGCCGCCATGCTGGCCGTACGCGCCAACGAGCGCTCCGCGGCAGCGGCCGGCCTGTCGGTCTCGCGGGTCAAGCTCATCGCCTTCGCCATCGGCGGGTTCATCGCGGGTCTGGGCGGCTCGATGATGGGCTATCAGCAGACCGCGGCCAACTTCAGCTCGTACACGGCGTTCGGCTCGCTCGCCCTGTTCACCACCGCCTACCTCTCCGGGATCACCTCGGTCTCGGGCGGCATCAACGCCGGCGTGATCGCCTCCGGCGGGCTGGTCTACGTCCTGGTCTTCAAGGGCCTGCCCCTCTGGATCTACATCCTCGTGCTCGGCCTCCTGGTCCTCGGCGTCGTACGACTGGTCGCCCCGAAGCTCACCCGGATCGGACTCGGCCTGGTCGCGCTGGGGACGGCGGCCGCGTTGTTCCACCACGGTCCGGTCAAGGGTGGCGAGTACTTCACCACCGTCAGCGGGCTCTTCCTGATCCTCACGGTCATCCTCAACCCCGAGGGCATCGTGGGCGAGGTGCACGCGCAGATCGCGCACCTGCGCGCGAGGCGGCAGACGCGCCGCCCCCAGGATTCAGCACCCCGATCGAGCCCCGACGCGGATCTCGTGCACGACACCGGCACGACCCCCGCGTCCGCGCCCGTCGCGTCGTCGCCCGTCGCGATCGATCCGATCTTGACGATCTCCGAGGTGGGTGTCCGCTACGGACGCGTGGTGGCGAACGAGGACGTCAGCTTCGAGGCCCGAAGCGGGGAGATCATCGGCCTGATCGGACCCAACGGAGCGGGCAAGACGACGCTGATCGACGCCATCACCGGCTTCGCCCGATCCACCGGATCGGTCACCCTGGACGGCCTCGACCTCAGCGGCCTCAAGCCGTTCGAACGCAGCCGGAAGGGGCTGGGCCGCACCTTCCAGGGCATCGAGCTCTACGAGGATCTCAGCGTTCGGGAGAACGTGGAGGTCGGCACGACGGCGGCCCGCTACTCGCATGCCGACGGCGCACTCGACATCGACGTCTACCTTGGGCTGGTCGATCTCTCCGACGTCGCCCACCGCCCGGTGCGCGAGCTCTCGGTGGGGCAGCGGCAGCTGGTCTCGGTCGCACGGGCACTCGCCGGACGTCCTCGAGTCGTGCTGCTCGACGAGCCTGCGGCCGGTCTGGACACCGGTGAGAGTCAATGGCTCGGCGAGCGCCTGCGCCGGGTGCGAGACGCCGGCATCAGCGTCGTGATGGTCGAGCACGACATGGGCCTGGTGCTCGACATCTGCGATCGCATCGTGGTGTTGAACCTCGGCAAGGTCGTCGCCGTCGGCACACCGGCCGAGATCCAGGGAAACGACGAGGTGAAGCGTGCCTACCTCGGCACGACGCACGCCGCGCAGGCAGGAGCAGGAGCATGACGACCGCACTCACCTGCACCGCGGTTGACGCGGGCTACCACGCGGGGCACCCGGTCGCCCGGCAGGTCGATCTCAGCCTGGAGGCGGGCAGCGTGCTCGCCCTCCTCGGGCCCAATGGCGCCGGCAAGACGACCTTGATGCTCACCCTGGCCGGCCTCCTCTGCCCGCTCGGTGGCCGCGTGGAGGTCGACGGGCGCGAGCTGAGGCCGGGCTCGCCGCGCGCCGCCGTCCGCGCAGGGGTCGTGCTGGTGCCGGACGATCGTGCGCTGTTCAAGGAGCTGACGGTCGTGGAGAACCTCCGGCTGGCCAGTCGCCGGGGCTCGCCGACGACGTTGGACACCATCTTCGGGTACTTTCCCGAGCTCGGGCGGCGGGCGAAGGTCGGCGCCGGCAGCCTCTCCGGAGGCGAGCAGCAGATGCTGGCGATCGGCCGGGCGCTGATGCAGGATCCCCGGGTCCTGCTGGTGGACGAGCTGAGCATGGGACTCGCTCCCGTGATCGTGGAGTCGCTGCTCCCGGTCATCCGACGGGTCGCCCACGACACCGGCGCGGCATGCGTCCTGGTCGAGCAGCACGTCAGCCTCGCCCTTCGGGTGGCCGACACGGCCCTGGTCCTCTCCCACGGCGACGTCGCGCTTCGCGGCGATGCCCGGGAGCTGGCGGCTGACGAGAGCCGGATCGAGGAGGCCTACCTGGGTCGCCGAAGCGACGACGGCGGGCTGAGCGTCGCCGTCACGACCGCCTCCCGCTGAGACTGCCCGAATTCACCGATCGTGCGCCCGGGCTCCGGGCGTCGCGTCAGGTGATCGCGCCGGCGATCTTGAGCTCCAGCAGCCGCTCGTCGCTGTAGCCGAGCTCCGCCAGGACCTCGTCGGTGTGCTCGGCGAAGAGCGGCCCGCGAGAGACCTCGGCCGGGGTCCCGTCGAACTGCACCGGGCTGGCGATCATCTCGCGCCGCACCCCCTCGGCATCCTCGAAGGCGCCGACCAGTCCGTTGGCCCGCAGGGCGGGGTCGTTGGCCACGCCCCACGCATCCTGGACGCTCGCCCACGGCCCCTTGAATCCCTCGAACGCCGCGATCCACTCGTCGTAGGGGCGCGTCGCGAGGACCTCGGCGATGATCTCGCCTGCCGCGGAGGCGTTCGCCATCAGCTTCTGGACGGTGTCGAAGCGCTCGTCGGTGGCGAGCTCGGGCCGGCCGATCAGGTCGCAGAATCCGTGCCAGTACGGACCGGGCTGGACCATCGAGAGCAGGAGCCACCGGTCGTCGGAGGTCCGATAGCTCCCGACCAGCGGGTTCCGGGCCGATCCGTGGCGGGGAGCCGGCGGGCGGGGCGGGGGCCCGCCCGCCATCATGGCGAGATTCACGGTGAACTGGCTCGCCCAGGCGCCGACCCCCAGGAGGGAGACGTCGACGACGGAGGTCTCCCCCGTCGCCTGACGGGCGAAGAGCGCAGCCGCGACGCCTCCCGCGATCGTCATCCCCCCCTGGTTGTCGCCGTACGCGCCGGCCGGCATCGGCGCCAGACGGTCCGCTCCGGGCGGCGTGGCTCCGGCCGCGCCGCCGGCGCGCGCCCAGAAGGCGCTCATGTCGTAGCCGCCCATGTCCGACTCCTCGCCGCGCTGGCCGTAACCGGAGCCGCGGACGTAGATGATGTCCGGGTTGATCGCCCGTACGTCCTCGAGCTCGATCCCGAGCTTCGCCCGTGCTGGTGGCAGGAAGTTGGTCATGAAGACGTCGCTGTTGCGGACGAGGTCTTCGAAGACCGCCCGCGCCTCGGGCCTCTCCAGCGCCAGGCCGACGCTCCGCTTGCCGCGGTTCGGCGCGTCGAAGATGGGCGAGAAGCTGCTCCCCTCGCTGATCGCGTCCACCCCGAGCACGGTGGTGAGGCCGCGCTGACCGTCGCCTCGTTCTGCGTGCTCGATCTTGACGACCTCCGCACCCCACTCGGCCAGGACCGCACCCGCGGCAGGGACGAAGGTGAATTGGGCGACCTCGAGCACCCGGACACCGGTCAT
Source organism: Nocardioides sp. (assembly GCF_047607365.1). Taxonomy (GTDB): domain Bacteria; phylum Actinomycetota; class Actinomycetes; order Propionibacteriales; family Nocardioidaceae; genus Nocardioides. Next base: position 3,218 of record NZ_JASGDD010000229.1, on the reverse strand, counting down.
GGGCTTGTACATCGTCGGATCTCCTCGTAGGAATCGTTGTGGCACTCTGAACGTCGTTGCTCGGACTAGTGGCGGCTGAGGAGGAGCGCGCTGCCGGGCGCTCCTCCGCCCGTGGTGACCACCGCGGTCTCGGCGCCGGCGACCTGCCTGCCCGCAGCCTGACCGCGCAGCTGGAGAACCGCCTCGCGCAGGAAGCCGAATCCGTGGAGTCGCCCCGCCGAGAGCTGTCCGCCGTGGGGATTGACCGGCAACGCTCCTCCGAGTGCGATGGCACGGCCCTCGTCCATGAAGTCGGCCGCGCCACCCGGCTCGCAGAAGCCGAGCGCCTCCAACCACGAGACGGCGTTGAAGGTGAAGCCGTCGTAGAGAAGCGCGACGTCGACGTCGTGCTGGCGCAGGTCGGTGCGGGTCCAGAGGTGTTGCGCAGGGCCCGCCGTCTGGGGCTCGTGCTCGAGGGTGCCCTGGTCCCAGCTCAGGCGCTCGAGGATCTGGGTCCCGACGGCCTCGACCCTCACCGGCGGCTGAGGACGGTCGCCGGCGGTCTCGATCGCCGACACGACCAGGGCGACCGCCCCGTCGACCGGCACGTCGCAGTCGTAGAGCCCGAACGGAGTCGACACCATCCGCGCGGCGAAGTAGTCGTCGAGCGTGATCGGGTCGCGATAGACAGCCTCGGGATTGCGTGCCGCGTTGGCGCGGGAGTTCACCGCGAGCCAGCCGAGCATCGTGCGGTCGGCGCCGTAGCGGTGGAAGTACTTCGAGGCGTACATCCCGATCCAACCGGCCGCCGACATCGCTCCGTACGGCGCCAGGAACTCGAGTTGTCCGGAGGCGCGAGCCGCGGGCGCGTCCCACCGACCGTCGCGGACCATCGTCGCGTGGGAGGACTCCCAGACGGTCCGGTAGCAGAGCACATGGCGACACAGGCCCGAGGCGACGGCCAGCATCGCCGCGATCACGGCACCCGCCTGGCCGGGCGTGTCCGCGGCCGCATTGAACCAGGTCGGGCGGAGCTGGAGCGCTTCGACGAGCGGTCCGATCCCGCCCTCGGACATGCCCGGCGACGGCACCCGCCCCGGGTAGGTCGACAGGCCGTCGATGTCGGCCAAGGTCAGACCGGCGTCGGCGATCGCCTCCTGGCAGGCGTCGACCGTCAGCGCCAGCGGATCGACCATCAGTCGCCGGCCGATCCGGGACTGGCCGACGCCGCTGAGGAAGCTGCGATGCTCGAACCGAGCGGAGGACGCGGGCGGCCGCACCCCGGCGGCGACGTCGCCGTCCTTCGGGACCTCGCCGACCTCGCCGACCCTGTCCGGGTCGGGCTCGAAGAGCGGCACGTGGATGTCTCCGAGGTGATCGAAGAGAACCCGGACGAACTGCCCCACGTGGACCTCGTCGGGGGCGCAGTTGACGATGTTGGTGGTCAGGCGAACGCCGTCGTCCTCCGCCAGAGCGACGATGGCGATCACGTACGGCGGCGGGAAGTCGGCCAGCCACTGCTGGTGGTTGACCGTGAATCCGACGACGACAGCTCGCCCCGAGACCGGTTCGAGGTCCAGCTTCGGCCCACCACAGGACCGGCACCGGGGCAACGGCGGGTGGGTGTACGCCCCACATTCCTGGCATCGGGTGACCCGCAGGATGCCATCGCCGCCACTCGACCAGAACTGGTCGCTGGCCAGGGTCGGCTGCGGCAAGGGTCGAACCGACACCATCGGGGAACAACCTCCGTGACGACCTGAGATGCGTTGCGTGACGTCTATCATATAACCTATTCAACTAGTACCACAACGCGTCGATGGAAAGGTGTGCTTCATGGCGGAGACAGAGGGCCCCTACTGGGACGAGGACGACCACGACCTGCTCACGTTCCACGAGTCGGGAGTGCGGCTGCGCAAGGAGATCACGCACGTCGAGAGCGCCCTCGACGCGGCGGGATCAACACCCGAGCGCGCCCTCCTCGAGGCGCGGTTGGCCGCGCTGCGCGACGCCCAGGAGCGCAGTTCCAGGAGCGAGTCGGAGAACCCCGGCGAGGCCGGCTTCCTCTCCTACCAGCCGCCGGCGAGCGACGGGACGGCCGACTAGCCCGAGAACGGGCTCAGCCACGCGAAGGGCACGGGCCCTCATTCCGCTGAGTGTCGTGAGTCCCGAGCGAGCAGCCCGCGTGCCGCGTCGACCCCGCGGCGGACGGCCGCCTGGGCGAGGACTCGGCGAGCGCCCTCGACGGCCTCCGCGGCACAGGCCTGCGGGCTCGCCCCCGCCTCCGCCCTGCTCCGCATCGGAACCTCCACGCCGACCGGCAGGCCGGCCGGCATCGCGGCGAGGAGCTCCGGCAGAGGAAGCTCGCCCTCCCCGGGCACCAGACGGTCGCTCGAGTCGTCGCGATAGACCGCATGGTTCTGCCTGACCGTGGCATCGCAGAGCTGCACGTAGCCGATCAACGACGGATCGAGCGCTCCCAGCTCCTCCGGGGTGACTCCGGAGCGCGCGACGTGCATCGTGTCGATCAGCAGGCGGAAGTCCGGCCGAGCGACCTCGGCCACGATCCACATCGCCTCCGCGAGCTCGCTCACCGCCAGGGAGCGAGCGAACTCCATCGTCGTCTCCATCCCCCGCTCGGCCGCCGCCTCGGCCAGAGCACCGATCTGGTCCACGCTCCGGGCGAGGTCGGGATCCATCGTCACCGCGTTGACCCGCCTGACCCCGAACTCCTCCATGACGTCGAGATTGGCGCGGTCCTGGAGGAGATCGCGTCCCGGAAGCACCACGAACCCCTCGCCGAGAGAGATCGACACGCCCCGGGCGTCCATCGCAGCGCACATCCGGCGCCGCAGGGCCGCATCGTCGACGAAGGAGTACTCCGGGAACCCCCACGGGTTGTACGGGCCTCCCCCACCCCGGGCCTTCATCGAGATCCGGGAGCATCCGAGGTCGGCGGCGAGGTGCACGAACTCAATCGGCGGCAGTCCCATCACCGTCTGGTATTCGATGCCAAGGTCGGTCATCGTCGTCCCTCCTCATCGATGTCGAGTCCGACCGCTCCCCGTCTGCCGTCTCGGTGATCGGTGGCGGTGATCGAGGCCGCCCTCACAGCTCCCGGAGGGCGGGGAGGACCTCGGCGCCGAACTCGCGGAGGAACTCGGCCTGGTCCATGCCGGGCGCGTGGAAGACGAGGTGACGCAGTCCGGCATCGACGTACGGCCTCACCTCGGCCAGCG
>NZ_JASGDD010000228.1:0-7546 GCF_047607365.1 Nocardioides sp. | reverse complement strand
GCGATCCAGGTGAGGTCCCAGCCGTTGGCGCTGATGAGGGTGTGGGGGTTGCTGTCGCGGAGGGTGGGGTCGGGGCGGACCCAGAGCTCGACGGTCTGGGCGTGGTCGGGCGCCGGCAGCCCGGCGTCGGGTACCACCACGGCGTGCTCGGCGTCGATGCGGACGGATCCGTTCGCATCACCCTCGGTCGCGCCGCTGTTGTCGTAGATGACGCCGGCCGGGATGCTGCCGTCGTACCCGTGTCCCGACGAGTCGTGGAGCGTGGTGGTGCCGTCGTCCAGCCGGTAGTAGACAGCCGGCGCGTCCGCTAGCACCGCCTGGGCGTAGGGCGACGCTCCTGCGGCATGTGCCGGCGCCATCGATATCGACGACACGACGACGGCGACGATCGTCGCGATCTTCGATGCATTACCACTACGACTCGCTGTCGGCATCGCCCGCTCCATCGATGTGAGGACAGGTGCCCAGCCGAGCCCGGGTGTGCCGCAGCACGCGGCCACCGCAACGTAGCAACCGCGGTGGTGGCTGGCAATCGTTCCGCATGGAATTTCCGCTGCACCTGTGAGAATCGTCTGACGCCTGCTTCTTCGGCTGGTCTCATCCGGCGCTCAGCGTCGCCGGGCAGGCTCGAGGACATGACCAGCCCAACCCCTCCCTCGACTCTTCCCCCGGTCGCCACCCCGTCGGCCACTCCGGCCGCCCCGGCCGACCGGCCGACCACGCCGGCCGACCAGCCGGCCACCCAGGAGACGCCTCGTGCCAAGCGCCCGCCGCGGCTGATCAGGCTCTGGAAGGCGATCGCCGTCGCGGTCGCCTGCCTGGTCGTCGGTCTCGGCGCCGGTGGCGTGATCGGCAGTCAGCTCGGCGGTGACAGCGCGCCCTCCGGTGTCCCGACGATGGGACAGGGCGGCCCCGGCGGCCAGGACGGCCAGGGTGGCCCCGGCGGCCAGCAGGGCGGCACCGGCACCGACAGCGGCAGCGCGGGCGGCACCGACTCCGGCACCAGCGACAGCGGCACGACCGACTCCGGCACCGCCAGCTGATCCCGGACCGCTGACTGCTGGTGAACCCCGAGCCTGCCCCCTCCGGCGGATTCACCGGCAGTCGGCCTCCCGGCCGGCCCCGTAGACTTGGCCGGTCATGTCCGAGCTCGCGATCACCTACCCGGACCTGCCGGTCAGTGCGGTCCGTGAGGAGATCGCCGAGGCGATCCGCGCCCACCAGGTCGTGATCGTCGCGGGGGAGACCGGATCGGGCAAGACCACCCAGCTGCCCAAGGTCTGCCTCGAGCTCGGCCGCGGCGGCGGTCCCGGCGTGGACGGCGGTGGCACGATCATCGGCCACACCCAGCCACGCCGGATCGCCGCCCGCAGCGTCGCCGAGCGGATCGCCGACGAGTTGAGCTCCGACGGCCTCGGCGACGGCGTGGGATCGCTGGTGGGCTACCAGGTGCGGTTCACCGACCGCACGTCGAAGGCGAGCCGGGTCAAGCTGATGACCGACGGCATCCTGCTCGCCGAGCTCCAGCGCGACCGCGATCTGCGCCGCTACGACACGATCATCATCGACGAGGCGCACGAGCGGAGCCTCAACATCGACTTCCTGCTCGGCTACCTCAAGCAGCTGCTGCCGCGGCGTCCCGACCTCAAGCTCATCGTCACCAGCGCCACCATCGACACCGAGCGGTTCGCCGAGCACTTCTGCGGACCCGACGGGACGCCCGCGCCGGTCATCGAGGTCAGCGGCCGGACCTTCCCGGTGGAGATCCGCTACCGGCCCCTGATGGAGCTGCCCGAGGCGGGGCCGTCGCTCGACACCGACGGCGACGTCGTGGTCAAGGACCAGACCGAGGCGATCGTGGACGCCGTCAAGGAGCTCAGCGCCGAGGGCCCCGGCGACGTCCTCGTCTTCCTGCCCGGCGAGCGCGAGATCCGCGACACCGCCGACGCCCTGTCGGGCATGCCCCTCGACGTCGTACCGCTCTATTCGCGGCTCAGCGCGGCCGACCAGCACAAGGTCTTCAGCCCCCACACCGGCCGCCGCGTGGTGCTCGCGACCAATGTCGCCGAGACGTCGCTGACCGTGCCCGGCATCCGCTACGTCGTCGACACCGGCGTCGCCCGGATCTCCCGCTACTCCGCGCGCACCAAGGTCCAGCGCCTGCCCGTGGAGCCGATCTCGCAGGCGTCGGCGAACCAGCGGTCCGGACGCTGCGGTCGCGTCGCCGACGGCATCGCGATCCGGCTCTACTCCGAGGAGGAGTACGACGCCCGGCCCGAGTTCACCGATCCCGAGATCCTCCGCACCAACCTCGCCAGCGTCATCCTCCAGATGGCCTCGCTGCGGCTCGGGGCCATCGAGGACTTCCCGTTCGTCGAGCCGCCCGACCGCCGCAACATCGCCTCGGGGGTCCAGCTCCTGGAGGAGCTCGGCGCCTTCGAGCACGCCGCAAGCCCCCTCTCGAGCCGGCGCAAGGCCCCACTCGGCGGCGGGGAGGCCCCACTCGGCGGGTTGACGACGGTGGGACAGCGGCTCGCCCGGCTGCCGATCGACCCCCGGCTGGGCCGGATGGTGCTCGAGGCGGACCGCCTCGGCTGCCTGCGCGAGGTGATCGTCGTCGCGGCGGCGCTGTCGCTGCAGGACCCCCGCGAGCGACCCGGCCCGGACGACCCGGCGGGCCAGGCGCGCGCGGACCAGGCGCACGCCCGATTCAAGCACCCGCACAGCGACTTCCTCTCACTCCTCAACCTGTGGCGCTACCTCAAGGAGCAGCAGCGCGAGCTCTCCTCCAGCGCCTTCCGCCGGATGTGCCGCACCGAGCACCTGCACTACCTCCGGGTGCGCGAGTGGCAGGAGTTCGAGAGCCAGCTCCGCCAGGTCTGCCGCGAGCTCGGCATCACCGGCGAGCCGGCCGACAGCCCGGACGAGGACGGCATCCACCAGGCGCTGCTGTCGGGCCTGCTCAGCCACATCGGCGCCCTCGACGTACGCGACGACAAGGCCGAGCGCGCGAAGGGGAGGCGCCCCGGACCCCGGGAGTACCTCGGCGCCCGGGGCACCCGCTTCGCGATCTTCCCCGGCTCCGGCCAGGCCCGGCGCAACCCGCCGTTCGTGATGGCCGGCGAGCTCGTCGAGACCAGCCGGCTCTGGGCCCGCCAGGTCGCCTCGATCAAGCCCGAGTGGGCCGAGCGGCTCGCGCCGCACCTGGTCAAGCGCACCTACGGCGAGCCGCACTGGAGTCGCCGCCGCGCGGCGGTGATGGCCCACGAGAAGGTCACCCTGTACGGCGTCCCGCTGGTCGCCGACCGGCTGGTGCCCTTCGGCCGGGTCGATCCGGTGGTCGCGCGCGAGCTGTTCATCCGGCATGCGCTCGTGCAGCGCGAGTGGAAGTCCGACCACGGCTTCCTGAGGCGCAACGCGCGGCGGCTCGAGGAGGCACGCGAGCTGGAGCACAAGGCCCGCCGCCGCGACATCGTCGTCGACGAGCACGTCCTCTTCGACTTCTACGACGCCCGCGTCGGCGAGGAGGTCGTCAGCGGCGCGCACTTCGATTCCTGGTGGCGGCGGCAGCGCGACAAGGGGGCTCTGGACATCGACCCCGCCGCGCTGTCGCGCGACGTCGACGTCAGCGAGTTCCCGAGCGAGTGGCACGGCGGGCCGGCCGGCGACGGCGGCGTCACGTTCAACCTCAGCTACCGCTTCGAGCCCGGGTCGGCCGAGGACGGCATGACGATCGACATCCCGGTCGCCACGCTCAACCGGGTCGACGACGGCGACTTCTCCTGGAACGTCCCGGGCAACCGCGAGGAGCTCGTGACCACGCTGATCCGCGGCCTGCCCAAGCAGCTCCGCGTCCAGCTCGTGCCGGCCCCCGACCGCGCGCGGGAGTTCCTCGCCGCCGTGCCGCCAGGCGGCGAGCCGCTGCTCGACGCGCTCGAGCGCTGGATCCGCTCGGTGGTCGGCGTGGTGGTTCCGCGCGAGGCCTGGGCACCTCTCCCGGAGCATCTGCGCCCGACGTACCGCGTCCTGGACGAGCGCGGCCGCACGCAGGCCCGCGGCAAGGACCTCGACGCGCTCAAGGCGCCGCTGGCCGGGGAGTTCGAGCGCGCGATCGGCGAGGTCGCCGCCGACGCCGGGCTCACCGCCACCGGCCAGACGACCTGGACGTTCGGCGAGATCGCGGCGACCGTGACCGAGCGGCGCGCGGGCCACGAGGTGACCGTCCATCGCTGCCTCGTCGACGAGGGCGACGCGGTCGGGCTCGCGGTGGTCGGCACCGCCGACGAGGCGGAGGCCCGGCATCGTCTCGGCGTCGCGCGGCTCCTGCTGCTCGGCGCCCCGAGCCCGGCGAAGCGGATCGTCGACGGCCTCTCCCTGCAGGACCGCCTCGCCCTGACCGCCACCCCCTACCCGTCCGCCCACGATCTCGTCGAGGACTGTCGCGCCGCCGTCGCCCGGATGAGCGTGGACGCCCACCCGCTTCCCCGCACCCCCGAGGCGTACGCCGTCACCCGTGCGCACTTCGAGGCCGATCTGGACGCCCGCGTCCGGGCCGTGCTCGACGACGCGCTCCGCGCGCTGGCCGCCCATCGCGACGCGGACAAGGCGCTGACCGGCCGGGTCGACGTCTACCAGCTGCCGGCCGTCACCGACATGAGGGCCCAGCTCGCCCGGCTCGTCGCCCCGGGGTTCATCGCTGACGCGGGCTCCCACCTGCGGCGCTACCCGACCTATCTGCTCGCCCTCCGCCGCCGCCGCGAGCGGCTCGACGACGCGGCCGGGCTGCGCCGCGACGCCGAGCTCATGGCCCAGCTGGGCGATCTGCAGGAGCGCTACCTGCACGCGCTCGCGGCACTGCCCGACGGCCGGCCCGCGGGGGCTCGGCTGCGCGAGGTGCGATGGCTGATCGAGGAGTGGCGGGTCGGGCTCTGGGCGCAGCAGCTCGGCACCGCCGTACCCGTCTCGGACGCGCGGATCCGCCGCGTCCTCGAGGGCCAGGTCTCGGGCATGTCCTAGGGTCGAGGTCGTGACTCGCCACCACCATCGCCCGATGCAGCCCGGCGACCGCTTCTTCGAGGCGGTCGAGTCCGGTGGTGACCCGGCCAGCGTGCGCGAGGCCGGCGATCAGGCGGCGACCGTCCTCGTCCGCGGCGCCCGCGAGTCGGGCGACCCGCGGGTCGCCGAGCGGGTGCTCCACCTCGCCGAGGAGGAGGGCATCGAGACCATCGCCGAGGTCTGGTCGGGTGCGCCCGCCGACACTCTCGCGGGCTGCCTGTGGCGGCTCTTCGTGCTGCGCCAGTGGGTGCACAACGAGCCGTCGGAGGTGGCACGGGAGTTCGCCGCCGGCCGCTCGGCGCAGGTCGCGCGCGTGGTCGCCGGGGTGGCGGACCCGCCCGGCCCGGACCAGCTCCGCACGATGATCGACGAGGTGCTGCGGGGCATCGCCGGCTCCGACTTCGCCGACGTGCTCTTCCGTGCCGCCGCCTTCGCCCGCGTGGTCGCGACCGGCCGCGCGCACCTCGACCGCGATCCGCGCCAGGTCCTCCAGCTCGCCGAGCAGCTCGAGGAGGCGGGGCACGCCGAGCTCCGCCACGGCCTGGTCTGAGAGCGTGGTCGAGAAACTCGGTGGCGCCGAAGCTCGACGCCGAGCTCTCGAACACGCCCTGAGCCTGCGCCGGCCACGTCATTTCCGGCCAGGCCCTAAAATGGTCATCGCACGCCGGGTCGCGGCAGCCCCGGGTCCCAATATCAGCCGCTTCGAGCGGCCTTGCGCCGTGAGGCGCTCCCGGCTCGGCGTGCACCGCTTTCCCACTCCGGGCTCCGACCCGGGCTTCAGTACAGTGAGCGCCGTGCGGAGACGAGTGTGTGCCCTGGCCGCCGTGACAGCCGTGGGCATCACGCTCGCAGGCTGCGGATCCGGTGAGCAGACCGCCTCGCCGAGCCCCTCGGCCACCACCTCCTCGACGGCACCGGTGACCGATCCCGCGGAGGTCACGCTCGGCGTGTGGGGCGACGACACCCAGGTCGCCGCCTGGACCCAGGCGGTCGACGCCTACAACGGCGCGACCGACCTGGCCCACGTGACGCTGACCTCCTGGGCCGACGACGCCTCGATGCTCACGGCCTTCGCCGACGCCTCGACGGCGGTGCCCGACGTCTTCCTCATCTCGCGTGGCGACCTCGCCCAGCTCGAGACCGAGACGAAGGTCGAGCCGGTCGACAGCTATCTCGACGCCCGCAACGTCGACATCGGCGACGAGTACTCCCGCGACGCGCTCGAGGCGTTCAGCAGCGACCATCACCTGCAGTGCATGCCGTTCGGCGTCTCGCCCGAGGTGGTCTACTACAACTCCGACCTCGTCGACTTCGCCCGGATGAAGGCCAAGGGCGTCGACGTGCCGGACATCGACTCCTCCAAGTCGTGGACCTGGGACGAGTTCCAGCTCGCCGCCCAGGAGGCGGCGAGCCAGGACGGGGTGAAGGCCTTCTCCGTGACGCCGTCGCTGGCCGGCATCGCGCCCTTCGTGCTCGCGGCCGGTGGCACGCTCGCCTCCGAGGACGACACGTCTCTCACGCTGTCGGACGACGACACGCTCGACGCCCTGGGCAAGGTGCTGCCCGTGCTCTCCAACCCGACGCTCACGACGACCGCCACCGCGGCCAAGCAGCTGCGCTGGTTCAAGAAGGGCAAGCTCGCGATGATGGTCGGCGACCGCAGCCTGGTGCCGCAGCTGCGCGCACAGTCGGACGCGACGGGCCTGCGCTGGGACGTCCTGCCGATCCCGAAGATCGACACCGCCGCGACCGTCGGCGACTACACGGCGCTGTGCCTCTCGGCCGACTCCGAGCACATCGAGGACGCCGCCGACCTGCTCGTCGGGATGTCGTCGGAGACCGGCGTGGTGCCCCTCGCGGCCACGGGTGAGGTCGTGCCGGTCAACCAAAAGGTCGCGCTCTCGGAGGACTTCCTCCAGCCGGACCTGTCGCCGCTGCACTCCTCGGTCTTCGTCCAGACGGTCCGGTCGATGCGGATCCTTCCGCTCACCCATCAGTGGGAGGCGCTCGAGGCGGCGGTCACGGCCCAGGTCGCCAACCTCTTCATCCCCGGCCAGCTCCCGGTGGCGATCGATCAGCTCGCCGAGCAGATCGACGAGACCTCCCGCGGCATCCTCGACGCGGCCGCCGGCGCCTCGTAGCCGTCACGGCGACCGTTCGGAGCGTCCGCTCAGTCCTCCGGTGGCTGGTCGTCGGCGAGGATCGCCGTCGTCAGCAGTGGCGCGGTCAGGGCGATCTGCCAGCCGCGCGCGCCGAGCTGGTGGAGCTGGGCGGCGACGGCGTCGATCAGGTCGCCGGGCTCACGCGTGCGCGGCGGCGCCCACAGCACCCGCCGCAGGTAGTCGGGCGTCAGGAGGTTCTCCACCGGCACGCTCCGCTCCTCCGCGAGGGTGGCCATCGCGGCGCGCGCGATCTCGAGCCGCTTCGCGGCGACCGGGTCCCGGTCGGCCCAGGCGCGGGGCGCGGGCGGCCCGTCTCCGCGCGGCGGCCG
>NZ_JASGDD010000227.1:0-5448 GCF_047607365.1 Nocardioides sp. | reverse complement strand
GCCCACGTCGGCCCGGCGTCGCCCCCGGCCCTGCTGATCCACGGTCTCGCCGACGAGCTGGTGCCGCCCGGCCAGACCGAGCTGCTCGCCGCGGCCTACCGCGCGGCGGGGGTTGAGGTCGAGGTGGAGCTGGTGCCCCACGGCAACCACTGCCTCCTCGGCATCCCGCTCGAGCCCTACTACGACCAGACCGTGTCGTTCCTCGCCCGGCACCTCGGCGGAGACCGCCCACCGCACTAGATGACCACTAGATGACATATTCCAAGGGCTCGCACGCTGCGCGACACTCAGCATCCACGCTCGCGGCGTTGCGGACGCTCGACAGGCGGCCGGCCTGCCCTCGCGCCCGCGCCTTGCGAGCGCGGCGCTGAGCGCCGCTCGCAGCACGACCCCTTGGAATATGTCATCTAGGGTGGCGGCATGCTGACGATGCGCCAGGGGATCCGGGTCCTGGGCCCGTCCGACCTGGACGCCTTCCTCACGCTGGTCAAGCGCGACCCGATCGTCAACGTCTTCGCCGACTACCGCGCCCGGTCCACCAGCCTGGAGCCGCGCTGGCTGGGCGGTGAGATGTGGGGCCGCTTCGACGGCGGCGACCTCGTGGCCGCATGCCACGTGGGCGCCAACCTCGTCCCGATCGGCTGTCGCCCCGACGACGCCCGCGCCTTCGGCGAGCGGGCGCTGACCCGCGGTCGCACCGTCTCCACCATCGTCGGCCCGCATGACGCCGTCGAGTCGCTGTGGGACGCGCTCGGCGGCGCGTGGGGCACGCCCCGCGAGACGCGCTGGCGTCAGCCGCACCTCCAGATCAGCGGCCCGCCGGCCGCCGACCCCGACCCCCTCGTCCGGCGCACCAGCCGCGCCGACCTCGACGCCGTCTATCCCGCCTGCGTCGCGATGTACACCGAGGAGGTCGGCATCTCGCCCGAGTCCGGCGGCGGCGCCGAGCTCTATCGCGCCCGCGTCCTCCAGCTCATGGCCCGCGGCTGGTCCTTCGCCCGCTTCGACACCGACGGCCGCCTCCTGTTCAAGGCGGAGGTGGCCTGCTCCTCGCCCGTCGCCGCCCAGATCCAGGGCGTGTACGTCGTCCCCGACCGTCGCGGGGAGGGCCTCGGCATTCGCGGGATGGCCGCCGTCGTCGACCTCGTCCGCCGCGAGATCGCCCCGACGGTCAGCCTCTACGTCAACGACTGGAACACCGCCGCCCGCCGGACCTACGCGGCGGTCGGCTTCGTGCAGTCGGCCACCTTCTCGACGGTCATGTTCTGAGCCCAGATCCACCGATCTGGGCTGGGCCTGATCGCCCTCTCCGTAGGCTCGGGGCATGGCTCTCACATCCGGCACCAGGATCCTCACCGTCGCCTTCGCCGTCAGCGGCACGATCCACCTCGTGAGGCCGAAGACGTTCGAGTTCATCATGCCCGCCTGGGTCCCGGCCCACCGCGAGGTGATCATCGCCAGCGGCGTCGCCGAGCTCGCCCTCGCCGCGGGGCTCAACGTCCCGGCCACCCGTCGCGCGGCCGGGTGGGGGAGCGCGCTGCTCCTCGCCGCCGTCTACCCGGCGAACGTCCAGATGGCCACGGACTCCCTGCGCACCAGCAGCACGCCGTACAAGGCCGCGGCCTTCGGCCGCCTCCCGCTCCAGATCCCCCTCATCCGCAGCGCGCTGCGCGCCGCCCGCGCGTGACGCCCTAACCTGTGCGCCATGGCCCAGCTCGACCGCATGTCCCATCTCTTCCTGCGCACGCTCCGGGAGGACCCCAACGACGCGGAGGTGCCGAGCCACCGGCTGCTGGTCCGCGCGGGCTACATCCGGCGGGCCGCGCCGGGCATCTTCACCTGGCTGCCTCTCGGGCTGAGGGTCAAGGCGAGGGTGGAGGAGATCGTTCGCGAGGAGATGGCCCGCGCCGGTGCGCAGGAGGTCCACTTCCCGGCGCTGCTGCCGCGCGACCCCTATGAGCGCTCGGGCCGCTGGACCTCCTACGGGGACGGGATCTTTCGGCTCCACGACCGGAAGGACGCCGACTACCTCCTCGCGCCCACGCACGAGGAGATGTTCACGCTGCTGGTCAAGGACCTCTACTCCTCCTACAAGGACCTGCCCCTGACGATCTACCAGATCCAGGACAAGTACCGCGACGAGGCGCGTCCGCGCGCCGGTCTGCTGCGCGGTCGCGAGTTCACCATGAAGGACGCCTACTCCTTCGACCACACCGACGCCGGCCTGGACGCCTCCTACCAGGCGCAGCGGGACGCCTACGAGCGGATCTTCACCCGGCTCGGGCTCGACTACGTGATCGTGGCGGCCGACAACGGGCTGATGGGCGGCGCCCGCAGCGAGGAGTTCCTGCACCCCACGCCCATCGGCGAGGACACCTTCGTCCGCTCCGCCGGAGGCTACGCCGCGAACGTCGAGGCGTTCCGCACCCTCGCTCCGGAGGAGCAGGGCTACGACGACGTGCCGCCGGCGGCGGTCTTCGACTCTCCCGACACCCCCACCATCGAGACCCTGGTCGCCCACGCGAACGCCGTCCTCGAGGGCGACTTCACCGCCGCGGACACCCTGAAGAACGTCGTCCTGGCGCTGACCCAGCCCGACGGCACCCGGGAGCTCGTCGTCGTCGGGCTCCCGGGCGATCGCGAGGTGGACGGCAAGCGGGCCGAGGTCGCGTTCGCCCCGGCCGAGGTCGAGGCCGCCACGCCGGAGGACTTCGCACGGCACCCGCTCCTCACCAAGGGCTACATCGGTCCCTGGACCCCCGACGGTGCGCTGCTGGGAGAGAAGGCGGCCAGCGGCATCCGGTATCTGCTCGACCCCCGGGTGGTGCCGGGCACCGTCTGGATCACGGGCGCGAACGTCGACCAGCAGCATGTGCACTCCCTGGTCGCGGGCCGGGACTTCTCCGCCGACGGCGTCGTCGACGTGGCCGAGGTGCGTGACGGCGACCTGGCGCCGGACGGCTCGGGTCCGGTCGAGATCGCCCGCGGCATGGAGATCGGCCACGTCTTCCAGCTCGGCCGCTACTTCGCCGACGTGCTCGACCTGAAGGTGCTCGACGAGAACGGCAAGCTGGTCACGGTCACGATGGGCTCCTACGGGATCGGCGTGACCCGGGCGGTCGCGGTCATCGCCGAGGGCAACCACGACGACCTGGGCCTGGTCTGGCCGCGCAACGTCGCGCCGTACGACCTCCACCTCGTCGCGGCGGGCAAGGACGCCGCGCTGATCGACGCCGCCGCCACGCTCGCCGTCGAGCTCCGGGCCACCGGTCTCGACGTCCTCTTCGACGACCGCGACAAGGTGAGCCCCGGCGTGAAGTTCAAGGACGCCGAGCTCATCGGCGTGCCGACCATCGTCACCGTGGGCCGCGGCCTGGCCGACGGCCTCGTCGAGGTCAAGGACCGCCGTACCGGCGAGCGGCGGGACGTCCCGCTCGCCGATGCGGTCCCCGCCCTCACCGCGCTCGTCCGCGGCTGAGGCCGGCGGCGTTGACCAGGATCCTCGACCCGGTCCTCGCCGGCCGGGTGACGAGCGCGGACGACGCGGCGGCGCTCATCCGCCACGGCGACGCCGTCGGCTCGTCGGGGTTCACCGGCGCGGGCAGTCCGAAGGCGCTGCCCGCGGCCCTGGCACGTCGCGCGACGGCCGCGCACGCGACGGGCGAGCCGTTCCGCGTCCAGCTCTGGACGGGCGCGTCCACCTCGCCCGAGGTGGACGGCGTCCTGGCCGGGGCGCACGCGCTCTCCAAGCGCCTGCCCTACCAGGGCGACCCGACCCTGCGCGCGGCGATCAACACCGGCGAGGTGGAGTACGTCGACGCCCACCTGTCCCACAGCGCCCAGCACATGTGGTTCGGGTTCTACGGCCACCTCGACGTCGCGATCGTCGAGGTGGCCGCGATCCTGCCGCACGGGCTGCTGGTGCCGAGCAGCAGCGTCGGCAACAACAAGACCTGGCTCGACCAGGCGGACCGCGTGATCCTCGAGGTCAACAGCTGGCAGCCACGCGAGTTCGAGGGCTTCCACGACATCTACTACGGCACCCGCCTTCCCCCGCACCGCGTCCCGCTCCAGCTGACCTCGACGATGCAGCGGATCGGCGACCCCTACCTCCGGGTCGATCCGGCCAAGGTCGCGGCCGTCGTCGAGACCGATGCCCCCGACCGCAACACGCCGCTCAAGCCGGTCGACGACGACTCCCGCGCGATGGCCGACCTGCTGGTCGACTTCCTGCGCCGCGAGGTCCGCCACGACCGGATGCCGCCCGAGCTCCTGCCGCTGCAGTCCGGCGTCGGCAACGTCGCGAACGCCGTGATGGCGGGGCTCCTCGACGCGGAGTTCACCGGCCTGACGTCGTACACGGAGGTGATCCAGGACGGGCTGCTCGACCTCCTCGACGCCGGCAGGCTGACCGGCGTCTCCGCCACGGGGTTCGGGCTCTCGCCCGACGGCGTGAAGCGGTTCAACGACGGCATCAACGGCTACAAGGGCCGCATCCTCCTGCGCAGCGAGGAGATCTCCAACCACCCGGAGGTCGTGCGCCGGCTCGGCATCATCGCGATCAACGGGATGATCGAGGCCGACATCTACGGCAACGTCAACAGCACCCACGTGATGGGCAGCGCGATCATGAACGGCATCGGCGGCTCCGGCGACTTCGCCCGCAACGCGTTCCTCAACTTCTTCGTCTCCCCGTCCACGGCCAAGGGCGGCGCGATCTCCTCGATCGTCCCGTTCGCCAGCCACGTCGACCACACCGAGCACGACGTCCAGGTCATCGTGACCGAGCAGGGGCTGGCCGACCTCCGCGGACTCTCGCCCCGCACCCGGGCGAGGCGGATCATCGACCACTGCGCGCATCCCGCCTTCCGGGACCGGCTCCACGACTACCTCGCGCGCGCCGAGGCGGCGCGGCCGACCGCTCGCCACACGCCTCATCTCCTCGCCGAGGCGCTCGGCTGGCACCAGCGGTTCCTCGACACCGGCCGGATGTGACGCTGCCGGTCGTCGCATTGCACCTTTGTGCAATGCAAAGACATGGGGAAGCCGATCGGTAGCCCTGCCCCCGCCACGCTTGCATGATTGTGCACACGGAAGGGCGGTCCAACCGCAGGTCCCCACAACAGGCGGAGTCCCTTCTAAGCCGGCCCAGTGTCCAGGCCAGCGCGATCCGCGAGCTCGGTGGCTCCGGGGAACATCTCGGGAGTTCCTCGTAGCCCCAGCTCGCGGATCGCTCCCTTCTCGAGTGCCTCGACGGCGTCGGCACGGGTCGTCGCCGACGTCTGCGAGACCACCCATGCGTAGACCTCGTTGGTCCGCGTCTCGACGTCGGCCGCCGCGGCCTTCAGCTGCGCGGGCCGCGCGAGCCGCGCCGGGAGCGGGTACGACGGCGACGCGACGGCCGGCTCCGTCCCGTCCTCCGCCAGCGCGGCGAGCAGGGCGTCGCGG
>NZ_JASGDD010000226.1:0-3455 GCF_047607365.1 Nocardioides sp. | reverse complement strand
GCCGGGCCGGCTGGCGGCGCCTGGGGCGCGGCGGCGGCCGTCGGCGCCGTACGGCGGGAGCCGGCTCGTCTCACCTCGGCCAGCGCGTCGCCGGTGTCGACCCCGACGAGGCCGGCGAGCTCGCGGGCGAACTCGGTGACCTTGGAGCGGTCGCGGACCGCCGAGACCAGCCGGGCGCCCTCGCGCAGGGCGTCGATGCGACCGTCGGCGCGGTCGAGGTCGTAGCGGGAGACCACGTTGCGCAGCACGAACTGGTAGAGCGGCCTGCGGTTGTCGACCAGCGCGCGGACGGCCTCGTCGCCCTCGGCCATGCGCAGGTCGTTGGGGTCGAGCCCGTCGGGCGCGACGGCGACGTAGGTCGGCGAGTGGAAGTCCTCGTCGGCGGCGAAGACCTTGACCGCGGCGGCCTGGCCGGCGGCGTCGCCGTCGAAGGTGAAGATGATCTCGCCGCCGGCGCCGGCGAAGTCGCCCATCAGCCGGCGCAGCACCTTGCCGTGGTCGGAGGTGAAGGCGGTGCCGCAGGTCGCGACGGCGGTGGTGACGCCGGCGAGCTGGCAGGCCATCACGTCGGTGTAGCCCTCGACGACCACCGCGCGGTGGGTCGTCTGGAGGCCCTTGCGCGCCAGGTCGATGCCGTACAGGACCTGGTTCTTCTTGTAGATCGGGGTCTCGGAGGTGTTGATGTACTTGCCGGGGATGCGGTCGGAGTCGAAGAGCTTGCGGGCGCCGAAGCCGATCACGTCGCCGCCGGACTCGCGGATCGGCCAGATCACGCGGCCCTCGAAGCGGGAGAAGCCGCGGGTGCCGACGAGGCCCGCGACGGTGAGCTCCTCCTCGCTGAAGCCCCGCGCGCGCAGGTGCTGCGGCAGCCGCTTGCCGTCGGTCGGGGCGAAGCCGACGCCGAACTGCGCGGCGGCGGCCTGGTCGAAGCCCTTCTGGGCGAGGAACTGGCGGGCGGCGACCGCGTCGGGGCCCAGCAGCTGCTCGGCGAAGAACTCCGCGGCGATCTTGTGCGCCTCGACGAGCTTGCCGCGGCTCGGGCCGCGCGGCTGCTGCGGGCGGCCGTCGCCCTCCTCGCGCTCGAGCTGGACGCCGACCTTGTCGGCCAGCCGCTCGATGGTCTCGCCGAAGGAGAGCCCGTCGATCTTCTGCACGAAGGCGATGACGTCGCCGCCCTCCCCGCAGCCGAAGCAGTGGTAGAACCCGCGCGACGGGTTGACGTTGAAGCTGGGCGACTTCTCGTCGTGGAAGGGGCACAGGCCCTGGAGGTTGGAGCCGGAGCGGCGCAGCGTGACGTACTGGCCGACGACGTCCTCGATCCGGGCCTTCTCGCGGACCTCGGCGATGCTCTTCTCGAGGATGCGCCCGGCCATGCGCGAACTCTACTTCTCTAGATCGGGGGTCGTGGCGCGCGGACGAGCCGGTCGTGCCAGGCGTACGCCGTCACGTCGGTGAGGCTGGCGACCTGGTCGACGACGACCCGTAGCCGCTCCCGGTCGCCCGGGGCCGCGAGCCAGTCGTCGGCGAACTGCCGGTCCAGCGCGTCGGGGCCGCGGTCGAGGAGCACGACGACCAGCTCGGCGAGCAGCTCGCGCTGCCGCTCCTGGGTCTGGCGCCGGTCCTCGGCGAGCATCACGTAGTGGGTCGCGATGCCCTTGAGGACGGCGATCTCCAGCCGGGTCTCGCCGGGCACGACGAGGTCGCCGCGGTGGCGCAGCAGGCCGCCCTCGGCCGGCGTCGCGCGGTGCACCGCGCCACAGAAGCGGCCGATGAGGTCGCTGGTGAGGTTCTTCAGCGCCGCCAGGCCGGCGCGACTGCCGTCGTACGGGCCGCGGGGCCAGCTCTCGACCGCGCGCAGCCCGGCGAGTGCCTCGTCGAGGGACGCGTCGTCGGCGTCGGGCAGATACCAGCCGCGTACGGCGTCGCGGACCGCGCTCACGTCGAGGCGGGTCAGATCCGCCTTCCCGGCCACGACGGCGTCCTCGACGTCGTGCACCGAGTAGGCCACGTCGTCGGCGAGGTCCATGATCTGGGCCTCCACGCACCGGCGCTGCCCGTCGGCGCCGGCGCGGAGCCAGTCGAAGACCGGGCGGTCGTCGTCGTAGACGCCGAACTTGCGCACGCCCGGGGCGGCGGGCCAGGGGTACTTCGTGCAGGCGTCGAGGGTCGCGCGGGTGAGGTTGAGGCCGACCGAGCTGCCGTCGGGCCGCTGCGTCTTGGACTCCAGCCGGGTGAGGATCCGCAGCGTCTGGGCGTTGCCCTCGAACCCACCCGCCGGACCGGCGAGCTCGTGGAGGACGTCCTCGCCGTTGTGGCCGAAGGGCGGGTGGCCGAGGTCGTGCGCGAGGGCGGCCGTCTCGGCGAGGTCGGCGAGCTCGGAGGCGCCGAAGGCGCGGGCGATGTCGCGCGCGATCTGCGCCACCTCGAGCGAGTGGGTCAGCCGGTTGCGGACGAAGTCGTCGGACTGCGGCCCGACGACCTGGGTCTTGGCGGCCAGCCTGCGCGACGAGGCGGCGTGGACGACCCGGGCGCGATCGCGCTCGAAGGCAGTCCGCTCCGGCGCCTCGACCCGTTTGGGCGGCTCCGCGACGACCCGCTCCCGATCGTGCGCGCTGTAGCCCTCCACGCGCCGAACACTAGCCGTGCCCCGGTGCGTGCGATCGCAAGGCGCCGGGCCGAAAGGCGGCCCGGGGTTGGCCGTCGAGCGGCGTGCGACGCCGCGGACACTCCGCAGCGCGCCAGAGCGCCTACGGGTTCGTCCCGATGTGGACGTGATCCATGTGGTTGGCGGTGGCACCGCCGTGGTCGCCGTAGTCCCGCCAGCCCTCGCTCGACCGGACGGGGGTCCAGATGCGGTCCCACCAGATGACGTCGTAGAGGTCGAGCTCGGCGGCGTGCGCCCTGGCCCAGGCCGCGATCCTGTCGCCGAGCGCCTTGTCGGAGGTCATCACGTCGAGGGCGTTGCCGGTGTTGTGCTCGCTGCGAGCCGCCCAGCCGCCGTACGAGGTGATCTCGGGGAAGGCGTGGCAGACCGAGCGGTAGACCTTGATCGTGCTGGCCTTGAGGCCCTTCTCGACCGAGCTGTCCGGGCACGGCTCCATCGAGATGCCGGCCGGCTTCTCGTCGGCGAGGTAGCCCTCGGTGACCCAGCGGACCTTGCCGTCGACGACCACCTGGACGCGGCCGTTGCGGGTGACGCCCGTGCTCTGGATCTTGGTGAGGTCCGCGACCTCGCCGGCCGCGGTCGCGTCGTCGCCGGCGCCCGACCAGAGGTTGAGCGTGGTCGTCGTCCACTTCGTCGTCGTGGACAGCGCGGAGATCCCGGTGATCGCGGCCGCGACCCGCCGGGACTGCGAGCGCGAGAGCGATGCCCCGCGGGCGACGTCGGCGGTCGGGGAGGCGCTGACGGAGGGCGCCACCACGGTGGCCGCGTCCGCCGCGGCGGGCGCGGCGGC
>NZ_JASGDD010000225.1:0-40317 GCF_047607365.1 Nocardioides sp. | reverse complement strand
GCTCCGCGCCCCCGTCCGCTCCTCCGCCGGTCCGTCCCGCCCGGCCGGCCGCGGCGCCCGCCGAGAAGCCCCGCCGCCGGATCAGCTTCAAGGTCGTCCGCCGGGTCGTGTACGCGCTCGTCCTGCTGTGGATCGGGTCGCTGGTGTGGGTCGGGCTGTCGGTCGCCAAGGACTTCCAGCAGGTCGCCTACGAGCCGAGCGGGACCAGGCCGGCCGAGCAGCCGGGGACGACGTACCTCGTCGTCGGCTCCGACTCCCGCGCGGGGCTCACCAAGCGCCAGCGCAAGCGGCTGCACACCGGCGGCGACGTCGGCCAGCGGACCGACACGATCAAGCTGCTGCACACCGGGTCGGGGCCGACCACGATGCTCACCATCCCCCGCGACTCCTACGTGTCGATCCCGGGGCACGGGAAGTCGAAGATCAACGCGGCCTTCGCCTGGGGCGGACCGGAGCTGCTCGTGCAGACGATCGAGCAGGACACCGGCATCCGGATCGACGGGTACGTCGAGATCGGCATGGGCGGCCTCGTCCGGCTGGTCAACAGCGTCGGCGGCGTGACCATCTGCCCGACCACCGACATGGACGACGACCTGGCCAACCTCCACGTGAAGAAGGGGTGCCAGCACGCCGGCGGGGTCAAGGCGCTCGCCTACTCCCGATCCCGGCACGCCCAGCAGCTCGGCGATCTCGGCCGCGGCGAGGCCCAGAACGAGGTGATCGGCCAGATCGGAACGCGAGCCTCCCGGCTCGGCACGCTGCTCAACCCATTCAAGCTGGCCAAGTTCAAGCGGCCCGCCGAGGTGATCAAGGTCGGCGAGGGCATGAGCACGGTGGGCCTGGCGAAGTTCGCCCTCGCGTTCAAGTCCGTCTCCGGCGAGGACGCCAAGAAGTGCGGCGTCCCGATCTCCGACCTCTACATCCACTGGGACGCCACCCGATCGAAGAAGATGTTCAGCTACATCGCGAACGACGACACCGCCAGCATCCCGGCCAGGCTCTGCACCCCGAGCGGACTGCCGAAGTCCGTGACCGGGTGACGCCGGCCGAATCTCGAAAGGACCCCCCATGACGACGTACGAGACCCTCGCGCTCGAGGTCGACGAGGACGGCATCGCCCTGCTCACCCTCGACCGTCCCGACTCCCTCAACGCGTTCAACATCCAGATGTCCCTGGACCTCCAGGACTTCTGGTCCGGCCGCGCCACCGACGACGACATCCGCGCCGTGGTCGTGACCGGCGCGGGCCGCGCGTTCTGCGCGGGCATGGACCTCTCCCGCGAGGGCAACGTCTTCGGGCTCGACGAGAGCGTCGAGGACGTCACGCCGGAGGCGCTGGTCGAGCACCTCGACGAGGAGCCCTACCTCACCGGCGTGCGCGACGTCGGCGGCAAGATCTCGCTGGCGGTCCACCGCCTGCCCAAGCCCGTCATCGCCGCGATCAACGGCCCCGCGGTCGGCATCGGCGCCACGATGACGCTGCCGATGGACATCCGGCTGGCCTCGACGAGCGCGCGGATCGGCTTCGTCTTCGGCCGGCTCGGCATCGTCCCGGAGGCGACCTCGTCGCACTTCCTGCCCCGCATCGTGGGGATCCAGCAGGCACTGGAGTGGGTCTACTCCGCCGACATCCTGACTGCCGAGCAGGCGCTCGCCGGCCGGCTGGTGCGCAGCGTGCACGAGCCGGACGAGCTCGTCCCGGCGGCGCTCGAGCTCGCCCGGTCCTTCGTCAAGGGCCGCAGCGCCGTCGCGCTCGGTCTCGCGCGCCACCTGCTCTGGAGGGCGACCGAGTCGCCGATGCAGGCGCACATCGCCGACTCGATCGCGATGTGGAAGACCTCGGTGAGCCCCGACGGCAAGGACGGCGTCGCGGCCTTCCTGGAGAAGCGCGCCGCCGACTTCACCTCCAAGCCGAGCGACGTCCCCCCGGTCTTCCCCGCCTGACGATCGGGGCTCAGCCGAGCGTCTCGGCGAGGAAGGCCTCGAGCTCGGCCCAGTGCCGCCGCTCCCCGGCCTCGTCCCACGACGATGTGTCGCTCATGGTGTAGCCGTGCGGTGCGCCCGGATAGATCGCACTGGAGAACCGCGCGCCGACGGCCGTGAGCGCGGCGTCGAGGTCGGCGACGTTCTCCGGTGTCATCGAGCGGTCGTTGTCCGCGTGCCCGAAGAGGTACGCCGTCCGGCCGGTCAGGACGGTGTGCGGGCTGTCCGGCGCATCGGTCACCAGGCCGCCGCCGTGGAAGCCCCCGACGGCGAGGACCAGCCCGTGGAACCGGCCCGCCGCGCGGACCGCCAGCCGAGCCCCCATGCAGTAGCCCGTCGCGGCCAGGGGCAGCTCCTCGCCGGCGTACGACCTCGCGTGTTCCTGGAGGGCCGCGACATAGGCCTCGATGTCGGGCACGGCCAGCTCGGCGGTGAGCGCGCGCACCCGCTCCATCACCCCGCCGGCGAAGAACGCGGCACGGTTCTCGGGGTCGCGCAGGTCGGTCGTCGGCGCGAGCTCGGCGACCGTCCCGTCGCGATGGAAGACGTTGGGCGCCAGCACGACGTAGCCCCACGACGCGATCCGTTCGGCCATCTCGGCGATCCGCGGCCGCAGCCCGATGGCGTCCATGAAGAGCAGCACGCCGCCGCGGGCGGGCCCGCTCGCGGGACGGGCGAGGAACGCCTCCGCGGCGCCGTCGGGCGTGGGGATCGAGGTCAGCTCGGCCATGGGCCGCCACGCTAGCGTGGCGGGCATGAGCGCCCCCACCCTGACCTTCCACAACGGCGTCGAGATCCCCCAGCTGGGCTTCGGCGTCTGGCGGGTGTCCGACGACGAGACCGAGGCGGTGGTGACCACGGCGCTGGAGACCGGCTACCGCCACATCGACACCGCGGCCGTCTACGGCAACGAGCAGGGCGTGGGCCGCGCGCTCGCGGCATGCGGCATCCCGCGCGAGGAGCTCTTCGTGACGACGAAGCTCTGGAACGCCGCGCAGGGCTACGACGCGACGCTCCGGGCCTTCGAGCAGAGCCGTGCGCGCCTGGCCGTGGACCAGGTCGACCTCTACCTCATCCACTGGCCCGTCCCCAGCCG
This sequence comes from Nocardioides sp., assembly GCF_047607365.1. Lineage (GTDB taxonomy): Bacteria > Actinomycetota > Actinomycetes > Propionibacteriales > Nocardioidaceae > Nocardioides. The sequence continues at coordinate 37,238 of NZ_JASGDD010000225.1, read as the reverse complement.
CGACCTCTACCTCGAGACCTGGCGGGCCTTCGAGAGGCTGTACGCCGACGGCCTGGTGCGCGCGATCGGCGTCTCGAACTTCCTGCCCGAGCATCTGGACCGGCTCCTCGCCGAGTCCGAGGAGGTGCCGGTGATCAACCAGGTGGAGCTCCACCCCCGCTTCCGCAACCTCGCCACCGAGCGTGCCGACGCGGCGCACCGGATCCTCACCGAGGCCTGGAGCCCGCTCGGCCAGGGCACGATCCTCGAGGACCCGACCCTGGCCGGCATCGCGGAGGCCGAGGAGCGCACGGTCGCCCAGGTCATCCTGCGCTGGCACCTGCAGTCGGGCCGGGTCGTCATCCCGAAGTCGGTGACGCCGAGCCGGATCGCGGAGAACTTCGCCGTCTTCGACTTCGAGCTCTCCGGCGACGAGCTCTCGGCGATCGACGCGCTGGACGCCGGCGGGCGGATCGGGCCCGACCCCGCCTCCTTCGGCGGCTGAGAGCCCCACACGGGGACCGGAAGGGACCTTGGTCCCTGGCGCTCGCCCACCCTCGCCGGTAGCGTTCCGCCCCGGGTCTCGGATCTGATGAGGAGGTCCGACTCGGTGACACCAGCTCTGCGCCCCGTGCGCCCCTCACGCTTCCCCGCACTCGCCGCGTCCACGGTCGTCATCTACGGCCTGGCGGGCGTCGCCCTGCTCCTGGGGGCCGCGTTCCACACGCCCGGGAAGAACCCGGCGTGGGTGCTCGCGACCCTCGGGGCGTTGGCGCTCGCGCTGGCGGCCTACGCGGCCATCCGAGGGCGTGGCTTCGGCGATCGGGAGGCGATCGTCTTCCTCGCGCTCTATCTCACGAGCGTCGTCGGGATGAGCCGCGACACCCACCTCGGCACCGGCGCCCTGAGCAACGGGCTCGCCCTCCCCATGGTCGGGATCTACGCGAGCTGGCTGCTCCCGCGAAGGGCGATGGCGCTCTTCTACGGCGGCCTGCTGGCGTGGGTCGCCACGATGGCCCTGCGCGGTGACGGGATGCTGACCACGATGGCCGTCATCATCGCGGGCCAGGCCACGCTGATGTGCGAGACCGTGCACGTGCTGAACGGGCGTATCAGCCGGCTGATGTACACCGACCCGCTGACCGGCGCGCTGAACCGTGCCGGGCTGGTCCGGCAGGGCGACCGGATGCTCACCTCGGCGGCGCGCCGGGGCGAGCCGGTCGCGGCGGCCCTCATCGACCTCGACCGGCTCCGGGAGGTCAACAACACCCGCGGTCACAGCGCGGGCGACGATCTCCTGGTGCGGGCCACGCGGGAGTGGCTCGACGCGTTCGACGGGCTCCCGGTGGGCCGGATCGGCGGCGACGAGTTCGTCGTCCTCCTCCCCGGTCACACCGCCGCCCAGGCGCGCCGCCGCCTGGGCGAGGTGCACGACGCCGCGACGGTCGAGTGGACCTGGGGCGTCGACGAGCTCGTGGCCGGGGACGACCTGGAGGACCTGCTCGCGCGCGCCGACCGCGAGATGTACCACGGCAAGGCCCGGCACGAGGCCCGCGTCACCGAAGGATGATCACGGCGATCAGCGCGATCGCGAGCCCGTAGAGCGGCGCGGCGCGCAGGTGACGCCGCAGCATCCTCCGCCAGGAGAGCCGGCGGATCAGGCGTGCGATGCCCTTGAGATCCGCCCACGCCGTACGCGCGATGTCGACGCGCGAGTCGGGGTCGTCGACCCAGTCGACCGGCACCTCGTGGATCCGCATCCCCAGCTCCTCGGCCATGACGAGCAGCTCGGTGTCGAAGAACCACTCCTCGTCCTCGACCCGCGGCAGGATGCTCTCGGCGACCTCGCGGCGCATCGCCTTGAAGCCGCACTGGGCGTCGCTGAAGCCGACGGCCAGCGTGAGCGCCAGGAGGGCGTTGTAGCAGCGCGAGATCACCTCGCGCCGCGCTCCGCGCAGGACCCGGCTGCCACGGGCCAGCCGGGTCCCGATCGCGACGTCGGAGTGCCCGCTCAGCAGCGGCGCGACCATGGGGCCGATCGCCTTCAGGTCGGTCGAGAGGTCGACGTCCATGTAGCCGACCACGTCGGCCGCCGAGTCCATCCAGGCGGCTCGCAGCGCCCGGCCACGCCCCTTCTCCTCCAACCGCAGCGCGCGTACGGCGTCGAGCTCGCCGGCCAGCTCGAGCGCGATCGGCCACGTGCCGTCCGTGCTCGCGTTGTCGGCGATGACGATCCGGTAGCTCCACGGCTGGGTGCGGAGGTAGTCGTCGAGGCGGCGGACCGATCCGGCCAGCGCGCCCTCCTCGTTGTAGACCGGGATGACGATCTCGAGCGCCGTGGTCACGGTCGCCGACGTCGTCGTCTCACCGCGAGCGAGAACGCTCATGCGTTCGTCCCCGACGAGTCGCCGCCCGAGGGCGTCTGGGTCAGGTCGTAGACGGTGGTCGACCCGACCGTCGTCGCGGTGAAGTTCTCCTCCACCCAGCTGGTGATCTCCGAGATGGCCGAGTTGCCGCCCCGGCCGCCGCCGAGCCCGCTGCTGGCGATGTAGTAGTGGATGTCGCCGTCGGCGACGTACTCCTCGAACTGCGCCAGGGTGATGCTCGACGTGGTCCCGTTGAACCCGCCGAGCGCCATCACCGGCTCCTCGGTGGCGAGCTGGTAGGACGCCGCGTTCGTCGCCCCGACCGTGGCGGCGACCCAGCGATAGCCGTCAGCGCCGTCGGTGAGGAGCGCCTTCATCTCCGAGGAGACCGAGGTGCCGCCGAACGCGCCGCCCCCGCCACCGCGGTTGCCGCCACCGTCGCCCATCCGGCTGGGACCGCCCTGGCCGTTGCTCTGGCCGTTCTGCGACGGCGGCTGGCCCATCTGGTTGCCCTGGCCGTTCTGGTTGCTCTGGCCGTTCTGCGACGGGGGCTGGCCCATCTGGCCGCCCGGACCGCCCTGGCCGTTCTGCTGGCCGTTCTGATTGCTCTGCTGGCCCGGGCCGCCCTGACCGCCGAAGCCGCCGCGGCCACCGCCCGGCCCGCCACCGCCGCCGAAGCCGCCACGACTCGACACCGGGCCCGCCGTCACGATGGAGCCGGTGTGAGCGGTGTTGATCGTGTCGACCGAGTACGCCGCCGGGCCGGTGATCCCGGTCAGGACGACCAGGCCGAGGGCTCCGCCGAGGATGGCCCGCGAGGAGCGGTGCACGAGGAGCAGCAGGGGCGCGGCGGCGATGCCGGCCACCAGCACCACCCACCGCAGGGTCGCCCACGGCTGCCCGTCGGCCTGGCCGAGCAGCACCCAGGCCCAGGCGGCGGAGCCGAGCGTCGCGACGACGAGGACGACGCGCGCGACCAGCGAGGCGCGGTGGCGCCACACCTCGGCGAAGCCCATCACCGCGGTCATCGCGATCCAGGGAGCGAGCGCGACCGTGTAGTAGTCGTGGTAGATGCCGCCCATGAAGGAGAAGACCAGCCCCGTGGTGATCATCGCGAGGCCGTTCATCAGCAGGAGCGCGCGGACCCGGTCGGTGCGCGGCGCCCGGCCTCGGAAGGCGACGCCGGCGACGAGCAGAGCGAGCGCAGCCGGGAGGATCCAGGTCACCATGCCGCCGGAGACGCCGCCGAAGAGGCGCAGGATGCCGACGCCGGAGCTGAAGCCGCCGTTGCCGAGACCACCGGTCTCGTCGCCGGTGATCCGGCCGAGGCCGTTGTAGCCGAAGGCGAGCTCGAGGATCGAGTTGGTGGTCGAGCCGTCGATGTAGGGCCGCCACGACTCGGGCACCAGCTCGACGATCGCGACCCACCAGCCGGCGCTGGCCAGCACCGAGACGAAGGCCACGACGAGCTGCCACAGCCGGCGCCGGACCGGCGTGGGCGCCGCGACGAGGTAGACCAGCGCGAAGGCGGGGAGCACCAGGAACGCCTGGAGCATCTTGGCGAGGAAGCCGAAGCCGACCAGCGCGCCGGCCAGGACCAGCCAGCGGGTACGCACCGTCTCCAGCGCGCGTGTCATGGCGTAGCCGGCGGCGACGAGGAGGAAGAGCAGCAGCGCGTCCGGGTTGTTGAACCGGAACATCAGCGCGGCCGACGGCGTCAGCGCGGTCACCGCGCCGGCGGCGATCGCGGCCGTGTGACCGCTCGTCCGGCGTACGGTGGCGTAGACGAGGCCGACCGTCGCCACGCCCAGCAGGGCCTCCGGCACGAGGATGCTCCACGAGCTGAGCCCGAAGATCCGCACCGAGAGGCCCATGATCCACAGCGCGGCGGGCGGCTTGTCGACGGTGATGGCGTTGCCGGAGTCGAGGCTGCCGAAGAACCACGCCTTCCAGCTCTCCGACCCGGCCTGCGCGGCGGCGGAGTAGAAGCTGTTGGCGTAGCCGGACTCCGACAGCGTCCAGAGGTAGGCGACTGCCGTGCCGGCGAGCAGGGCGACGACGGAGAGCGCGCGGCCGCTGGGGCGGCGGCGACGTGGCGGGGCCTCGTGGGCCTCCGCGGGCGCGTGTCCGGGTGGCGTCAGCATGGCAGTCATAGCCTCAACGATCCGGTGCCGCGCTATGCAACCGGTGAAGCGATCCTATGGAGACCCTGAATTCGCTGTGCCCGGCTGTCAGCCGCTGTCACCCGCTGTCAGCCGCCGTCCTGACGGGCGTTGTAGACCACGGCGTCCTCCCGGGCGCCGTACGCCGTGAACACCTCGATCGCCTCGTCCCGGCCGACGCCGACCCGGACCTCGACGCCGCGTCGCTCCATCTCGGCGACCCACTCCGGATGGGCCGGCCCCTCGTCGAAGCCGGTCAGCTCCTCCAGCTCGGGGCCGTCGCCCGCGATCACGATCCGCCGCACGCCCGACCACAGCGCCGCTCCCCCGCACATCACGCAGGGCCGCCAGTTGACGACGAGGGTGTGAGCCGGCCGGCCGGAGGCGCCGAGGTCCCAGCGCCCCAGCCGGGCCTGCGCCAGTGACAGCGCCATCACCTCGGCGTGCGCCGAGGAGAGCCCGGAGGCGAGCACGACGTTGACCCCGACCGAGACCAGCGCACCGGTGTCGCGCTCGAGGACGACCGCCGCGAAGGGCCCGCCGTTGCCCTCGACGTGGTTGCGGGCGGCTAGCGCGTTGACGTAAGCCATCGCCGACGCGTCGTCCGCGAAGGCCGGCGGCGCGTCCGGCAGCTCGGCCGCCAGCCAGGGCGGCAGCGCGAGCGAGAAGCCGGTCGCGAGCTCCACTGCCGACGTCCGGGAGTCTCAGGCCCGCGCGTCGCGGACGACGGCGCCCTTGGCGTGGGCGGCGGCCTTGAGCTCGGCCTGGAAGTCGACCATCCGGGCGGTGAGCGCCGGGTCGCCGACGGCGAGGATGCGGGCGGCGAGCAGGCCGGCGTTGCGGGCATTGCCGATGGAGACGGTCGCGACCGGGACCCCGGCGGGCATCTGCACGATGGAGAGCAGCGAGTCCACCCCGTCGAGGTGCTTGAGCGGCACCGGCACGCCGATGACGGGCAGGGGCGTGACGGCCGCGAGCATCCCGGGCAGGTGCGCCGCGCCGCCGGCGCCGGCGATGATCACCGACAGGCCGCGCTCGTGCGCCGCCTTCCCCCAGGCGATCATCTCCTCGGGCATGCGGTGCGCCGAGATCACGTCGGCCTCCCAGGCGATGCCGAACTCGGTGAGCGCCTCCCCCGCGGCCCGCATCACCGGCCAGTCGGAGTCCGAGCCCATCACGATCCCGACCGCTGTCGGACTGCTCACGTCGCTCACTCGCTCTCGTCTCCCAGGTCTCCGGCGAACCACGCCGCCGCGTGGCGGGCCCGCTCGAGCAGGTCGTCCAGGTCGTCGCCGTACACGTTGACGTGCCCGACCTTGCGGCCCGGCCTCAGATCCTTGCCGTAGAGGTGGACCCGCAGTCGCGGGTCGCGGGCGAGCGCGTGCGGCAAGCCGTCGTACAGGCTGCCGACGTCGCCGCCCGCGCTGCCGCCGAGGATGTTGACCATCACCGTCCAGGGCGCCCGTGGGGTGGGGGCGCCGAGCGGGAGGTCCATCACGGCGCGCAGGTGGTTCTCGAACTGCGAGGTCTCGGCCCCGTCCTGGGTCCAGTGGCCGGTGTTGTGCGGCCGCATCGCGAGCTCGTTCACCAGGAGGGCCGGCCGCCCCTGCTCGTCGACGGTCTCGAAGAGCTCCACCGCGAGGATCCCGGTGACGCCGAGCTCGCCGGCGATGCGGAGCGCCAGCGCCTGCGCCTGCGCGCCCAGCTCGGGGGCGAGATCGGGGGCCGGCGCGATCACCTCGTGGCAGATGCCGTCGCGCTGCGTGGTCTGGACCACCGGGTACGCCGCGGCCTGCCCGCTCGGGGAGCGCGCGACGATCGCGGACAGCTCACGGCGGAAGTCGACCAGCTCCTCGGCCAGCACGCGGACGGCGCCGTCTCCGTGGCCGGCCGCCTCCGCGGCGGCGAAGGGCTCGGCCACGTCGGCCACCGACCGGACGACCCACACCCCGCGGCCGTCGTACCCACCTCGGGTGATCTTGAGGACGCACGGGAGGCCGAACGCCTCGACCTCGTCGGGCGTCGCGACGACCGCGTTGCGCGGGCACGGGGCCCCGAGCTCGCCGAGCCGCTCGCGCATGAGGCCCTTGTCCTGGGCGTAGACGAGCGCGTCGGGGCCCGGGCGGACGGCCACGCCGTCCGCGGCCAGCGCCGCGAGATGCTCGGTCGGGACGTGCTCGTGGTCGAAGGTGACGACCGCGCAGTCCGACGTCGCCGTGCGGAGCGTGCCGAGGTCGCGGTAGTCGCCGACCAGCTGGTCGGGGATCACCTGCGCCGCCGAGACGCCCTCCGCCTCGGCGAGCAGCCGCAGCGGCAGGCCGAGCGCGATCGCCGGCTGCGCCATCATCCGGGCGAGCTGTCCGCCGCCGATGATCGCGAGGGTCGGTGCGCTGGCCACGTCCGTCACCCTAACGGGGTCCGATCAGGCGTTGAACCTCAGACCCTGGCCGCGAATGGTGGAGATGAGAGTGGGGCGGCGGGTGTCGTCGCCGAGCTTGCGGCGGACCCAGCCGAGATGGACGTCGATCGTCTTCGACGAGGTGAAGAACTCCGTCTTCCACACGTCGCGCATCAGCTCCTGGCGGCTGACGATGGCACCGGCGTTCGCGATCAGCTTGTGCACGAGGTCGAACTCCTTGCGGGAGAGCGCCACCTCCACCCCGTTGCGCCACGCGCGCCGGTTGTCGGGGTCGAGCTGCACGTCCTGGACCTGGATCACCAGGCAAAGGTAAAGCCCCCGAGCCTCCCCGCCGACCGTTTGCAGGTTGGTGCCAGTGGCAGGTTCATGCCGCTCGGATCAGTGGCGCATGACGGCAACCGGCTCCAGCACCCCGAAGCCGCGGACGGGGCGGGCGGGGAGGCGGCGGGTCTCGAACTGGTCGGCCGGCAGGAGGGTCGCGGTGTGCTCGTCGATGATGATGCGGTTGCGGCGGGCCACCGCGGTGAGGCGGGCGGCCATGTTGACCGGCGGGCCGAAGACGTCGCCCATGCGCAGCACCACCGAGCCGGTGGCGATGCCGACGCGGACGTCGGGCATCCGGGGGTCGCGGCCGACCACGTTGATGATCCCCTCCGCGGTGTCGAGCGCCTGGATCGGGTCCTCGTTGACGAAGAGCACCGAGTCGCCGAGCGACTTGATCACGCGACCCTTCTGCAGGGCGACGACGTCGGCGCAGCGGGACTCGAAGAGCTCGACGAGATCGCCGATCTTCTCCTCCGACAGCGTGTTGGAGAGCGCGGTGAAGCTGACGATGTCGGCGAAGCCCACGGTCACCTGGATGGTGTTGGCCTCGTCGGCCGCGTCGAGCCGGACCATGGCGTTGACCATGTGGCGGCGCCAGGCGTAGACCATCAGCCGCTCGAACGACGGGTTGAACGTGTTCGCGAACTGCTCCGCTGCCGCACGGAACGGAACCGGGGCGCCGGCCTCGCTCTGGAGCTGCTCGTCCAGCCGGTGGACCAGCGCGGAGACCTCCCACTCGGCCAGCCGCGCCATGGAGAGGCCGAGGCCGCGGGTGAGGTTGACCGCCATGTCGAGGTCGAGCAGGCCGGAGCCGAGCACGTCGGCGACCGTCCTGACCGCCTCGACGTCCTCGTCGGTGTAGACGGCCTCGTCGCCCGCGTCGGCGAAGCCGAGCGCCCGCCACAGCCGCTTGGCCTGCTCGGGCGGCACTCCCGTCCGTTGCGCCACCTCGTCGGAGGTGTAGCGGGCGAGAGGGGCGTCAGGCACGGATGGATTATCCCATCGTCAGGTTGCCCGCAGATGAATGACGTCGGCGGCGGCCACGGTCACCGCTCCCTCCGAGGTCGCGATCACCAGGCAGCCGCTGCCGTCCACCGCGACGGCCGTGCCGGTCAGCGTCCCTCCCCCGGGCAGCTCCGCGCGCACGGTCCGCCCGAGCGTCCCGCTCGTCTCCGCGTACGCCGTCGCCGTCTCGTCCGGGTCGGCGAGCCAGCCCGCGTACTGGTCGAACAGGGACCGCAGCACCGCGATCAGCACCGCCGTCCGGTCCACCGGCTCGCCGGAGACGAGGGAGAGCGACGTGGCGGTCTCCACCGGAAGCTGGTCGGCGGCCAGGGAGGTGTTGAGCCCGATGCCGACGACGGCCGCATCGCCCACTCGCTCGACGAGGATCCCGCAGACCTTCCTCTCCCCCTCGGGGGTGTGCAGCAGCACGTCGTTGGGCCACTTCACCGTCGCGTCGTAGCCGAGCGAGCGCAGCGCGGAGGCGACCGCGAGGCCGGTCAGCAGCGGCAGCCAGGTCCAGCGGGCCGGCGGCAGCGTCTGCGGCCGCAGCAGCACCGAGAAGGTCAGCGAGGTGCCCGGCGGCGCGGTCCAGGTGCGGTCGAGCCGGCCACGTCCGGCGCTCTGGTGCTCGGCCGCGACGACCAGCCCGTGGGCCGCTCCGTCCCGGGCCCTCTCGGCCAGGACCGCGTTGGTCGAGGGCGCCTCCCTCAGCACCTCCACGGTCCACTCGCCCGTTTCACCAGGCGCAGTGGCGAGCCTCACAGGGTCCAGGGGATCGGATGTCGGCACAGACAGTAGGGTGCCACCTTGTGAGTGCCGAGAAGCTGACCGCGACCCCGAAGAGTGGCGAAACCGAGATCGACCTGCACACCACGGCCGGCAAGCTGGCCGACCTGGAGCGTCGCATCGACGAGGCCGTCCACCAGCCCGCCGCCAAGGCGCAGGAGAAGCAGCACGCCAAGGGCCGCAAGACCGCCCGCGAGCGGATCGAGCTGCTCTTCGACGAGGGCTCCTTCGTCGAGCTCGACGAGCTGGCCCGGCACCGCTCCACCGCGTTCGGCCTGGAGAAGAACCGGCCGTACGGCGACGGCGTGATCACCGGCTACGGCACCGTCGACGGCCGCCAGGTGTGCGTGTTCTCCCAGGACTTCACCGTCTTCGGCGGCTCGCTGGGCGAGGTCTACGGCGAGAAGATCCTCAAGGTCATGGACCTCGCCATCAAGACCGGCTCCCCGATCGTCGGCATCAACGAGGGCGCCGGCGCCCGCATCCAGGAGGGCGTGGTCTCCCTCGGCCTCTACGGCGAGATCTTCCGCCGCAACGTCCGCGCCTCCGGCGTGATCCCGCAGATCAGCCTCATCATGGGCAACTGCGCCGGCGGCCACGTCTACTCCCCCGCCGTCACCGACTTCACGATCATGGTCGACGGCACCTCCGGCATGTTCATCACCGGGCCCGACGTGATCAAGACGGTCACCGGCGAGGACGTGACGATGGAGGAGCTCGGCGGCGCGCGCACGCACAACACCAAGTCGGGCAACAGTCACTACATGGCGCACGACGAGGAGGACGCGATCGAGTACACCAAGGCGCTCCTCTCCTACCTGCCCTCGAACAACCTGGACGAGGCACCGGTCTACGAGGAGGTGGCCGACCTCGAGCCCAACGAGGACGACCTCAAGCTCGACACCATCATCCCGGACTCGCCGAACCAGCCCTACGACATGCACGACGTGATTGAAACCGTCCTCGACGGCGAGCCGGGTTCAGGGGAGTTCACCGAGGTGCACCCGCTCTTCGCGCCCAACATCATCGTCGGCTTCGGCCGCGTCGAGGGCCGCTCCGTCGGCATCGTCGCCAACCAGCCGATGCAGTTCGCCGGCACCCTCGACATCGACGCCTCCGAGAAGGCCGCGCGCTTCGTCCGCACCTGCGACGCGTTCAACATCCCCGTCCTCACCTTCGTCGACGTGCCCGGCTTCCTGCCCGGCACCGACCAGGAGTGGCAGGGCATCATCCGCCGCGGCGCGAAGCTCATCTACGCCTATGCCGAGGCCACCGTCCCGATGGTCACGATCGTCACCCGCAAGGCCTACGGCGGCGCGTACGACGTCATGGGCTCCAAGCACCTCGGCGCCGACCTCAACTTCTCCTGGCCCACCGGCCAGTACGCCGTCATGGGCGCCCAGGGCGCGGCCAACATCGTGCACCGCCGGACGCTCAAGAAGGTCGAGGAGGCCGGCGGCGACGTCGAGGCCCGCCGCGCGGAGCTCATCGACGAGTACGAGACGACGCTGGTCAACCCCTACATCGCCGCCGAGCGGGGCTACGTCGACGCGGTGATCTTCCCGCGCCAGACCCGCGCCGAGGTGGTCAAGGCGCTGCGCGTGCTGCAGTCCAAGCGCGACAGCCTGCCGCCCAAGAAGCACGGGAACATCCCCCTGTGACCGGCGCCGAGACCGAGGCGCCGGCGACCGAGCCGGCCAAGCCACTGCTCCGCGTGGTCAGCTCCGACGCCACACCGGAGGAGATCGCCGCGATCGTGGCGGTCTTCGCGTCCCTCGGCGGCGGGGCGCCCCCGCCCGTGCGCAGGCGCCCCGAGTGGCGCAACCCGGCCCGCGGCATGCGGTCGGCGCTGCCCGCCTCGTGGCGGTCCAGCACCCTCCCCCGATGACCGCCCCGACGACACCGCCCCGATGAGGCTGTCCCGATGACCCGAGCGATCGACGAGCGGAGCGAGCGCTACGTCCTCGACTCCTGCGCCCTGGACCCGCTGCTGGCCACGGCCATCGGCGTCCCGGGCCACGACCACGAGCTGCCCGACCTCTCCCCCGACGGATTCGCCGCGCGCGAGGAGCTCGACAAGCAGGCCATCCGCGATCTCGCGGCGCTCCACGCCGTGGACGCGCGGGAGGAGCTCGCCCGCGACGCCTTCCTCGAGCGGGTCGGGCTGCGGGTCGAGCTGGCCGACGCGCAGCTCAAGCGCTCCGAGCTCTCGGTGATCGAGGGCGCGCCGCACTGGATCCAGGAGGCGCTCACGCTGATGAGCTGCGACTCCGAGGAGGCGGCGGCCACCCTGGCCGGCCGGCTCGCCGGCGTGCCGCGGGTGCTGGGCGACTACCGCCGCACGCTGCACGAGGAGGCCGCCCGCGGCCGGGTGGTGGCACGCCGGCAGTATGTCGAGACGGCCGCGCTCATCCGGGGCTGGACCAGGCCCGGGAGCGACTTCTTCGCCGGACTCGTCGCGACGCCGTACGACGCCATCCCGGACACGCTGCGGGCGCAGCTCAGCTCCGCGGCGGCCGCCGCGTCGGACGCCTACACGGATCTGGCCGGCTTCCTCGAGCGGGAGATGGCGCCGCTGGGGCGCGAGCACGACGGGGTCGGGCGCGAGCACTACGCGCTCGCGTCGCGCTACTTCCTCGGCGCGAGCGTCGACCTCGACGCCACCTACGCCTGGGGCTGGGACGAGCTCGCCCGGATCGAGAGGGACATGGCCGAGATGGCCGACCGGATCGTGCCCGGCGGCTCGATCGAGCAGGCCGCCGCCGCCCTCGACGCCGACCCGGCGCGCAACCTCGCCAGCCGCGCCGACTTCCGAGCATGGATGCAGGAGCGCTCCGACGAGGTGATCGACCGGTTCCACGGCGTGCACTTCGACATCCCCGAGCCGATCCGCACGCTGGACTGCAAGGTGGCGCCGACCAACGACGGCGGCGCGTGGTACATCCCGCCGACCGAGGACTTCAGCCGTCCCGGCACGATGTGGTTCTCCTTCACCGACTCCCAGACCCGCTTCGCGACCTGGCAGGAGCTGACCACCGTCTACCACGAGGGCGTGCCCGGCCATCACCTCCAGTGCGCGCAGGCCGTGCACAACGCCGACCAGCTCAACCGCTGGCAGCGGCTGATGTGCTGGATCTCCGGCCACGGCGAGGGCTGGGCGCTGTACGCCGAGCGGCTGATGGACGAGCTCGGCTTCTTCGCCGACCCCGGCGAGAGACTCGGCTTCCTCGACTCGCAGTCCTTCCGCGCCGCCCGGGTCGTGGTCGACATCGGCGTCCACCTCGGCCTCGCCATCCCCGCGAATCCGTGGAACTGGCGGGTGGGCGAGACGTGGGACGCCGCGCGGGCGCTGGAGTTCATGCTCGCCCACACCCGGATGGACGAGAGCCAGATCCGCTTCGAGGTGAACCGGTATCTCGGGTGGCCGGGCCAGGCGCCGTCGTACAAGGTCGGGGAGAAGATCTGGCTGGAGGCCCGCGAGGACGCGAGTCGCCGCCCCGGCTTCGACCTCAAGGCCTTCCACACCCGGGCGCTCGATCTCGGCTCGGTTCCACTAGATCTCCTTTTCCAGTCGACTTTGTGACCCTATGATCCGTGGGTGCACGTGCCCCAACGGAGTCCCCAGCGGAGCCCCCAGCCGGACTTCATGATCATCGGCGCTCCGAAGGCGGGCACGACCGCGCTCCACGCCGCGCTCGCACGCCACCCCGAGGTGGCGATGAGCGTGCCCAAGGAGCCGAAGTACTGGCTGTGCGACGACGCTCCCCCGCCGGCGTACGTCGGACCGGGCGACCCGCACTCCCAGCAGGAGTGGATCTGGCGGCGACGGGAGTACGACGCCCTCTTCGCCGGCATGCCCGACGGTGTCCTGCGCGGCGAGTCGACGCCGTTCTACCTCTGGAGCCGCCAGGCGCGGGAGGCGATCGCCTCGGCGCTGCCGGAGGTCAAGCTGATCGCCGTCGTGCGCGACCCGATCGACCGGGCCTACTCCAACTGGATGCACCTGTGGTGCGACGGGCTGGAGCCGGTGGGCGACTTCGTCACGGCGTTCGAGCTGCAGGAGGAGCGCGCGGCCGCCGGGTGGGCGCCGTTCTGGCGCTACCGTGGGCTCGGGCTCTACGGTGAGCAGCTCACACATCTGCGCTCGCTGGTCGATCCCGGGCGGATCCTGGTGCTGCGCTACCGCTCGCTCGTGGACGACCCGGCGGGAACGGTCGACGAGGCCTGCCGGTTCCTCGGCATCGGGACGGGCCGGGTCGACTCGATCCCGGCCGACAACTCACGGGTCTACGTCGAGCCGGGCTGGCGCCCTCGCGTGTTCGGCCCGGTCATCCGCGGCGGCGCGTGGCTCGGCCAGTTCGCCCGCCCGGAGATCTGGCGTGCCTGCGAGCCGCGGCTCCGGCCGCTGCTGAGGAGCAGCCACGACGCCAAGCGCCCCCACCTGAGCGAGGAGCAGCGCGCCGCGCTCCTCCCGGCCTTCGCCGAGGACATCGCCCAGCTCTCGGAGGTGACCGGCGACGACTACTCGGCCTGGCTGTCGGTGGAGAGCCGCGGGTCGTTCACCCAGCGCATCACCCCGCCGAATGGGGCCTAGCCTCACCCCGAATGGGGCCTCGCCTCACCCCGAATGGGGCCTCGCGCGTCGGTCGGCCTGCCGGAGGCCCTACTCGACCCGGTCGGAGGCCCTACTCGGCCCGGTCGGAGGCCCTACTCGACCTGGTCGGAGGCTCCACTCGACCCGGTCGGAGGCCCCACTCGGTCAGCGGACCATCGTGATGAGGTCGTGGGCGCCATCCTCGCGGGCCGCCTCGACGTAGAAGCGCGTGCTGCCGTCGGGCAGGGGCACCGCGCTGGCATAGCGGAAGGCCCCGTCGGACCACGGGCTGGCGATCGCCGGCACGTTGTCGTCGGGCACGAACCGCTCGCCGTCCCACCGGGCCAGGCCCGTGGTCTCGTACCAGTTGGATGCGGCGTCGGCACGCCCGTCGTAGAGGACGGTGAGCGGCTCCTGGGTGAGCACGGCCGCGACGCGAGCGCCCCGCTCGTCCCACTGCCCCAGGCGGCCCGACAGCACCTCGCCCCGGTCGACCCAGGTGAGGCCGTCGCGGCTGGTGAGGTGCCGGGTCGTCATGCGGTCCTCGTGGCCGGGCTCAGTGAGCGGGTGACAGCAGAGCCACATGTCCCACGTTCCGCGGCCGTCCCCATGGTCGGTGACCGTGATGACGGGGTCCTTGACCGCGAGCTCGTCGTCGCCCGCCAGGACCACCTGGCGGTCGCCGTGCGGCAGCTCCTCGGGGGTGGCCGCGGTGAGGCTGTCCACCCACCAGTGCTTGGAGTGCCAGGTGGCGCAGGAGAGGTAGAGCCGCCAGCCTCCGCCGGGAAGCGGGACCAACACCGGCCGCTCGAGCGACTCGCAGCGGAACCGGTCGCGGGAGACCTCCGCAACGGTCTCGAAGTTCACGCCGTCGGTCGAGCGCGCGACGTCGACGGTCACGCCCCTCCCCTCCGCCAGCGGCCGGCGGTTGCGCCAGGTCAGCCAGAAGACGCCCTCGTGCAGCACCGCGCTCGCCGCGCCCGCCCAGTTGCCCGGCCCCTCGCCGGGCGCGGGGACGACCAGCTCCGCGTCCTCGGCAGACGGCAGGGTGGCGAGGATCCCGGAAGGCATGGGCTGAATGATAGTGGCGGTGCTCACCCGAGACGGGCGAGCTCCTCCTCGACGATCGACGGGTCGAGCTTGGTGAAGATCGGCGTCGGCTTGCCGACCGCGGCGCCGACCGCGACCGGGCTGCTCGCCCAGGCAGGCGCGGAGGTGTAGTCGCCCGTGATGATCGGATAGCCGCGCGACGGGTCGTCGAGGTCGCTCGCCTCGACGACCCGCGGGAGCGGAGCCACCGTGCCGTCGCCGCCGAGCGCGCGGGAGACCTCGTTGGCGCTGAACGGCAGGAACGGGCTGAGGATCAGGTTGAGGTCGTGCACGGCCTGCGCCATGACGTGCAGGATGGTGGCCAGCCGGTCGCGGTCGGCGCTGCCCGGGGTCGCCGTCTTCGCCAGCTTCCACGGCTCGGTGTCGGAGACGAACTTGTTGGCCTCGCCGACCAGGCGCATGGCCTCGCCGATGGCCGCCTTCTGGCGGTGGGCGCCGATGAAGCCGCCGACCGTCTCGAAGCCGGCGGCGATGGTCGCCAGCAGCGCGGTCTCCGACTCGGTCAGCTCCCCGGCGGCCGGGACCTCCCCGAAGTTCTTGTGGATCAGCGTGGCGGTGCGGTTGACGAGGTTCCCCCACCCGGCGACGAGCTCGTCGTTCGTACGCCGGACGAACTCCGCCCAGGAGAAGTCGCTGTCCTGCGACTCCGGCCCGGCGACGGCCACGAAGTAGCGGAACGCGTCGGGCTGGTAGCGCGCGAGCAGGTCCTGGACGTAGATGACGACCTTGCGCGAGGAGGAGAACTTCTTGCCCTCCATCGTCAGGAACTCACTCGAGACCACCTCGGTCGGCAGGTTGAGCTCCCCGAGCTCGTGCGCCTCGCCACCGAGCGTGCCCCTGCCGTTGTAGGCGAGCAGCTCGGCCGGCCAGATCTGGCTGTGGAAGGTGATGTTGTCCTTGCCCATGAAGTAGTAGCTGAGCGCCTCGGGGTCGTTCCACCACGACCGCCACGCCTCCGGGTCACCCGAGCGCCGCGCCCACTCGATCGACGCCGAGAGGTAGCCGACGACCGCGTCGAACCAGACGTAGAGCTTCTTCGTCGGGTTCTCCCGCCAGCCGTCGAGCGGGATCGCGATGCCCCAGTCGATGTCGCGGGTCATCGCGCGCGGTCGGATCTCCTTCAGGATGTTCTGCGAGAAGCGGATCACGTTGGGCCGCCACAGGCCGGTCGCCTCGCGCTCGTCGAGCCACGCGCCCAGCGCCTCCGCGAGGGCGGGCAGGTCGAGGAAGAAGTGCTGCGTCTCGATGAACTCGGGCGTCTCCCCGTTGATCTTCGACTTCGGGTTGATCAGCTGATCGGGGTCGAGCTGGTTGCCGCAGTTGTCGCACTGGTCGCCGCGCGCGCCGTCGTACCCGCAGATCGGACAGGTGCCCTCGATGTAGCGGTCGGGAAGCGTGCGGCCGGTCGACGGCGAGATCGCGCCCTTCGTCGTCTGCTCGACGAAGTAGCCGTTCTCGTAGACGCCGGTGAACAGCTCCTGTACGACGGCGTGGTGGTTGAGCGTCGTGGTGCGGGTGTAGAGGTCGTAGGTCAGGCCCAGCCCGACGAGGTCCTCGACGATGCGCCGGTGGTTGAGGTCGACGAGCTCCTGCGGGCTCAGCCCGGCCTCGTCGGCCGCGATCAGGATCGGGGTGCCGTGCTCGTCCGAGCCCGACACCATGAGCACCTCGTGGCCGGCCATCCGCATGTAGCGGCTGAACACGTCCGACGGCACGCCGAAGCCGGCGACGTGACCGATGTGGCGGGGGCCGTTGGCATACGGCCAGGCGACGGCGCTGAGGACGTGACGCCGCGATGCGTCGGGGATGGTGCTCACCGGACAAGCCTAGTGAGCGACGAAGGGAACCGCCCTACCGGCGTACGCCGCCAGGTGCTCGTACGCGTTCGACCCCGGTGGCGCGGCGAGCGCATCGGCCCAGGCCCGGCCCTTGCGCACCGGGCCGAGGGTCCGGTCGAGCGTCACCAGCGCCCGTTGCGCGACGGCCTCGTCGAGCGCGCCGGTCGGCTCCCCGAGCGCGACCGCGAGGTCCCAGGTGTGCACGGCGATCTCGCAGGCCTGCCAGTCCGGGTCCCCGACCATCAGGGCCTCGGCGGCCGAGACCTCGCGCCACAGGTTGACGAGGGTGTTGCCGCGCGTCCGCAGCTCCTCCCCCAGGGCCACCGCGTAGTCCTCGCGCCCGTTCCAGCCGGGCGGCGCGCCCTGGAGCATCGTCACGAAGACGCGAGGCTGGGCGATGAGGTGGTTGGCGAGCTGTCGCACGGTCCAGTCGGGGCACGGCGTGGGCAGGGCGAGATCCTCGGCGTCGATGCCGTCGAGCAGCACGGCGGCCTGCTCGAGGGAGCGGATCAGCGCCAGGATCCCCATCTGGCCGTCCGCGCTGACGGTGAGCTCGGGGGCCTCCTCCTCGGTGGCGTCGCTCGGGCTCATGTGAAGTCGAGATCGTGCGTGCGGGCGCGCTTGAGCTCGTAGACGTAGGGGTACTTCGTCACCAGCACGAAGCCGTCCCAGAGCTCCCCGGCCTCCTCGCCCTTGGGCGCCTTGGAGATGACGGGACCGAAGAAGGCCTGGCCCTCGATGGCGATGGTGGGGGTGCCGACCTCGTTGCCCACCTGGTCCATGCCCTCGTGGTGCGACTTCGCGATGGCGTCGTCGTAGGAGGTGTCGTCCATCGCGTCGGCGAGCTCGGCGGGCAGGCCCACCGAGGTGAGCGCGTCCTCGATCACCTCGCGCGTCAGCGTCCTCCCCTCGACGTGACGCCGGGTGCCGAGTGCGGTGTAGAGCGCGGCGAGCTCCGCCTGGCCGTACCGCTGCTCCACCGCCATGCAGACCCGGACCGGCTGCCAGGCGGTGGAGAGGAACGCGCGGTAATCGTCCGGGATGTCCTTGTCCTGGTTGAGGTACGCCAGGCTCATGATGTGCCAGGTGACCTGGACGTCACGGACCTTCTCGACCTCGAGGATCCAGCGGGACGTGATCCACGCGAAGGGACAGGCAGGGTCGAACCAGAAGTCGGCGCTCGTCATGACGACCAGTCAAGCACGCAGCCCGGCATCCGCCCCGCGGGGCGCTACCTGCCCTTGCCGGCCCGCTTCGCGGGGACCTGGACGGTCGTCGCTGCGCGGGCGGTGGTGAACCCGTTGCGGCCCTTGTAGTAGACCTTCACGGCACGGGTCCCCGAGCCCGCGTGGGTGAAGCGCAGCCGCACGGTGCCGTTCTTGGTGAGCTTCCCGCGGTGCAGCTCCTTGCCGACCTTGATCGCGACCGTGCCGGTCGGCTTCGCGCCGCCGGGAGCGGCGAGGATGACCTTCACCCACACCGACTTCGCGCTCTGCGGGTCGGTGCGGACCGTCGCGGTGACCGGCACGACGATGCCGCGGACCGCCTTCAGTTTGAGCGTGCGGCCGACGTAGCCGTGGGCGGAGACGGCGACCTTCGCGGAGATGGCCGAGCCGGTGTCGGCGCGCTTGAGCTGATAGGTCGCCGACCGGGCGCCCTTGATCTTCGCGCCGTCGCGGAACCACTGGTAGACCTTCGTGGCGTCGACGGGGTCGGCGGTCTGGACGTCGGCGGTGAGCACCTCGCCGACGTGACGGACGCCGGTGATGGCGGCGGTCGTCACCCGGATGGCGGGCGCCAGGACCGGATCCGTCGCGGACGACGTACGGGACACGGCGGTGTAACCGGCCTTCGCCGCGGTCACCTTGACGCTCACCCGGGCGTCGGCCTGCTCCTTGGTCGGGACGAACGTCGACTTGGTCGCGCCGTCGATCGCCTTGCCGTCGGCGAGCCACTGGTAGGAGATGCTGTCGGCGCCCGGCGAGTAGGAACCGGGCGACGCCGTGAGCGTCTCGTCCACCTGGGCAGTGCCGGAGACGGTAGGAGCACTGGTGACGGTCTGGGTGCCGGGCTGCACGGCGGCGCTCCGCGTGGAGCCGGTGATGCCCTGCACGTAGCCGGCCGCGTTGGCCCAGACGGTCGTGGTGATGGTCTTGCCGACCTCGGCTGCCGTCGGGGTGTAGGTGGAGCCGGTGGCGCCGGAGATCGCCACGTCGTTGGCCCACCACTGGTAGGAGTACGACGTGGGCGTCGGCGTCCACGAGCCGGTCGTCGCCGTCAGCGGGACGCCGACCTGCGGCGTGCCGGAGACACCGGGGGCACTGGTCACGGTGACGACCGAGTCCTTGAGGTGGATGAAGCCGCTCGGCCAGCGGTTGCCGCCCTTGGTGAGCTGGCGCCAGGTGAACTCGCTACCGTAGTTGGACTCCGAGATCTGGATGTCGCCGTTGCTCAGCACCGCCTCGACGCGGGCGACGTGGCCGGCCGAGCCGACGCCGTTGGTGTTGGCCTTCCACCACGCGACCGAGCCGACCATGGGCGTCGAGGTCGTGAGGGAGCCGAACGAGCCGCCCCAGTAGGTGGCGTTGCCCAGCCCGGTCTTGAGCTCGCTCGGCCGCGTCGAGGACATCCCCGCGCGGATCATCCGGTAGGCGACGTAGTTGGTGCAGTTCACGCCCGAGTACATGTTCCAGTACATGTTCGACTTCGCGGTCTTGTAGCCGTCGTGCGACATGCCCTTGCTGGCGCACGAGTCGAAGCCGGAGCACAGCGTGGTCGAGGCGGCGGTGGCGGCCGAGGCGGTCGGCACCCGGCCGCTGGCCGCCCACAGCGAGGCGATCAACAGTGCGACGAGCGCTCCGATGAGCGCCCGTCGTGACGTGTGAGACCTCTGTGACTGGAGTGGCACGTGGGTACCATAGTGATGATTCGTCAAGAGCGACACGCCGGACGGCGAACTACAATTTTGTAATTCGATCGGGGCGTTTCCGCACCGCTCGCGGCGGGCTGCGTGCCGGGTGACAGAATCCCCGCCATGCCAGGAACCAACCTCACTCGGGCCGAGGCTGCCGATCGCGCGGCGCTTCTCGACGTCACCGGCTATGCGGTCGAGCTCGACCTCACCACCGGCGACAAGACGTTCGCCTCGACGACCACACTGACCTTCACCTCCTCGACCGCGGGCGCCTCGACCTTCGTCGACCTGGTCGGCGCCGGCTATCCCGAGATCACCCTCAACGGCGTGGCGCTGGACCCGGTCGAGGTCTACGCCGACTCACGCATCGCGCTGAGCGACCTCGCCGCGGAGAACGAGCTGGTCGTCCGGGCCGACCTCCCCTACAGCCACACCGGCGAGGGCCTGCACCGCTTCGTCGACCCGGCGGACGGCAAGGTCTACACCTACACGCAGTTCGAGGTCCCCGACGCGCGCCGGGTCTACGCGACCTTCGAGCAGCCCGACCTCAAGGCCTCCTTCACGTTCACGGTGGTCGCGCCGGAGGGCTGGACCGTCGTCTCCAACTCCCCCACGCCCGAACCCGAGCCGCTCGCCGACGGCCGGGCCGTGTGGCGGTTCGCGCCGACCCAGCGGATGTCGACGTACATCACCGCCCTCATCGCGGGCGAGTACGCCGGCGTGCACGACGTCTACGAGGGCCGGCACGGCACCATCGAGCTCGGTCACTACTGCCGCGCGTCGCTGCTGCCCTACCTCGACCGCGACGAGCTCGTGAAGATCACCCGCCAGGGCTTCGCGTTCTTCGAGGACGCGTTCGACTACCCCTACCCCTTCGGGCTGCACACGCGGCCCGACGGCTCCACCGCCCGGAAGTACGACCAGCTCTACGTCCCGGAGTACAACGCCGGCGCCATGGAGAACGCCGGCGCGGTGACGTTCCGCGACGAGTACCTCCCCCGCTCGCGCCAGGCCCGCTCGTTCTACGAGCAGCGGGTCAACACGATCCTGCACGAGATGGCCCACATGTGGTTCGGCGACCTCGTGACGATGAAGTGGTGGGACGACCTCTGGCTCAACGAGTCCTTCGCGGAGTGGGCCGCCTACCACGCGGCCGCCAACGCGACGGAGTTCACCGACGCGTGGACCGGCTTCGCCAACGCCCGGAAGGTCACCGGCTACACCCAGGACCAGCTGCCGACGACGCACCCCATCGCCGCCGACAACCACGACCTCCAGGCGGTCGAGGTGAACTTCGACATGATCACCTACGCCAAGGGCGCGTCGGTGCTCAAGCAGCTCGTCGCCTGGGTCGGGCTCGAGCCGTTCCTCGAGGGGCTGCGCGCGTACTTCAAGGAGTTCGAGTTCTCCAACCCGGAGTTCAAGGACCTGCTCGCCGCGCTGGAGAAGTCCTCGGGCCGCGAGCTCACCGGCTGGGGCGCCGAGTGGCTGCAGAACGCCGGCGTCAACACCCTCGCGCCGGAGTTCGAGCTCGACGCCGACGACACGTCCGGCACGCCGACGTACTCCCGTCTCTCGGTGCGCCAGAGTGCCCACCCGGACTGGCCGACGCTGCGCCGGCACCGGATCGGCATCGGCTTCTACGATCGGTCCGACTCGGGCGCGCTGGTGCGCACCCATGTCATCGAGACCGACGTGGACGGCGAGCTGACCGAGATCACCGAGGCAGCCGGCCTGCCCCAGCCCGATCTGCTGCTGCTCAACGACGGCGATCTCACCTACGCCAAGATCCGCCTCGACGAGCGCTCGCTCGCCACCGTGCTGGACAGCCTCTCCGAGATCGACGACTCGCTCGCGCGCGCCCTCATCTGGAGCGCGGCGTGGGACATGACCCGCGACGCGGAGCTGTCGGCGACCGACTACGTCGAGCTGGTGCTCGCCAACATCGGCGCCGAGAGCGACTCGTGGGCACTCACCCGGATCCCCGTCAACGCCGCCCTCGCCGCGACGCTCTACTCCGCCCCCGAGCACCGCGCGGCACTCACCGCGCGCTGGGAGACCGGCCTGCGCGAGCTGCTCATGGCCGCCGAGCCGGGCAGCGACCACCAGCTCACCTTCGCTCGCGCGTACGCCGGAGCGACCCGCTCCGCCGAGGCCGTCGCCGACCTGCGGGGGCTGCTCGACGGGTCGCTCGCCCTGGAGGGCCTGGTCGTCGACCAGGACCTCCGCTGGGCCCTCCTGACCGGGCTGGCCGCCGCCGGCGGCGCCGACGAGGACGAGATCGCGCGCGAGCTGGAGCAGGACCCGACCATCGCCGGTCAGGAGAAGGCCGCCGCGGCGCGGGCCGCCCGGCCCACGGCCGCGGCGAAGGAGGCGGCGTGGAAGGCGATCATGATCGACTCCTCCACGCCCAACGAGACGGTCCGCTCGGCCGCGCTGGCCTTCCACCAGCCGGGCCAGGAGGAGGTGCTCGCGCCGTACGTCGAGGCCTATCTCACCGCTGCCGACACCGCCTGGGAGCACCTCGGCACACACAAGGCGGCCGTCGCCCTCATCGCGACCTTCCCGCGGCTCGCGGCCTCCCCGGAGCTCCTCGAGCGGTGCGACGCCTGGCTGTCGTCCTCGGACGCGGAGCCCGCCGCGAAGCGCTACGTCCGCGAGGGCCGCGACTCCGCCGCCCGCGCGCTCGCCGCCCAGGCGAAGGACGGCGCGTAGCAGCGCCCCGTCCGGCGTGCCCCCGCGGCTTCCCTCCTGGTGCGGCAGGTGGCGGCGATACGGTCATGAGTGTGTCCGGGTTGCACTTTGAGCAGATGGCTGCGGAGTACGCCGAAGCGCGGCCGTCCTATCCGGAGAGCATCTTCGAGACACTCGAAGGCGAGGGCGTCATCGGTCATGGCGTTCGTCTGCTCGAGATCGGCGCCGGCGCCGGACTCGCCACCCGCGAACTCCTGCGCCGAGGCAGTGACGTCGTCGCCGTCGAACCCGGCGCTCACCTGGCGTCGATCCTCGGCAACACCACTCCCGGGGTGGAGATCCTCACTACGCGGCTGGAGGATGCGCAGCTTGCCGATGCCGACTTCGACGCGGTGGTTGCGGCCACCGCGATGCACTGGGTCGATCTGTCCGTCGGGCTGCCCAAGATTCACCGCATGCTGCGTCCTGGCGGATGGCTCGCAGTGTGGCGAAACGTGTTCGGCGACGAGAGCGTGGAGACCCCGTTCCGCCACCGAGTCAACGAGATCGTGGCGAAGCGCCAGGATCCCAACGTGGGACGGAGTCGAGATCAACGACCCACCATGGAGGAGTTGGCAGCCGGAGGCTGGTTCGAGCCCGTGCGGACCGAGCACTGGCGCTGGTCGATCGACCTGAGCGCCGAGCAGATCGGCCTGCTCTTCAAGACCTTCAGCAACTGGACGATGGCGGAGGCCGCTGCCGCAGAGGCGGCGGCCGAGGACCTCGGCGGCCGCGTCACGGAGCACTACCAATCCGTGTTGCACCTGCTGCGCCGCGCTCAGCTCCCGAGCTGAGCGGGATGAACGGCCTGCGGAGGGGCCGGAAGGGTCAGTGGGCGGCGGGGCGCTCGGAGGACATGCCCTCCGCGGGCACCGGCTGACCGCCGGTGAAGCCCTCGCCCTTGAGCAGGCCCGGGAGCATCACGAGCAGCGTGATGACGGCGCCCAGGGCGATCGGGATGGCGAGGATCACGAGCACCCACTCCCAGGCCGACACGTGCGTCTCCTTGCCCCAGCCCTCCGGCCGAGCGGCGAGCGCCGGCGTGGCCATCGCGAGGGTGAGCCCGACGGCGGTGGCGGAGACAGCGGCAGCGGAGGCAGCGAATCGGGAGCGCATCACGCTCCGAGCATACTGGCCGGATGGCTCTGACCTACCAACGGATCGACGACCTCACCAACGGCCTGATCGGAACCTCCGTCACCATCGGCGTGCTCGTGCTCGTGGCGGTGCTGCTCAACCTCGTGGCCCGCCGCCTGATCCGCCGGGTGGTACGGCGCGCCGAGAACGGCGTGCTCCCCGATCGCCTCCGCTCCCCTGCCGCCGCCGCACGCCGCAGCCAGCGGGCGCGGACCATCGGGGGCCTGCTGCAGAGCGTGATCGTCGGCATCATCGTCGCCGTCTTCGGCACGATGATCCTGGACGAGCTCGGGGTCAACGTGGCCCCGATCATCGCCAGCGCCGGCGTGGTCGGGCTGGCGCTCGGCTTCGGCGCGCAGTCGCTCGTGAAGGACTATCTGTCCGGCATCTTCATGATCTTCGAGGACCAGTACGGCGTCGGCGACCGTGTCGTCGTCGGCGCCAACGGCAGCGACCTGGCGACCGGGACCGTCGAGGCGGTCTCGCTCCGGATCACGACCCTGCGTGCCGAGGACGGCACCCTGTGGCACGTCCGCAACGGAGAGATCCTCCGCGTCGGCAACACGACCCAAGGAGACCCGATCATCTGACGTTCTCTCGGCGCATGACGCGCCGTCAGGCGTCGAGATCGTTACGCCAACGCGGCATCGAGAGTGATCGGCACGTTGCCGGCGAACGCCTGGGAGACCGGGCAGCCCTCCTTGGCGGCGGTGGCGAGCTCGACGAACTTCTCGTTGATCAGCCCGTCCACCTTGCCGCGCACGGTGAGCGCGATGCCGGTGATGCCGGTGCCGGGCGTGAACTCGACCTCGGCGGTGACGGTCAGCTCCTGCGCGGGCGTGCCGTTCTGGTCGAGGCCGTTGGAGAAGGCCATCGAGAAGCACGACGAGTGGGCCGCCGCGATGAGCTCCTCCGGGCTGGTCTTCCCGAGCGGCTTCTCCGAGCGAGCGGGCCAGGTGACGTCGTACGTCCCGAGTCCGGAGGACTCCAAGGTCACCTTGCCGGCCCCGTCGAACAGGGATCCCTGCCACACCGTGGTCGCGCTGCGTGTCGTAGCCATACCCCGATCCTGCCACGCGCCCCGCGGCGCGCAGGGCACAATGGTCCCGTGACCGCCGGCCGGACCTTCTTCGACGAGATCGGAGGCCTCCCCACGATCGCGAAGATCGTGGCGAGGTTCTACGAGGGTGTCGCCGCGGACCCCGTGCTCGGCCCGATGTACCCGGCCGACGACATGGCCGGCGCCAGCGAGCGGCTGACGCTCTTCCTGGCGCAGTACTGGGGCGGCCCCACGACCTACTCCGAGCGGCGCGGCCACCCCCGGCTGCGGATGCGGCACGCCCCGTTCGCCGTCACGCCCGAGGCTCGCGATCACTGGCTGGCGTGCTTCCGGGCCGGCCTCGACGAGGTCGACCTCACGCCCGAGCAGGACGCGGAGTTCTGGGAGTACGTCACCCGGGCCGCCGACTTCATGATCAACGCACCGGCCTGAGGACGCGATGCTTCCGGCCTCCGACAAGACTGCGGCTCTCCACACGCCGGCCGGCGGACAGTACAGCGTCGTCGTGCTGAGGCACGAGGGCGACTTCGCCGTCGTCGCGCGCCCGTCGGGCCTCACCGTGCCGGAGGGCCTGGAGATCGGCGCGGCCATCGACGTCACGTGGTCGGGCGACGCCGGGCAGCAGCTGGTGCCCGCCGAGATCGTCGCGACGACGCTCCAGTCCGGCATGCAGACCTGGACGCTGCGCCCCACCGGGACCCCGGTCGAGCTCGACCGCCGGGCCTACCCGCGCTTCGGCCTCAACATCCCGATGACCCTCGGGATCGTCGGCCAGACCCAGGCGCTCGCCTCCTGCCTCCTCGTCGACCTCAGCGAGGTGGGCCTGCGCGCGCGACTCGATCGGGTCGACGCCGAGCAGCTCGATCCCGACGTCGAGCTCGCGATCCGGTTCACGGCCGACGGGGTCGACTTCAACATGCTCGGCCGCTCTCTGCGACTCAAGGCCGTCGGCTCGGAGGTCGACCTGGTGGACGTCGTGGTCCTGTTCGACCTCACCCCCGAGAGCAGGACACTCCTCCGCACCGCCCTCGCCGCGGAGGACGACGACTAGGGTGTGTCTCCCTGCCGGGGCGCCTCCAGGACGGAGCGCAGCTGCGGGTCCGGCGGCGTCGGCGCTCCGGTCGCGCGGTCGACGAAGACCATCGCGAAGCGCCCGCGCGCGCAGACGGTCCCGTCCGTGTCGCGGATCTGCGCCTCGAGCACCATGGACGTAGTGCCGACCCGCTGCACCCACGTCCAGGAGTCGTAGGCCTCGCCGCGCAGCACCATCGGGCGCTTGTACTCCACGCTCTGGGCGGCCACGACGATCGCCGGGAACGCGGGGCCCTCGCGGTCGCTCGCGGCGCGGGCCAGCGCCAGCTGCCGGTTGAGCAGCGTGATCCTGGCCTCCTGGAAGTACTCGAGGTAGATCACGTTGTTGGCGTGCCCGTAGACGTCGAGGTCGGAGAAGCGCACGTGCACCGGATAGTGACCCAGGTCCTCGAGCCGTGCGTCGTCCGCCTTGGTGAAGGAGACCTCCGGCAGAGCCGTCTCCTCGAGGAAGACCTCCAGCTGCGCCCGCTCCTCCGGGCTGATCCGCCGCGGGCGCTCGTCGGCGAAGACGTACGGCACCAGCACGGTCTGGGCGGTCGCGTAGACCGTCCGCTCCCCCGGTCCCTCACCCGTCGCGCGATACACCTCGTACGCGAGGGTGAAGGTCGCCGCGCGGACCTGCGCGACCCAGACGTCGATCAGCACCGGGGTGGTGTCGAAGACCAGCGGGACGGCGTACTGGAGGTGCTGGGAGGCGACGAGCGTGCCCTCGACGAGCGTTCCCGCCGGCGCCGCGGTCACGCCGGGACCGTGCGTGCGGAGCAGATCGACCCGCGCCTCCTGGAGGAAGTCGGCGAAGACGACGTTGTTCACGTGGCCGAGGGCGTCCATGTCGCCCCAGCGGACCGCACAGGTATAGGTGTGGCGCACAGGCTCATGCTGCCAGTCGCCCCGACCGGCCGAGCGACTAGTGTCGGCGGCATGCCTGAAGCCGTCATCGTCTCCGCCGCCCGCACGCCCATCGGTCGAGCCTTCAAGGGCTCCCTCAAGGACCTCCGTCCCGACGACCTCGCCGCGTTCGCCATCAAGGCCGCGCTCGACAAGATCCCCGCGCTGGACCCGACGACGATCGACGACGTGCACCTCGGCTGCGGCCTGCCCGGCGGCGAGGCCGGCTGGAACATGGCCAAGGTGGTCAACACCCTCCTCGGCCTCGACACGGTGCCCGGCACGACGATCACCCGCTACTGCGCCTCGTCGGTGCAGACCACCCGGATGGCGCTGCACGCGATCAAGGCGGGCGAGGGCGACGTCTTCGTCTCGGCCGGCGTCGAGGCGGTCTCCCGCTTCGGCGCGGGCATGACCGACACCGAGGAGTCGCGCAACCCGCTCTTCACCGACGCCATCGAGCGCACCGTCGCCACCTCGATCTCCAACGAGACCTGGCACGACCCGCGCGAGGACGGCCTCCTCCCCGACGCCTACATCGCGATGGGCCAGACCGCCGAGAACGTCGCCACGCTGCGTGGACTGAAGCGCGAGGAGCTCGACGAGTTCGGCGTGCGCTCGCAGAACCTCGCCGAGAAGGCCATCGCCGCCGGCTTCTGGGAGCGCGAGATCACCCCGATCACCACGCCCGACGGCACCATGGTCAGCGCCGACGACGGGCCGCGCGCCGGCGTGACGCTGGAGGCCGTCTCCGGCCTCAAGCCGGTCTTCCGTCCCGACGGCGTCAACACGGCCGGCAACGCGTGTCCGCTCAACGACGGCGCCGCCGCGGTCGTGATCATGAGCGACACCAAGGCCGCCGAGCTGGGACTCACTCCGCTGGCGCGGATCGTCTCGACCGGCGTCTCCGGCCTCTCGCCGGAGATCATGGGCCTCGGCCCGGTCGAGGCGACGCGCAACGCGCTCAAGCTCGCCGGGATGACGATCGACGACATCGACCTCGTCGAGATCAACGAGGCGTTCGCTGCCCAGGTGATCCCGTCGGCGCGGGACCTGGGCGTGGACTTCGACAAGCTCAACGTCAACGGCGGCGCCATCGCCGTCGGCCACCCGTTCGGCATGACCGGCGCGCGGCTGCAGAACACGATGCTCAACAGCTTCGACTTCCATGACGTGTCCACCGGCCTGATCACGATGTGCGTCGGTGGCGGCCAGGGGATGGCCCTGATCCTCGAGCGGGTGTGATGCCGTGACCGAGTCGGTGCGCGCTCCCTTCGGGTCCTGGCCGAGCCCGATCACCTCGGAGGTCGTCGTCCGCGGCGCCGCCTCGGTCAACGGGCTGGCGCTCGACGGCGACGACGTCTACTGGTCGGAGATGCGGCCCGAGAACGGGGGCCGGAGTCAGATCGTGCGCCTCGGCGCCGGCGACCTGCTCCCGGCGGACGCCAACGCGCGCACCGCCGTGCACGAGTACGGCGGCGGGGCATGGTGGGTCCGCGCGGGCGCGGTCTGGTGGGTCGAGTGGGCCGACCAGGTGCTGCGGCGACTCGATCCCGCGACCGGCGAGTCGACGCCGGTCGTCGAGCCGCCGGCTGCCGCGCGCTCGGTGCGCTGGGCCGACGGCGACGTGCATCCGGTGGACGGCCGGGTGGCCGTCGTACGCGAGACCCACCCCGACGGCGGCGGCCCCGCCGAGGTCGTCAACGAGGTCGTGGTGGTCTCCCCCGACGGCACCGTCGAGGTGGCGGTGAGCGGCCCGGACTTCGTCGCCAACCCGCGCTGGTCACCCGATGGCTCCGCCCTGGCGTGGATCGAGTGGGACCACCCCGACATGCCGTGGGACGCCACCCGGCTCAAGGTCCGCCGGGGCGGCGCCGACGCCGTGACCGTCGCCGGCGGGGCCGACGAGTCGGTGATCCAGCCGGAGTGGCATCCCGACGGCTCGCTGTGGTTCCTCTCCGACCGCTCCGACCTGTGGAGCCTCCACCGCTGGGACCCCGCCTCCGGCGACGTCCGGGCGGAGGTGGAGGCAGGCGGCGAGATCGGGATGCCCCCGTGGCTCTTCGGCCAGTCGCGCTACGGCTTCCTGGGGGACGGCCGCGTCGTCTACGCGGTCTTCCGTGACGGCGCCGACACCGTCGTCGTCCGCGACGCCGACGGCACCGGCCACCCGATCGACGTGGGTGCGACGACCATCGACACCCTGCGCGTCTCCGGCGACCGCGTCGTGGTCGTCGGCGGGTCGGCACGGTCCGGCGACGCCGTACGCGCGGTGCGGGTGGAGGGCGACACCGCCGGCGAGCCCGAGGTGCTCAGCTCGGTCGTCGACCGCGGGATCGGCCCCGAGTGGTTCTCCGTGCCCGAGCACTTCGCCTTTCCCGGGTACGACGGCGAGATCAGCTACGCCTACCTCTACCCGCCCACCAACCCGGGGCACACCGGCCCCGACGGGGAGCTGCCGCCGCTCATCGTGCGGATCCACGGAGGTCCGACCTCCCAGGCCAGCCCCACCCTGTCGATGGGCGAGCAGTACTGGACCTCGCGCGGCTTCGCCGTCGTCGACGTCGACTACGCCGGGTCGACCGGCTACGGACGCGCCTACCGCAACCGGCTGCGCGGCACCTGGGGCGTGGCCGACGTCCACGACTGCATCGCGGTCGTCGAGCACCTCGCCGCCACCGGCCGGATCGACCCCGAGCGCGCCGTGATCCGCGGCGGCTCGGCCGGCGGGTTCACCACCCTGGCGGCCCTCGCCGGCTCCGACGTCTTCGCGGCGGGCGGCAACCACTTCGGGGTCGCCGACCTGGAGGCGCTGGCCCTGGAGACGCACAAGTTCGAGAGCCGCTATCTGGACCGGCTCATCGCGCCGTACCCGGAGGGCCGCGACGTCTACGTCGAGCGCTCCCCCATCACCCACGTGGACGCGATCACCTCGCCGCTGGCGGTGTTCCAGGGCAGTGAGGACGAGGTGGTCCCGCCTCGCCAGTCCGAGATGATCGTCAAGGCGCTGCGCGCCAAGGGCATCACGGTGCTCTACCGGCTCTACGAGGGCGAGCAGCACGGCTTCCGCGACGCCGCCAACATCCGCGACGCCCTCGACTCGGAGCTCGGCTTCTACGGCCAGGTCCTCGGGTTCGATCCGCAGACCGGATGAGGGTTAGCCGGGCCCGCCGACGGGGTACGAACCAGGTGACAGCACTGTCATACCAACGGAGGACGACATGACCGAACAGCCCCTGAGCGACGACGAGATCATCACGACCGAGGCGGGCGACCTGCCGGCGCCGGGCGGCGACGGCGTGGACGGAGACGGGACCGACGGCGACGGCGTGGACGGAGACGGAACCGACGGCGACGGTGTCGACGGTGACGGAACCGACGGCGACGGCGTGGACGGAGACGGAACCGACGGCGACGGTGTCGACGGCGACGGCACCGACGGAGACGGCACCGACGGGTCTGCGTGAGCGCCCTCGACCTGCTCAGCGGTGACGCCCAGACCTTCCTGGCGAAGATCTGGGCGTCACGCGTCCACGTCCATCGCACCGACCCGGACCCCCTGGTCGCGCTGTTCTCCCTCGAGGACGCCGACCGGCTGCTGACCTCGACCGCCATCCGCACCCCGTCGATCCGGATGGCGAAGGACGGTCGCGTGCTGCCGGAGACGGCGTACACCCGCAGCGGCGCCAGCATCGCCGGCACGCCGCTCAGCGGCCTCGTCGACCCCCGCCGGGCGCTCGCCCTCTTCGACGAGGGCGCGACGATCGTCTTCCAGGGGCTGCAGCGCTACCACAAGCCCCTGGCCCGCCTCGTCGCCGAGCTCGAGCTGGAGCTGGGCCATCCGTGCCAGGCCAACGCCTACCTCACGCCGCCCGGGTCACAGGGCTTCGCCGTCCACTCCGACACCCACGACGTCTTCGTGTTCCAGACCGCCGGGACCAAGCAGTGGGAGCTCCACGGCGAGGACGGCCCCGAGGAGCTCCTCGTCGAGCCAGGCCTGTCGCTCTACCTCCCCACGGGCACCCCGCACGCGGCCCGAGCGCAGGAGACGGTCTCACTGCACGTCACGCTCGGGATCAACCAGCTCACCTGGCGTGGCCTGGTCGAGCGCGCCGTCCAGCCGGCCCTGCGCGAGGTCGCCGCCGAGCACCTCCCGGCCGGCTACCTCGACGATCCGGGGCTCCTGCGCGAGGGGCTCGCGACCCGGCTCGAGCAGCTGGCCGACGCCGTACGCCGCCTGGACACCGCAGCGGTCGCCGAGGGCGAGATCCGGCGCTTCCTGACGACGCGCCCGACCCGCCTCGCGGGTGGCCTGCTCGACGTCCTCGGACGCGAGGCGATCACCGCCGACACCCCGCTGCGGCGCCGGGCAGGCGTGCCGTGCGTCGTGCTCGACCACGGCGAGACCCTGGAGCTGCTGCTCGGCGACCGCTCCCTGATCCTGCCCGTACGGATCCGCGGGGCGGTCGACGAGCTCCGGCGTCGGTCGGCACTGACGCCGGCGGACCTGCCGCTCGACGAGCAGAGCAACCTCGTGCTCTGCCGCCGCCTGGTGCGCGAAGGGCTGCTGGAGATCGCGTGAGCCCTGAGCCCACCAGCGTCGGCGAGGCGCCGTTCCGGTGCGCGGCGGCGAGCCTGGAACGGGCCGACCCGATCGCCGGCAGCGCGGCCAACGTGCGCACCTGGCTGCTGCTGGAGCATGCCGGTCCGTGGGGCTCGGACGCACTGCTCGACGCCCGGCTCCCCGAGGGCCTCGGCCGCGCGCTCAAGCAGAGGGCGCGGTCGGCCAGGGCCAAGGCCCTCCTCATCCGCCGCCACCGTGCCCGCGCGGACGCGTCGGCGCCCGTCCGTGTCTTCGCCGCGTACGCCGACCCCGTCTCGCCCCGCCTGGAGTCCGGGGTCCTCGCCGACCCCCGCGAGGCTCTCGAGGTCGACCTCGCCGCCCTGCGCGCGGGCGGCAGTAGCGGGCTCGACCCCGTCGAGGGGCCGGACCGCGACCTCTTCTGCGTCTGCACCAACGGACGGCACGACATCTGCTGCGCCGAGCGCGGCCGTCCGATCGCCGAGGCGCTCGCGGAGGCCTTCCCGGAGCAGACCTGGGAGGTGTCCCACATCGGCGGCGACCGCTTCGCCGGCAACATGGTCGTCCTCCCCCACGGCCTCTACTACGGTCACCTCGACCCCGCGTCGGCCCTCGGCGTCGCCGAGGCGCAGCGCCGAGGGGAGCTCGTCCTCGACCACCTCCGCGGCCGCGCCTCCTACGTCATGCCCGTCCAGGCGGCCGAGTCGTTCCTCCGCGCCGAGCTGGGGCTGCTGGGCCTGCCGGACGTCGAGGCGACGCGTCGCGTCTCCGATGGCAACCTGTCGACGGTCACCCTGCGAGCGCTCGGGGCCAGCTACGACGTGACGGTCCGCTCGACCCGATCGGAGACCGAGCGCGGCCGGATGACCTGCAAGGCGTCCCGCGACCAGCCCGTGCCGGTGCACGAGCTGATCGAGATCATCCGCCTCTGAGGCCCCACGTCGGGCCACTCTGTGGAGCGATCCTGTGGAACTGGGTGACTTCTCCACAGATGTGGTCGGGACACTGGTGAGCAGCTTCCGCCGCGCCTACGTTCACCTCGGACGACATCGAAGGAGCTGATCACGTTGGAGCCACGTCACCCCCGCACCAGTCAAGCCGTCGTCGAGCTCTACCGCGAGCTCCGTACGTTCCGCGAGGAGGTCAACGGCCGGTTCGACGCCCAGGACGCGACGCTGGACCGACACGAAGCAATCCTCAACCACCACACCGAAGTCCTCGACCGGCACGCCAAGACCCTGGACAAGCACACCGCCATGCTCGAGGAGATCCTCCGTCTCATCAAGGCAGCCTGAGCACCGCTGAGCGCTCCAGGCACGGCGGGCGCTCAGCGTGGCAGAGACTCAGTCGCGGGTGAGCTTGCGGTGGGTGACGCGGTGCGGGCGAGCTGCCTCGAGGCCGAGGCGCTCGATCTTGTTCTCCTCGTACGACGCGAAGTTGCCCTCGAACCAGAACCACCGGCCCTCGTCCTCCTCGGTGCCCTCCCAGGCGAGGATGTGGGTCGCGATGCGGTCGAGGAACCAGCGGTCGTGGGAGGTGACCACGGCACAGCCGGGGAAGTCGAGCAGCGCGTCCTCGAGGCTCGAGAGGGTCTCGACGTCGAGGTCGTTGGTCGGCTCGTCGAGCAGCAGCATGTTGCCGCCCTGCTTGAGCGTCAGCGCGAGGTTGAGCCGGTTGCGCTCACCGCCCGAGAGGACGCCGGCCAGCTTCTGCTGGTCGGGGCCCTTGAAGCCGAACGACGCCACGTAGGCGCGCGAGTTCATCTCGAAGTTGGCGACCTTGATGAAGTCCAGGCCGTCGGAGACGACCTGCCAGACGTTCTTCTTCGGGTCGATGTTGGCCCGGCTCTGATCGGCGTACGAGATCTTGACGGTCTGGCCGACGACGAGCTCGCCCGAGTCGGGCTGCTCGCTGCCGGTGATCATGCGGAAGAGCGTGGTCTTGCCGACGCCGTTGGGGCCGACGACGCCGACGATGCCCGCCCGCGGCAGCGTGAACGAGACGTCGTTCCAGAGCAGCTTGTCGCCGAAGCTCTTCGACAGGTGCTTGGCCTCGAGCACGATGTCGCCGAGGCGCGGTCCGGCGGGGATGTTGATCTCGCTGGTGTCGATCTTGCGCGCCTTCTCGGCCTCGGCGGCGAGCTCCTCGTAGCGCGCGAGACGGGCGCGCGACTTGGTCTGCCGGCCCTTGGCGTTGGAGCGCACCCAGTCGAGCTCCTTCTCGAGCATCTTGGCGCGCTTGGCGTCCTTGGCGCCCTCGATCTTGAGACGCTCCTTCTTCGTCTCGAGATAGGTCGAGTAGTTGCCCTCGTAGCCGTGGATGGAGCCGCGGTCGACCTCGGCGATCCACTCGGCGACGTTGTCGAGGAAGTACCGATCGTGGGTGACGGCCAGGACGGCGCCCTTGTAGCTCTTGAGGTGCCCCTCGAGCCACTGCACCGACTCGGCGTCGAGGTGGTTGGTGGGCTCGTCGAGGAGCAGCAGGTCGGGCTCCTGGAGGAGGAGCTTGCACAGTGCCACCCGGCGGCGCTCGCCTCCCGACAGGTTGTCGACGAGAAGGTCCGGCGGCGGGCAGCGCAGCGCGTCCATCGCCTGCTCGAGCTTGGAGTCGATGTCCCAGGCGTTGACGTTGTCGAGGTAGGTCTGCAGCTCGCCGGTCTCGGCCATGAGCGCGTCCATGTCGGCGTCGGGGTCGCCCATCTCGGCATACGCCTCGTCGAGGCGGGCCATCTTGCCCTTGACCTCGGCGACGGCCTCCTCGACGTTCTCCAGCACGGTCTTGCCCTCGGTCAGCGGCGGCTCCTGCTGGAGCATGCCGACGGTCGCGTCGGGGTCGCGGACGATGTCGCCGTTGTTGGGCTGGTCGAGGCCCGCCATCAGCTTGAGCAGCGAGGACTTGCCCATGCCGTTGGGCCCGACGACGCCGATCTTCGCCCCGTGGAGGAAGGACAGGGTGACGTTGTCGAGGACGACCTTGTCGCCGTGGGCCTTGCGGACGTTGCGCAAGGAGAGGATGTACTCGGCCATGGGACGAAATCCTAGTGGCGGGTCCCATGGCCGAGCACATCGAGCCGCCCCTCGCGCTCGTCCGGCCGACCTGGCTCAGGCGGCGGCCGAGAGACGGTCCCAGCCCTCGAGCGGGTCGGTCTTCTCGGGCGTCGAGTCGACGCCGGGCGCGGCCCACGACGGGGCCTCGGGCTCGGTGTCCTGCTCCTTCGGCTGCTCGGGGCGCTGCGGGCGGCGGAAGATCGTCGTGCCCCGGTTGAGGTCGTGGCCGACGCTCTCCGCCTCGACCTCGAACGTCGAGCGCTGGTTGCCGTCCTTGTCGGTCCACTCCTTGACGACCAGCCGGCCGTGGACGAAGACGGGGTCGCCCTTGCCGATCGACCAGGCGACGTTCTCGCCGAGCTGGCGCCAGGCGGCGACGGAGTACCACTGGGTGGTGCCGTCGTACCACGCGTTGGCGGCGCGGTTGAACAGGCGGGGCGTGTGGGCGACGCGGAAGTTGGCGACCTGGGTGTCGCCGGCCTCCCGCACGATCACGTCGCCTCCGACGTAGCCCCGCAGGGTGATGGTGGTGTCGTTCATCGATCTCTCCTGATCATCGGGACCCGAGCGGTCCGTTCGAGCAGAAGCCTCGTGACGGGCGCCGACGAGACCCGTCGACGGGCTCCGACCCCTGGGGACGACCGTGCCCCGGCGTCGCACCTGAGACGGCGAGCGGCCCGCCATGGGACGGGTGGTGCCGGTGTGACTCAGCCGAGGACGCGCGAGAGGCCGGCCCGCACGGCCGAGTACGCCGTCAGCTCGGCCTCCACGGGCGCCACGACGAGCTCGTGGCTGACCTCGGAGACGGCCGCGCGGAGCCGGTCGTCCGCCTGGGCGGCCCGGCGCCTCGCCGTACCCGCGACGAGGACGCGGCAGACCAACGCGAAGCCGATGCCGAGCACGACGCCGCCGATGAGCAGCGCGAGCGGCAGAGCGACCCCCACGACATGCGGGAGGGAGTCGTCGCCGAGCCCGCCGCTGGCGAGGGCGGCGACGGTCCAGACGAGGCCGCCGACGGCGGCGAGGATGAGGAGCCACTGCACCACGCGGACGACGCCCGCCCAGACCGGCAGCCGGTCGACGCCGAGGTCGGTGTCGCCCAGCGCCCCGTCGAGCGCGTCGCCGAGGTCGCCGATCCGCGAGACGGAGGCGCCCCGGATCGACTCGCGCCACGGCTCGCCCAGGCCGGCCGAGGCGTCGTCGGCGAGCGCGCGGACCTCGGTGTCGACCCGGGCGCGCTGGACGGCCGTGGCCTCCGGCACCGAGGTGCGGGCGCGGCCGGTCAGCTCCTTCGCCGAGGATCCGAGGTCGAGGTGGAGGCGCTTGAGCGGGTCGGGCTTGAGACCGGAGAGCCAGGAGACGATGGGCCAGCCGGTAGCGCGGTTGGCGCGCTGAGCGGTGGCGCGCTGCACCGCGTCGACGATGGTCGGGACGCCGGCGGCCTCGGCGAGGGCGTCGTCGAGCGCCTCGATCCGGGCCGGCGCGAGCGAGCGTGCCTTGGCCGTGCCGGACACCGACTCGATCCGCGTGGCGGCGGCGCGCAGGTCGGCCTCGATCCGGCTCCGCGTCGCCCGCTTGCCGGCCACTCGGTCGGCGATCTGGCCGCGCAGCTCCTCGACGCCCCAGCCGAGCTTGGCCGAGAGCCCGATCACGGGCACGTCGGGCAGGCCGTCGGCCGCGAGCAGCCGCTCGACGTCCTCGATCATCGACTCGCGCCGCTCCTCGGGCACCTCGTCGATGTGGTTGAGCACCACGACCATGACCTCGGAGTGGTCCCGCAGGGGCTGGAGGTAGCGGTCGTGGATGGCCGCGTCGGCGTACTTCTGCGGATCCAGCACCCACACGAGCATGTCGGCGAGCTCGACGAGCCGGTCGACCTCGAGGTGGTGGGCCACCTCCGTCGAGTCGTGGTCGGGCAGGTCGAGGAGGACGACGCCGTCGAGCGCGTTGCTCTCGCGGCGGGTGTCGAGCATCGAGTCGCGGGTGGTCTGGTGGCGCTCGGGGATGCCGAGCCACTCCAGCAGCTCGCGCGCCCCGTCCGCTCCCCAGACGCAGGCGGTCGCCCACGACGTCGTCGGACGGCGTACGCCGACGGCCGAGAGCTCCAGCCCGGTCAGCGCGTTGAAGGTGGAGGACTTGCCCGACCCGGTGGCGCCCGCGATGCCGACGACCGTGTGGTCGGCGGACAGCCTGAGGCGCCCACCAGCGCGGTCCACGACCCCACGCGCCTCCTCGGTCACGTCGGACGGAAGGCGGTCCCCGGCAGCGCTCACCGCTGCCGCGAGGCCGTCGATACGCTCGCCGATGTCGGTGGCGTCCCCCTTGAAGATCACGACGGTCAGCCTAACGGTCAGCCAGACCCCGAGAGATTCGGTGGGCCTCCGTGGAATCCGGCCCGCCGGGCGAGCAGCTCAGGACGGCTGGGGCACGGGCGAGCTGAAGAAGAGCCCCAACGCCAGGCCCATGACGAGGAGGGCCGTCCCGATCTGTGCCAGCCGCCTTCCCATCCGGGCACGCTCCCGGTCACCCGGCTCCCGACCACTGTCGATCACCGAGACCGCACGCGCGCCGTAGACCCATGCCGGCGGCCCGAGCACCGGGACGACCACGGAGACGATGCCGACCGCCAACGCGATGTCAGACCTGCTCCAGGCCACGCCGACTCCCAGTCACGGACGCGTCTCAGGACTTCTCGTGGGCGGCGGCGAAGCGGGCGTCGTCGACGCGGCGGGCGGCCTGGCGGAGGCGCTCGGGGGCGTCGGTGTCGATCCCCAGGGCGTCGACGAGCGTGGCGTAGCGGGCGGCCTCCTCGGCGAAGAGCACCGACACCGACGTCTCGAGGGAGGCGCGGGCGCGCTCGGCGAGCGTGCGGACGGCCTGGTCGCCGAAGACCGCCTCGAGCAGCTTCTGCCCGACGACGGCCGAGCCGCCGGCGATGCCGACCTCCGCCCCGGTCAGGCCGGCGGTGGAGGCGAAGACGACCATCATGAGCGCGACGGAGAGGCCGTTGACGCCGTACGCGAGGAAGCGCGCGGTGGTCCGCTTGTCGGCGCCCTCCGAGCGCACCATCTCCAGCACGTCGGCCTGCCAGTCGCGCACGGCGCGCTCGGCCTTGCGGCGCAGGTCGCGCGAGGCGCGGCCCAGGTCGGTCGGCGCGGTCGCCAGCAGGCCGCGACCGGCGTCGAGCTGGCCCCAGGCCCGC
>NZ_JASGDD010000224.1:0-7338 GCF_047607365.1 Nocardioides sp. | reverse complement strand
GGCTGCGCGGCGGTCCGGGCCGCAACGCGACCGGCCGGCGCGCCCGCCTCGTCGAGTACGCCGTCGCCGCCCGCATCGTCCGGCCCGAGCACCTGCCGCTGCTCGACGAGCAGATCGCCGGTGAGGAGTGAAGGTGAAGCAGGGGCCTGGGCGCAGCCGCCGCGTCCGGCGTACGGCGTCCGCGGTGTCGCTCGCCGTCGCGGTGGGCGCTCTCGTGGTGATCGCCGTCAACAAGCAGGGCGACCCCATCACCGAGGTCGAGCTCAACGACGGCAGCGTCTGGGTGACCAACGACCGCGACGGCCTCATCGGCCGCCTCAACCCGCAGATCCAGGAGCTCGACCTCGGGCTGCAGTCGCCGGGCACCTCGTTCGACATCGAGCAGCAGGCGACCTCGCTCTTCACCGACGGCGTCGTCGGGTCCGACACCTCGATCGTCCCGATCGACGTCGCGAAGGCGACCGGCGGCAGCCCGACGGCCATGCCGAGCGGGTCGCAGGTGGCCTACAACGGCGGGGTCTTCGTGATGCGCGAGCCCACCAGCGGCAAGGCGTGGGTGCAGGACCAGGACCTGCTCACCTCGATCACGAGCAAGTCGAAGGACTACGTCGCCGACCACGTCGTCGGCGCCGCGGTCGGCAGTGACGGCACGGCCTATCTGGTCGGCTCCGACGGAGCGATCACCACGGCGTCGTACGGCGACTCGGGCAAGCTCGAGAAGGGCGACGCCGGATCGGTGGACGGCGTCGGCGACACGGTCGAGGTGACCGCCGTCGGGACGACCCCGGTCGTGCTCGACAAGACCAGCGGTCAGATCCTCGTGCCGGGCCACGACCCGATCGACCTGCACGAGACCGACATCGCGCACATGCACCTGCAGCAGCCCTCGGCGGAGGCCGACGACGTCGTGGTCGCGACCAACACCGAGGTCTACCGCGTCCCGCTGGACGGCGGCGATCCGATCAGCCTGCGCAACACGCTGCATCTCGCGACGGCGATCGCCGGCGAGCCGGCGCCCCCCGTCGTCGTCGGCGGCTGCGTCTACGCGGCCTGGGCGGACCCGACCCCCGACGCGGCCAACTACCTGCGCGACTGCCCCGGCGAGGGCTCCGACGACGCCCAGGCGCTCGAGGGCGAGGTGCAGGCCGGCGCCGTGCTGCGGTTCCGCGTGAACCGGAAGGTCGTGGTGCTCAACGACACGGCGAGCGGCGACTCGTGGCTGGTGCAGCAGCCGGGGCACAAGAAGGTCTCCAACTGGGACTCGATCGACCCGGAGAAGCAGAACAAGCCGACCCAGGAGCAGATCACCGACAAGGTGACGACCAACGAGAACCGCCCGCCCGAGGCGACCGACGACGACCTCGCCGCCCGGCCCAACAAGGCGAGCATCCTGCCGATCGTCGCGATGAACGACCACGACGCCGACGGCGACATCATCACGATCAAGAAGGTCCAGCCGATCAATGGCCCGGACGTCGAGCCCAAGATCATCAGCGGCGGCACCCAGCTCCAGGTGACCCTGCACGGCACCGATCCGGGCATCGCCCGGCTGAAGTACACGATCACCGACGGCAACGGCGGCGAGGACTCGGCCGAGGTGCGGCTGACGATCCTCGGCAGCGACGCCAAGAACCGCAAGCCACAGCTGATGAAGGACCGCGACCCGCGGCTCGCGGTGGGACGCGGCAAGACCTCGTCGATGTACCTCCTGGCGGACTTCTACGACCCCGACGGTGATGACCTCGTGCTCACCGACGCCCAGGCCAGCGGCGGCGACGTGGAGTTCCGCCCGGACGGCACGATCCAGTTCACCGACAACGGCGACGGCGGCCCGTCCAAGTCGGTGACCTACACGATCGAGGACGGGCACGGCGAGACCTACGTCGGCAAGCTGCCCATCGACGTGAGCACGGAGAAGTCGATCGCCCCCGAGCTGGTGCCCGACCTCAAGTCGGGCGTGGCCAACACCCGCGTCCTGGTCCAGCCGCTGCTCAACGACCGCAACCCCGAGGGCGGCGACCTGCTCCTGGAGAAGGCCAAGGTCCGCGGCGGCGGGTCCGGCACGACGCTCCAGTACGACGCCAAGAGCGGCACGTTCACCTTCTCGGCCGAGAAGGCGCGCACGTACTACATCGACTACCGCGCCTCGAGCCCGTCGGGGGCGTCCGCCTCGTCGTTCGTCCGCTTCGACGTGGAGTCGCCACCGAAGGACAACCGGCCGCCCATCGCCGTGGCCGACAAGGCGGTGCTGTCGCCCGGCGGGACCACCCAGGCCGACCTCCTGCTCAACGACATCGACGACGACGGCGACGTCCTGGTGGTCACCCAGGTGGGGGAGTCGAGCATCCCCGGCGTCAAGGTCTCGGTCACCGACAAGCGGGTCGCCGTGATCAGCTCCTCGGCCGACCTCGGCGGCCGCGCGGCGACGATCCCCTACACCGTCTCCGACGGGCACTACTCCGTCGACGGGTCGCTGACGGTCTCCCAGCGCACCACGACCCGAGCCAACCGGAGCCCGGTCGCCAACAAGGACCAGACCACCGCCCGGGAGGGCTCGGTCGCGACGCTGTCGGTCCTCGCCAACGACTCCGATCCCGACGGCGGCAAGCTCCAGGTCTCCTACGTGACGGCGACCCCCAACAGCGACGGCAGCAAGCTCGACATCTGGGTCAGCGACGACGTGCTGCGGTTCAAGGCGCCGAAGCTGGCGGCCGGCAAGCCGAAGGTCTACAAGGCGATCTACGGCATCACCGACCCCGACGGGCTGAAGTCCGACGCCGAGGTGATGGTCTTCGTCATCCCCGACTCGGCGAGCAACAACCATCCGCCCGCCCCCGACCCGATCGTGGAGCGGGCCATCGCCGGCACCCCGAAGCTGATCAGCGTCGACATGGCGGGAGCCGATCCCGACGGCGACGCGGTCACCTTCACCCGGATCATCAGCGCGCCCAAGCGCGGCCGGATCCTCGACACAGGCGCCGACTGGATCCGCTACGAGGCCTACGAGGGACGCACCGGCACCGACTTCTTCCAGATCGAGGTCCGCGACAAGTTCGGCGCCATCGGCGTCGCCGCGGTGCGGGTCGGGGTGGTCTCCAAGCTCGGCGTCAACCAGGCGCCGGTCGCTCTCGACGACTCGATCGTCGTGCGGCCCAACCGCCGGATCTCCTACAGCGTGCTCACCAACGACGTGGATCCCGACGACGACAAGCTCCGCATCGGCGACAATCTGGTCGCCTCCGCCGACCTGCACGCGAGCGAGAGCAACGGGTTCATCTCGATCGACGTGCCCAAGCTCGACGGCGACCGCCCGATGACCTCGACGGTCGGCTACACGCTGCTCGACGACGCCCGCGAGAGCGACAGCGCCGTGCTGCGGGTGGAGGCGCGCAAGGACGCTCCGGTCTACGCTCCGGTCGCCCGCGACGACGTGGTCGAGCTGGACCAGGTCGCGGGCAAGTCGCCCGGCACCGTGATCGACGTCGACCCGCTGGTCAACGACCTCGACGTGGACGGCTCGCCGAGCGAGCTGAGGCTGCTGGGCTGCCGGTCCGACGTCGCCAAGGGCTGCCTGGTGGTCGGCAACAAGCTCAAGGTCACCCTGACGGCCGCGGACCAGATCGTCATCTACGACCTCGGGGACGGCGACGACGAGTCGCCGGACACATCCGGCGTGATCTTCGTGCGGGGCACGGACAACATCCCGCCGACGGTCAACGCGGCCACGGTGCCGGTCGCGGCACAGGCGGGCGTCCCGCTCACGATCGACCTGGCGCAGGTCACGGTGACCCGCGAGGGCCGCGAGCCCTCGCTGTCGCCGAGCGTCACGCCGGAGGCGATCAACGGCCAGGTCGACGTCGACCCGGACGCCGACAACCGTCTCGTCTTCACTCCGACGAAGAGGTACGTCGGGCCCGCCTCCATCTCGGTGAGCGTCACCGACGCCAAGGACGGCACCGACCGTGACGCCCTGGAGTCGATCGTGACCATCCCGATCGAGGTGAAGCCCGCGGGGAACGTCGCGCCGGCCGTGCGCGGCGCCGACGTGAAGGTCGCGCACGACGGCGACCTCGAGCTCGACCTCGCCGGCCTGGTGACCGACGTCGACCCGAAGTACGACGTCGACGAGATGGCGTACTCGGTGGTCTCCTCCGACGGCCCGGTCAAGACCAGTCTCAGGGAGTCGCTGCTCACGATCTCGGGCGACGGGGCGGCGGGTGGCACGGCCAGGATCACCTTCGGCGTGGACGACCGCGAGGG
Organism: Nocardioides sp.; assembly: GCF_047607365.1. Taxonomy (GTDB): domain Bacteria; phylum Actinomycetota; class Actinomycetes; order Propionibacteriales; family Nocardioidaceae; genus Nocardioides. Next base: position 3,078 of record NZ_JASGDD010000224.1, on the reverse strand, counting down.
CGGCACCGCCCAGGGTGTGGTCACCGTGGAGGTGGTCGACAGCGACCGGCCGCTGGCCAAGGTGCCGACGGTGGAGATGCAGAGCAAGAAGGGCGAGAAGATCTCGGTCGACATCGCCGCCTACGCGATCAACCCCTACGCCGACGAGGGCAAGCCGCTCGAGATCCAGAAGGGCTACACCGTCGAGGGCGGGAGCGCGTCCGCGATCACGAAGTTCAAGGTCGACGGCACCAAGGTCTCCTTCGTCCCGACCGGCACCGGCGTCCTGACCGTGAAGATGACGGTCTCCGACGCGAGCGGCGACCCGTCGCGCGACGTGCCGGCGCGGATCAAGGTGGCCGTCGCGGCGCCGCCGGACAAGCCGATGCGCCCGGAGGTCTCCAGCGTCGAGGCGAGGTCGGTGGTGCTCGCGTGGCGTGAGCCGAACAACAACGGCGCCGTCATCACGGAGTATCAGGTCACTGGCAGCAACGGCTTCTCCACGACGTGTACGACGACGACCTGCGCGCTCGGCGGGCTCACTCCGGGCAAGAAGTACTCCTTCCAGGTGGCGGCCAAGAACTCGGCCGGCACGGGGGAGTGGAGCGACTCCTCGGAGACCGTGATCCCGAACAAGGTCCCCGGCATGATGTCGCCTCCGCGGGTCGATCCCACGCCCACGGCCCGGGACAAGCAGCTCAAGATCTCCTGGGACACCCCGGAGAACGAGGGCGACGCCATCACGAGCTACGTCGTGAAGTGGAACGGCGGGGCCAAGACGGTGCCCCCGAGCACCTCGACGGTGATCACCGGGCTGGAGAACGGGACCAGCTACCAGTTCAGCGTCTTCGCGCAGAACTCCGCCGGCGACGGCGCGGAGTCGGGCAAGAGCGATCCGGAGGTGCCCTTCGGCAAGCCGGCTCAGGGGGAGAAGCCGAGCCTCACCCCGAGCGTCGCGAGCGCCAGCCCGACGATCAAGGTGGACTGGGGCGCGCCGGATCCCAACGGCGACGCGATCACGAAGTACGTCGTCTACTGCGACCGGTGCAACGGCGGCTCGTACGTCGTCGAGGGCAACTCCAAGACCTTCACGGCCGGGGACGGCATCCAGAACGGCGTGACCTACACCTTCAGCGTGGCGGCCGTGAACCGCGCGGGGGAGGGCCAGCGCGGCCCGAGCGACTCGGCGAGGCCGTATCGTCCGTCGGATCCGGTGCGCAACCTCCGCTACATCACCTCGCCGGCCGACCGGCAGGCGACGATCGCCTTCGACGCCCCGGCCGACTTCGGAGGCCTCAACCTGCAGTACTACGCGATCGAGGGCGAGGGCCTGACCAGTCCGACGCGGGTCACCTCGGCCGCCCCGGGCGGCCTGACGCTCTCCTTCACCGACAACGGGGACCACAGCATCCGGATCCGCGCCGTCACGCAGTCCGGCAACACCGGCCTGATCGACGGTCAGAGCCAGAGTCTCGGCAGCATCGTGACGTGGGGCAAGCCGGCGGTGCCGGACGACGGCGGGAACTACGCCGACGGGTACTACAAGACCGTCGTCAAGGCGGTGAAGCCGTCGAACAGCTACGGCAGCAAGACCGTCATCGGCGTGCAGGTCCAGTCGGCGGACGGTGGGTGGGACCCGAACGTGTACTCCTACTCCGCGCAGTACTCGGTGGACGTGCCCTCCGGTGGCGAGCAGGGCTGCTGGTCCTTCCGCACGGTGACCGACGCGTCCAACGACGATCCGCGCAAGTACAGCGACGGCCGTTCCGTCTGCGGGTACTCGAAGGCGAAGGACGTCGGGATCTCCAACAACACGTGGGTCACCAGCGCCAACGGCGCGTGCAGCGTGCCCGAGGGGACGTGCACGCATCGGCGCGTCAAGGTGTCGGGCAAGGGCTTCAGGACCGACGGCACGTCGTACGCCGTGAGCTTCTCGGACACCGACCGCGTCGGCTCCTGCGTGGACAAGGTCGTGCCCGACGGGAACGGCAACTTCTCGGACGTCGACAGCGGGTGCGCCTTCAAGTTCGGCACGGCGGCGACGGTCACGATCGCCGGGATCTCGGCGACCGCCAACTAATCAGGACGACCAGACCGACCAGAAAGGCACCCCATGCCCCTCACCCCGGAACAGACCCAGTGGTTCTCCACGACCTTCGGCCAGCTGGTCGCCAACGTGGAGGAGGCCGTGGTCGGCAAGACCCGCATCGTCCAGCTCGCGTGGACCTGCCTCATCGCCGAGGGCCACCTGCTGCTCGAGGACTTCCCGGGCACCGGCAAGACCTCGCTCGCGCGGGCGATGGCGCAGACCATGCAGGGCTCGCAGAACCGCATCCAGTTCACACCCGACCTGCTGCCGAGCGACGTCACCGGCGTCACGATCTACGACCAGGGCAGTCAGAAGTTCGACTTCCACCCCGGTCCGATCTTCGCCAACGTCGTCCTCGCCGACGAGATCAACCGGGCCTCGCCCAAGACCCAGTCCGCGCTGCTCGAGGTGATGGAGGAGAGCCAGGTGACCGTCGACGGCGTCACCCACAAGGTGCCCACCCCGTTCGTGGTCATCGCCACCCAGAACCCGATCGAGCAGGCCGGCACCTACCGCCTCCCCGAGGCGCAGCTCGACCGCTTCCTCATGAAGACGTCGATCGGCTATCCCGACCACGCCAGCACCGTCCAGATCCTCGGCGCCCAGCAGGGTCGCGCGACCACCCCGGTCCGCTCGGTCATCTCGGCCGACAACGTGATCTCGATGATCGAGCTGGCCGGCGAGGTCCACATCGAGTCCGCGGTGCTGGAGTACGTCTCCCGCCTCATCGGGGAGACCCGCGAGGCCCCCGAGGTGCTCCTCGGCTGCTCGATCCGTGCCGGCCTGGGCCTGGTCCGCGCCGCCCGTGCCTGGGCGGCCGCGTCGGGCCGCAACTACGTCCTTCCCGACGACATCAAGTCCCTCGCCGAGCCGGTGCTCGCGCACCGGATGGTGCTCGACCCCGAGGAGGAGTTCCGCGGTACGACGACCGCGGCCGTGCTGCAGCGCATCCTCGGCCAGATCCCGGCCCCCCAGGAGACCGCGGCCTGATGTCCGACATCCAGCCCGCC
>NZ_JASGDD010000223.1:0-37677 GCF_047607365.1 Nocardioides sp. | reverse complement strand
GCCGGCCGCGCTCTGCGGCGACCTGCCGGCACTGCGGCCGGCCGACCTGGCGACGGCTCTGGGCCTGGCGAGCGAGTCCGGGCCGGCGTACGTCGCCGACGCGGACGGCCTCGGGACGACGCTCTTCACCTCGCCGCTCGAGGGGTTCCACCCGTGCTTCGGACCCGACTCGCGCGCGCTGCACGACGGCATGGGCGCGAGCCCGATCGAGGGGGAGCTCTCGTCGCTGCGACGCGACGTGGACGACCTCGACGACCTGCGGGCCGCCGCTCCCCTGGGCCTGGGCGCGAGGACGGCTACCGCCGCTCGCTCCGCGCTGCTGATCCCGGGCTGACGGGCCGCCAGCCCGGGATCGGCAACGGGCGAGAGGCGTCAGGCCTTCTTCGCCGCCGTCTTCTTGGCCGGCGCCTTCTTCGCGGGCGCCGCCTTCTTGGCCGTCGTCGTCTTCTTGGCGGCGGTGGTCTTGGCCGGAGTGGCCTTCTTCGCCGGCGCGGCCTTCTTCGTCGTGGTCTTGGCCGTCGTGGTCTTCGCCGTCGTGGTCTTCGCCGTCGTGGTCTTCGCCGTCGTCGTCTTCTTGGCGGCGGTGGTCTTGGCCGGGGTCGCCTTCTTCGCCGGCGCGGCCTTCTTCGTCGTGGTCTTGGTCGCCGTGGTCTTGGCGGGGGTCGTCGACTTCTTGACCGGGGCCTTCTTGGCGGGAGCCTTCGCCGGCGTCGCCTTGTCGACGACGGACTCGACCGTCGCCGCGGCGGCCGCGGCGGCCTCCTTGACCGGCTTCGGCAGGCCCGGCTTGGGCAGCGCGAGCTTCGGCAGCTTCTTGGCGCCGGAGACGATGTTCTTCAGGTCGGCGCCCGCGGTGAACTTCGGGATCGCGGTCTTCTTCGCCTTGATCCGCTCGCCCGTGGCGGGGTTGCGCACCCAGCGCGCCTCACGGATGCGCTTCTCGAAGGACCCGAAGCCCGTGATGGCGACCTTCTCGCCGTCGGCGACGGCGCGGGTGATGGTGTCGAGGACCGACTCGAGCGCATGCGCGGCGGCCTTCTTGTTTCCGTCGTAGCGCGCGGCGAGCGCATCGACCAGCTGGGACTTGTTCACGATCGACCTTTCAGTTCAACCCGATCGTCGAGCCTCGATGCCCGACGTGCTCTTTGCACGCTAGCCACGTGGTGGCCATCTGCCCACCACCATCGGCGTGTCGCGGGGCGCGGACGGCCTCCGGGAACGCGAGGACGTCGCCCACGCTCTCAGAGCGTGGCCGGCTTCCAGCTCGGCCGGGCCACCTCGAAGGCCGCGATGTCGGCCTCGTGGGAGAGCGTGATGCCGATGTCATCGAGGCCGTTGAGCAGTCGCCACTTGGTGTAGGGGTCGATGTCGAAGCTGTCCTGCACCTCGCCGTCCGGGGTCGCGACGGTCTGCGCCTCGAGATCGACGGTGATCCGCCCGCCGGGGTTGTCGTCGAGGTAGTCCCACAGCCGCTGCACGACCTTCTCGTCGACCAGCGCGGTCAGCAGGCCGGCCTTGCCGGAGTTGCCGCGGAAGATGTCGCCGAAGCGGGAGGAGATCACGACCTTGAAGCCGTAGTCCTGCAGCGCCCACACCGCGTGCTCACGCGAGGAGCCGGTGCCGAAGTCGGGGCCGGCGACGAGCACCGTGCCGGCGGCGTACGCGTCCTGGTTGAGGACGAACGCGGGATCGGTCCGCCAGCCCGCGAAGAGGCCGTCCTCGAAGCCCGTGCGGGTGACCCGCTTGAGGTAGACGGCCGGGATGATCTGGTCGGTGTCGACGTTGCTCCGCTTGAGCGGCACGCCGACGCCGGTGTGGGTGGTGAAGGCGTCCATGTCAGTGAGCTCCCACGGTCTCGAGGTCGGCGGGCGAGGAGAGGGTGCCGCGTACGGCGGTCGCGGCCGCGACGGGGACGGAGACGAGGTGCGTGCGACCGCCCTTGCCCTGCCGCCCCTCGAAGTTGCGGTTGGAGGTCGACGCGCTGCGCTCGCCGGGGGCGAGCGTGTCGGGGTTCATGCCCAGGCACATGGAGCAGCCCGCGCCGCGCCACTCGGCGCCGGCCTCGATGAACACCTTGTCCAGGCCCTCCTCGATCGCCTGGTTGCGCACCCGGACCGAGCCGGGCACGACCAGCAGCCGGGTGCCCTCGGCGACGTGGTGGCCCTTGATGGTCGCGGCGGCGATGCGGAGGTCCTCGATCCGGCCGTTGGTGCACGAGCCGATGAAGACGGTGTCGATCCTGACGTCGCGCAGGGGGGTGCCGGCCTCGAGGCCCATGTAGGCCAGCGCGTTGGCCGCCGCGACCTTGTCCTGCTCGTCCTCGAAGTCGTCGGGACCGGGGATGGTGGCACCCAGCGGCGCGCCCTGGCCGGGGTTGGTGCCCCAGGTGACGAACGGCGTGATCTGCGAGGCGTCGAGGAAGATCTCCCTGTCGAAGACGGCGTCCTCGTCGGTGACCAGCGTCCTCCAGTGCGCGACGGCGGCGTCCCAGTCGGCGCCCTGAGGCGCCTCCGGCTTGTCCTTGATGTAGGCGAAGGTGGTCTCGTCGGGCGCAACCATGCCGGCCTTCGCGCCCCACTCGATGCTCATGTTGCAGATGGTCATCCGGCCCTCCATGGAGAGCTCGCGGATGGCGTTGCCGCGGTACTCCACGATGTAGCCCTGCCCGCCGCCGGTGCCCGTCTTCGTGATGAGCGCCAGGATGAGGTCCTTGGCCGTGGTGCCGGCGGGCAGCGAGCCCTCGACGGTGACGGCCATCGTCCTCGGCTTGGCCTGCGGCAGCGTCTGGGTGGCGAGGACGTGCTCGACCTCGGAGGTGCCGATGCCGAAGGCGATCGCGCCGAACGCGCCGTGGGTGCTGGTGTGGGAGTCGCCGCAGACGATCGTCATGCCCGGCTGGGTCAGGCCGAGCTGCGGGCCGACGACGTGGACGATGCCCTGCTCGAGGTCGCCGAGGGGATGGAGGCGTACGCCGAACTCGGCCGCGTTCTTGCGCAGCGTCTCGACCTGCGTGCGCGACACCGGGTCGGCGATCGGCTTGTCCCAGTCGAGCGTGGGGACGTTGTGGTCCTCCGTCGCGAGGGTGAGGTCGGGGCGGCGGACCTCACGGCCGGCCAGGCGCAGGCCGTCGAAGGCCTGCGGGCTCGTCACCTCGTGGATGAGGTGGAGGTCGATGAAGAGCAGGTCGGGCTGACCGCCCTCGCCGGCACGTACGACGTGCTCCTCCCAGACCTTCTCGCTGAGCGTCTTTCCCATGAATCAGAGCATACGCTTGCATTCCAGGGATTGAGACAATTAGTCTCGAACTATGGACAACGGTAGTGGAGTCGGCGTTCTCGACAAGGCCGCGGCGGTGCTCACGGCATTGGAGTCCGGGCCCGCGACGCTGGCGGCGCTCGTGACCGCCACCGGCCTCGCGCGACCCACGGCCCATCGTCTCGCAGTCGCGCTCGAACATCACCGTCTGGTGGCCCGCGATCTTCAGGGACGGTTCATCCTCGGGCCGCGCCTGGCCGAGCTGTCGGCCGCCGCCGGCGAGGACCGGCTGCTGGCCACCGCCGGCCCGGTGCTCGCCCGGCTGCGCGACATCACCGGCGAGTCCGCCCAGCTCTGGCGCCGTCAGGGCGACCAGCGCATCTGTGTCGCGGCCGCCGAGCGGGCCTCCGGCCTGCGCGACACCGTGCCGGTCGGCTCGCAGCTCACCATGCGCGCCGGCTCGGCCGCGCAGGTGCTGCTCGCCTGGGAGGACCCCGAGCGGGTCCACCGCGGGCTGCAGAACGCCGCCTTCTCGGCCGCCGCGCTCTCGGGCATCCGGCGGCGCGGCTGGGCCCAGTCCGTCGGTGAGCGCGAGGCCGGCGTCGCCTCGGTCTCGGCGCCCGTCCGCTCCCCCGGCGGCAAGATCATCGCCGCCGTCTCGGTCTCCGGACCGCTCGAGCGCCTCACCCGCCAGCCCGGCCGGATGCACGCCCCCGCCGTCATCGCCGCCGCCGAGCGGCTCTCGGAGTCCCTGCGCCGCGCCGCCGAGTAGGGCCTCCCCTCAGCCGAATGGGGCCTCCCCTCGGGCCGAGTAGGGCCTCCCGTCGGGCCGAGTGGGGCTTCAGGACACCTTGCCCAGGTGCACGGCGGCCAGCATCAACGGAGCGAGGGTCTCGGCGTCGCGGATCTCACCGCGGGCGATCATGGCCATGAGCTCCGACCAGGGCACGGCCAGGACCTCGGCGATGCCCTCCTCGACCCTCTCGGCCATCTCGTCCGCATCCGCCGGCGCCGGCCGGAGCTCGCGGGCGAGGAAGACGAATCCGGGCGCGTCGCAGACGCCGTCGAGCGAGGTGACCGGGCCGAGCGCGTCCCATCGTCCGGCCTCGAGGCCGGTCTCCTCCCGGAGCTCGCGGCGGGCGGCGTCGAGCGGCGCCTCGCCGTCGGAGCCGCCGGCGGGGATCTCGATCGAGTCGCGGCCGATCGTGTACCGGAACAGCCGGACCAGCACGACCTCGCCGTCGTCGGTGACCGGCACGACGAAGACAGCCGGCTGGCGCACCTCCACGACGCCGTAGATGCCCCGGGATCCGTCGGGCTTGGTCACCTCGTCCTCGCGCACCCGGATCCACGGGTTCTGGTACACAGCGCGGGACGACAGGGTCTGCCAGGCCATGCCTCAGGCTACGTCGAGCACGCCGACTCAGCCCGGATCCACCGATTCTCGCCGTCGCGAGCGTCACCAGACGGATGTCCTGGCAAGGCGGAGTGCCGAAGGCGGGCCGCAGGCCCGTCGAGGTGCGACAACGCCGCCAGGGCGCCCGTCTGGGGGCGCGCAGCAGGCGCAGAATCGGTGGATCCGGGCTCAGAGCGTGTTCGGGAGCTCGGCGTCAGAAGAGGGAGTTCGACTCCAGCGCGAGGAGCTGCTGCTTGCGGTCGAGGCCGCCGCTGTAGCCGGTGAGGGAGCCGCTCGAGCCGACGATGCGGTGGCAGGGGATGACGATCGGGATCGGGTTGCGGCCGTTGGCCAGGCCGACGGCCCGGGAGGCGGCGGCCGTCATGCCGAGACGATGGGCGATCTCGCCGTACGTCGCCGTGTGACCGAAGCCGACGCCCACCAGCGCGCGCCACACCCGCAGCTGGAACTCGCTGCCCGCCGGCGCGAGGGGGAGGTCGAAGACCTCGAGCTCGCGGTCGAAGTAGGCGCCCAGCTGCCGGGCCGCCTCGACCAGCACCGGGGCCGAGTCGTCGCGCTCCCCCAGCGGCCTGCCGGTCCCGGAGCGGAACGGCGTGAACTCGATCGCCGTGATCGCGCCGTCGCGCTCGACCACGCGCAGATCGCCGAGCGGCGATCCCACGACAGTCCACACCCGCCGCAGGCTACACAGCGCCGCCGACAGAACCGGCGGCAGCGCGGATCAGTCCCGCGGACCGCCGTGCATCAGCCCCTCGAGTCCGCCGGGGAGCGTCGCCGCGAGGGCCGGGTCGAACTCGCCGTCCACGAGCACGAAGAGCACCCGGGCGGGGGTGTCGCCGCGGTTGGCCCAGGCGTGGTCGGTGCCGCGCTGGACCACGATGTCCCCGGCGCGCAGCGTCACCTCGCTGTCGTCGAGCACGAGGGTGATCTCCCCGGCGAGCACGACGCCGTAGTCGATCGAGGCCGTGCGGTGGACCGGCGACTGCAGCCCGCGGTCGTCGAGGAAGCCGGGGGCGAACTCGTTGATCCGGATCTTGGTGCCGCGCTCGGGCGGCGGCACGGCGAGGGTGCGCTGGGTCGGCTCGTCCGGCTCCACCGCCGTGATCAGGGCCGGAGCCCCGGCGGTGTTCCAGATCTCGTGGAAGTGGACGCCGTCGTCGGGCAGCTCGCGGCTGACCGGCACCGGTCCGTCGGAGAGCACGACCGACACCCCGTCCGCCGAGTGCCCGGTGACGACCCGGCGCGGCACGACCGCCGTCGGCACCCCGGTCATGCGTGGGTCTCGATCGGCCCGCCCGCGAGCGCGACCATCTCGGGCCACAGCTGCGGGATGCTCAGCGGACGGGCCGGCTCATCGTCGGTCAGCTCGACGTAGGCGCGGTGCAGGTTGCAGACGACGCGCTCGCCCTCCGGCCAGTCCCGGTAGGGACTGTCCCCGCTCGCCTGGCTCTTCTGCGCGGCCTCGAGCGGGGTGAGCCCGGCGGCGTGGGAGTCGCGGGCCAGGGCGGCGACGAAGTCGACGTACGCCGTCAGCTCGTCCAGCACGCGGGCGACCTCCTCACCGCGGCAGGCCGGCCCGTGACCGGGCACCAGCGCCACCGGGTCGAGGGCCCGCATCCGGTCGAGCGCCGCCCGGAAGCCGAGCATCGACCCCTCCATGAAGATCGGGTGCCCGCCAGAGAAGGCCAGGTCGCCGGCGAACATGACCCGCTGCTCGGGCAGCCAGACGCCGACGTCGTTGGTCGAGTGCGCCGGGCCCATCGCGATCAGCTCGACCGGGAACTCGTCCAGGTGCAGCGTGAGCGCGTCCGCGAAGGTGACGTCGGGCGGGCGCACCGACAGGTCGCCGTAGTCGGCGAGGAGCTCCCGGGTGGCGGCCAGGCCGGCGCGGAGGACGCCCTCGCGGCAGCCGTGGTGGCCGATGATCGTGGTGCTCGCCGGCAGGAAGCCGTTGCCGTAGGTGTGGTCGGGGTGGTGATGGGTGTTGACCGCGATCCTCGGGTCGTTGGCGCCGACGCCGGCGATCTCGGCGAGCAGCGCGCGATTGCGCCGCTCGGTGGAGGTGGTGTCGACGAGGACGGTGTCGCCCGACCCGTCGGTGATGACTCCGCAGTTGTTGACCATCCAGCCGCCGTGGGGCTGCACGTAGGCGTAGATGCCCGGCGCCACCTCGTCGAGGTAGGCGTCTCCGTCAGTCCAGCTCATGGGCTCCAGTGAGCCCTACGGCGTACGCCGGAACAAGAGTGGTCGGCATCACATCAGCGGATCGCTGGCATCGGCGATCAGTAGACCAGGGCGTCCTCGAGATCGATGGCGATGCCGTGGAGCAGATGGCGGAGCCAGACCACCGCGGGGTCGCTCTCGCGCTGCGGATGCCAGTGCGCCGACTCGGTGATCCGGACCGTCTCGACGGAGGTCTCGGCGATCGCGAGGCCGAGCGGCTCCAGGCAGCGCCGGGCGAGCCGGGAGGGCACGAAGGCGCACATGTCGGTCCCGGCGACGGCGAACGGGAGGGTGAGCAGGCTGGTCACCCGCGCGAGCACGGTCCGGTCCTCCACCCCGGCGTGGGCGAGCGCGGTCTCCAGCGGCCGGGTGCGGTCGCCGGCCGCGACGAACTCGGCGACGGCGTGCGGGATCGCGGCGAGGTCCTCGACCGACAGCCGGCCGTCGCGGAGCCGCGGATGGTCGCGGTCGACCAGGCAGACCAGGTGGTCGGTGAACACGGGCTGCGTCCGTCCCGGGAACTCGAAGCCGAGCGGCGCGATCACGAGGTCGCGGCGCATCAGCTGGGTCTCGATCCGGTCGCCCCGCACGTCGAGCGGGTCGAGCGCGATCGTGCAGCCCGGCGCCTCCTTCTCGAAGGCCCGGATGAGCGGCTCGGCGAGCACCGTCATGGCGTACTCCGAGACGCTCACGGCGAAGCGCTTGGCGCTCGACGAGGCGTCGAACTCGCGGTGGTTCCCGAGCAGCGCCTCGGCGGCCTCGACGGCCTCGGCGACCGACCCGCGCAGCTGCTCGGCGAAGTCGGAGAGCACGAAGCCGCGCCCCGAGCGGATCAGCAGCTCGTCGTCGAAGTGCTTGCGCAGCCGGGCCAGGGCGCCGCTCATGGCGGGCTGGCTCATCGTCATCCGCTCACCGGCGTGGGTCAGGTTGCGCTCCTCGAGGAGCGCGTGCAGCGCCAGCAGCAGATTGGCGTCGACCGACCGGAGTCGCTCCTTCATCCATCTCTCCCTGTGACGCGCCTCACAGGCGGAGACTCTAGTCTGAGGGCCATGACCACCACCCTGCTGGGCGGCGCCGACCTCAATCTCCTGGTGCCGCTCAAGGCGCTCCTGGAGGAGGGCAACGTCACGCGCGCCGGGCATCGGCTGGAGCTGAGCCAGCCCGCCATGAGCGCGGCGCTCGCGCGGCTGCGGCGCCGCTTCGACGACGAGCTGCTGGTGCGGGCCGGCCGCGACTACGAGCTGACCCCCTTCGCGCGGGACCTGCTGCCCGACGTGCAGCACGCGGTCCGGCTGCTCGGGCAGGCGCTCCACCTCGAGGACGAGTTCGACCCCGCCACCAGCTCGCGCACCTTCCAGCTGACGATGAGCGACTACGCGATCGCCGTGATGCACCAGTCGCTGGTCCGGCTGGTGGAGGCCGAGGCGCCGGGGGTGCGGCTGAGCATCGGCCACCTCAGCGCCGACTCGCGCTCGTCGGACCGGCTGCTGCTCGACAACGACGCGGTGATCGCGCCCCTGGGCTTCGGCTTCCCCGGGCTCTCCCGACCGCTGTGGCGCGACCGGATGGTGGTGCTCGCCGACGCCCACAACCCGCGGATCGCCGACGGCGCCCTGACCATGGACGACCTGGCCCGGCTTCCGCACGCGGTGGCGTCCTTCGGGCCCGGCGTGCTGACGCCCGTCGACCGCGTCTTCGGCGAGCACGGCATGGAGCGTCACATCGCGCTGCACGTCTTCGGCTACCTGCCGCTCCCCTTCGTGATCGAGGGCACCGACATGGTGGCCGTCGTGCCCGAGCGCCTGGCCCGGATCGCGACGCGCGCCTCGGGATCGGTGGTGACCCTCGAGCCGCCGTTCGGGACCGTGCTGCTGCCCGAGGGCTACTGGTTCGCCCCGAACCGGCTCTCCGACCCCGCCCACCGATGGCTGTTCGGCCGCCTCGACGCCGTCAGCGCCGAGCTGTCGCCCGACGGCGTCGAGGGGTGGGGCGACACGCCCTGAGGTGTCACTCCCAGTGGTTGCGGTTGGCCGCACCGTCCGGTCCGGCGAGATACCCGACGAAGACCCCGTCGGGGTCGCGCTCGGCGACGATCTTGCCGAGCCGCTCCCATGCCTCGTCGGACAGCACCCGCACCTGACGGCGGGAGAGATCGCTGTCGCCGAGGTACTGCCCCACCGTCACCGGCTCGAGATCGGCCATCGCCCCCTCGAGCCAGGCAACGCAGCGCTCGTCGTCGGCCTCCTCCTCCCAGAGCACGTACGACGCCAGGTAGATCTCCGACTGGACGGAGAACGCCATGTCGGGCAGCTCGCGCAGCGGTGCCATGGAGAACCAGATCGTGAAGGCCTGGTGGTTCGGCAGCGTGGTGTAGGCACGCCGCATCGCCGGCACCACCTCGGCGGCCGTGCCGGAGAGCCAGGCGTTGTCGACCGCCCACCGGTGGCCCTCGGGGTTGTCCTCGAGCTGCCGGGCGCGCTCGGCCTCCGGGGTCGTGGGCTCGTTGTCGATCGCGAAGATCGCGTGCTCCAGCGCCGGGTTGTCCCGGAAGGGCGCCAGCGCGGCCTCGGCCTCGGCCTCGCTCTCGACCATGGCGAGCGCCGTGACCAGCAGGATCGGGTCGGGCGAGACGTGCGGGTCGGTCTTGGTGAGGGCGACGATCTCCACCGTGTCCGCGATCGAGGCGTGCGTGTCGTGCAGCCAGGTCATGACCTCGTCGAAGCGGTCGAGGTGGAAGCCCTGGACGGTGTGGGCGAAGTGCGCCGGCAGCGGCCGGGTGCGCAGGTGGAAGCGGGTCACCACGCCCGGGAAGCCGGGACCGGCGCCGCGGGCGGCCCAGTAGAGGTCGGGGTTCTCCTCGGCGGAGCAGCGCACCAGCTCCCCCTCGGCCGTGACCACGTCCAGCGCGACGACGTACTCCGCCGCCCAGCCCCAGCCCCGGGCGTTCCAGCCCTGGCCGCCCTGGAGGAGGAAGCCGCCGATGCCGACCGTCGGGCAGTGCCCGCCGAGGAAGAACCGGCCGCGCTCGGCGAGGTAGGGCGCCAGCTCGGCGCCGCCCCTGGTCGACGGCGAGGCGGTCACGATGCCGGTCGCCTCGTCGTAGTCGAGCTCGCGCAGGTCGCCCAGGTCGATGACGAGCGCGTCGGCGCGGACCGACCACTGCGCCCAGCTGTGCCCGCCGGAGCGGACCGCGACCTGCCAGCCCCGCTCGCGGGCCAGCCGCACCGCGGCCACGACCTCGGCCTCGGTGGACGGCTTGACCACGGCGACGGGCTGCCGGTCGGTCAGGCGGCGGTTGAAGATCCGGTCGACCCGGGCCGTCTCGAAGCCGTCCGCGTCGCGCTCGATCACCTTCACGCCGGCTCCACCAGGGCGCCGAGGGTCTGCCCCATGATCCGGCCGGGGTCCGCGCCCGGGGTGTCCGGGTGAATCTCCCAGTCGGCCAGGGTGAGGCTGTTGTCGAGCACCATCTTGACCCGCGGGAAGCGCCGCGCCATGAAGGCCGGCAGGACGTCCTCGACCTTGTCGCCGCTGGTGATCATCTCGGCGAGCACCACCGCGTCCTCGGCGCACATCGCGGCGCCCTGGGCGATCAGGGGCGGGCAGGCGTGGGCGGCGTCGCCGATGATGATGGTCCGGCCGCGGAACCACGGCTCCTCCACACAGATCGCCTCGATCCACTGGTAGTTCACGATCGCGTCGTCGGGCAGGCTGTCGCGCACCTGGCCCCAGATGCCGCCGTACCCCTGGCCGTGCTCCTTGAGCTCCTTGCCGCGCGGGCCCTCGCCCACGAAGGAGCGGTCGAGGTTCTCCTCGAGCAGGAAGGCGTAGCAGAGGTCCTCGGAGATCGGGGTGTAGCCGGCCTTGTACTTCGGGCCGCCGTAGTACATCTCGGAGCAGTCCATCTCCGCGGGCCGGGCGGCGACGGTGCGCCAGATGCCCATGCCGACGGGGGCGGGCTCGGTGTCGATGCCGATCATCGAGCGCACCTTGGAGCGGATGCCGTCGGCGCCGACGAGGAGGTCCACGGTCTCGGTGGTGCCGTCGGAGAGCGTCACCGTGACCGCGTCGCCGTGGTCGTCGATGGCGGTGATGGTGGAGCCGAGGCGTACGTCGACACCGGCCGCGACCACCTCCTCGGCGAGCACGTCCGCGATGTCCCCGCGGACCGCGCCCATGGTGCCCGGCAGGTCCGGGCCGCCCATCGGGGGCGTCGGGATCTCGGCGATGACGCCGCCGTCGGCGGTCTTGAGCCGCAGGTGCGAGAACGGGAAGCCGCGCTCGGCGAGCTTGTCGTAGATGCCGACCGAGCGGAACGCCTTGAGCGCGTTGCCCTGGAGCGTGATGCCGTGGCCGACGCCCCCGAGGGTCTCGCGCAGGTCGACCAGGACCACCTCCACGCCGCGCTGCGCCAGGCCGAGGGCGAGCACGCCGCCGGTGATGCCGCCGCCGACGATCAGGACGCGGCTCACCGTGGACGGGGCGGACGCGACGGTCTCGGCGGGGTCGGGCGCGGCGGGTACGACGGACATGGGTCTCCTCCTGGAAGTGTGTGCTCCGTCACAGGAAAGCCCGCCGGCCCGCCGGGCGGAACCCCGACCGCGGTGATGCCTGGCATCGGCGCCGACGGGGTGTGGTGTCGCGAATGCCAGGCATCCACACCGGCGTTTTCTCCTGACCGGGCCGGATGGTCCACCCTCGAAAAAGTGATCGGGGTCACAGGGCCTCGCACAGCGGCAGCACCCGCCGCGGAATCGAGAAGGAGATTCACATGAGGCTGAAGTCGACGGCGGTCCACCGGGCCGCGGCTCCGGCGGTGATCGCGATGGTCGCGGTCATCGCCCTGGCTGGCTGTTCCAGCAGCTCGGACAGTTCGTCGTCCTCGAGCGGCGCCACCACCAGCGAGGCGAAGGCCGCGCTCGAGGCCGCCTACCAGGGCTACACCGGCACCGTGCCGACCACCCCGACCACCCCGAAGGCCGGCGTCAGCGCCTGGGTGATCTCGTGCGGCCAGCAGGTCCCCTCCTGCGCCACCCCCACCGCCTCCATCGAGGAGGCCGCCACGAAGGCCGGCTGGGACGTCAAGGTCTGCGACGGCCAGCTCAGCCCCGACGGCTGGAGCACCTGCCTCGACCAGGCCACCGCCGCCAAGGCGGACGTCGTGATGCCGATCGGCATCGACTGCGCGAGCATCCAGAACTCCTTCGAGCAGGCCTCCGCCGCGGGCGTGAAGATCGTCGGCGCCGGTGGAGCGGACTGCACCTCGACCGGCGGGTCGACGTCGTACATGGCGACCGAGCGCCTCCAGCTCGCCGACACCTCCATCCAGGAGTACTGGGAGAAGGCCGGCGCCACCGCCGCCAACTACCTGATCGGGACGAGCGACGGCAAGGCCAAGATCCTCGAGCTCAAGTTCACCTCGCCGGTCTGGGGTCCGTGGCTCACCGCGGGCTTCGAGAAGCAGATCGAGAGCTGCGCCGACTGCGAGATCGTGGGCACCATCGACATCGCCAACGAGGACTTCGGCACCACCTCGGCCGTCGACAAGTTCACCGCCGCCCTGTCGAAGTACACCGACGCCGACAGCATCTACGTCCCCGTCGGCGGCTGGATGAGCCAGGGCTTCGCCGCAGCCGTCAAGGCCTCGGGCCGCGCCGACTCGCTGACCGTCGTGTCCGGCTTCGGCGACTCCTCCACCATGGACCTCATCCGCAAGGGCAACAGCGGTCTCACCGCCGCCCTCGGCTACGCCACCGAGTGGGGCGCCTACGGCAGCGTCGACGAGGCCATCCGCGTCGTCAACGGCGAGGACCCGGTCGTGGAGGGCGACGGCTTCCAGGTCGTCGACGCCGACCACAACCTGCCCGACTCCGGCGACTACGACGGCGGGGTCGACTACAAGGCGGAGTACCTCAAGCTCTGGGGCGTCGCCTGACATGACCGTCGCTCCCGACCTCTCATCGGCCTCGGTGGCGGGCGCCCACGCGCTCGTCATCGAGGGCCTCACCAAACGCTTCGGCGCCACGCTGGCGCTCGACGAGGCCTCGCTCCAGGTGCGTCCCGGCACCGTCCACGCCCTGCTGGGCGGCAACGGCTCGGGCAAGTCCACCTCGATCAAGGTCCTCGCCGGGGTGCACCAGGCCGACGCGGGCCGGCTGTCGGTGGGAGGTCGGGACTTCGATCTCAGCTCGCTCAGCGCGGCCGACGCCCGGAGCGCGGGCCTGCGGTTCGTGCACCAGGACCTCGGCCTCTTCGAGGGCCTGAGCATCGCGGAGAACTTCGCGCTCGACGCCGGCTACCCCGCCGGCCACGCCACGGGGATCTCGTGGAAGGAGCTCCACCGCCAGGTGCGGGCCGTGCTCGCGGACTACGAGCTGTACGCCGACCCGCGGACGCCCATCAACGAGCTGCGTCCCGCCGACCGCACCATGGTGGCGATCGCGCGGGCGCTGCAGGACGCCGGCTCCGCGGAGCGCGCCGGCGTCGCCGACCTGATCCTCGTGCTCGACGAGCCGACCGCCTCGCTGGCCCACCACGAGTCGGCGCTGCTCATGACGCGGATCAAGCGGCTGGCCGAGGCCGGCCAGACCGTGGTGCTGGTCAGCCACCGGATGACCGAGGTGCTCTCGGTCGCCGACGACTTCACCATCTTCCGCGACGGCCGCACCGTCGCGACGCTGGTGGACGCCTCCCCCACCGAGGACGAGCTGGTCGAGCTGATGGCGGGGCGCGCGGTCGACGCGCTGCGCCCGACCACCGAGTCGACCGCCACCGACGACATCGCGCTCCAGGTCACCGGACTGGCGGGCGGGCCGCTCGTCTCGGTCGACCTCGGCGTACGCCGTGGGGAGATCGTCGGCGTCGCCGGCCTCGTCGGCTCCGGCCGCTCGTCGCTGCTGCGGATGCTGTTCGGCGACCTCACCCCGACCGCCGGCACGATCGCCGTCGCCGGGAGGCCCTTCGCACCGCACTCGGTCCGCGACGCCATGGACGCGGGCGTGGCCCTCGTCCCGGAGGACCGCGGACGTGAGGCGGCCTTCGCCGACCTGACCATCGCCGACAACATGTCGGTGACCCGGCTGAGCAGCTACTTCTCCTGGCGCGGCATGGACAGCCGCGGCGAGCTGCGGACCGGCCGTCGGCTCATCTCCGACTTCAAGGTCAAGGCGGCCGGCCCCGACGCCGGCTTCACCTCGATGTCCGGCGGCAACCAGCAGAAGGTGATCCTGGCGCGCTGGCTGCAGCGCGACCCGGCGCTCCTGCTGCTCGACGAGCCGACGCAGGGCGTCGACGTGATGTCGCGCGTCGACATCTACCGGATCGTGCGCGAGGCCGCCCACCGCGGCTCCGCCGTGCTGGTCGCCTCCTCCGACGCCAGCGAGCTGCTGGCGCTGTGCGACCGCATCGTCATCCTCCGCGAGGGCCGCGTCGACGAGGACCTCGACGCCTCCGGCCTCGACCAGGACGAACTCACCCGCAAGCTCCTGCGCGCGACCAGCGTGCAGACCACGAAGGGACAGCACCCATGAGTGCGACCGCACCGACGCACGACGACACGAAGCAGACGAAGGACCCCCAGCAGGCCGAGCCCGCCGGGTCCGCGGTCAGGCGGCCCAGCACGCACAGCCTCCTCGGCATCGCCGAGCGCTACGCGCTGCTCGCGATCTTCGTCGCGATCTTCCTCTTCTTCCTGCTCAACCCGGCGAGCGCGAACTTCGGCAACTCCGCCAACATCAACACCGTGCTGCGCGGCCAGACCGCTGTGGCGATGATCGCGATCGCCGCGGTCTTCCCGCTCGTCGCCGGCAACATGGACTTCTCCCTGGGCGCCACCGCCGCCACCTCCAGCGTCATCTCCGCCGGGCTCATGGCCAACCACGGCCAGCCGCTCGTGGTGTGCGTGCTCGCCAGCATCGCGTTCGGCGCGCTGGTCGGCCTCTTCAACGGCGTCATGGTGACCCGCTTCCACCTGGACTCCTTCGTCACCACCCTCGGCGTCTCGACCCTGCTGGCCGGGGTCATCCAGTGGTACACGCACGGCCAGACGATCTACCAGGGCATCTCCAGCACGCTCACCGACTTCAGCTACACGAAGGTGCTCGGCATCCCGGGCGTCACGGTCGTCGTGCTCGCCGTCGTCGTCATCGCGTGGTTCGTCCTGGCCCAGACGCCGTTCGGCCGCTCGCTCTACGCCATCGGCTCCAACCCGACCTCGGCCCGCCTCGTCGGCCTGCGGGTGCAGCGCAACGTGATGCTCACCTTCGTCGTCTCCGGCACCATCGCCGGCGCGGCCGGCCTGCTCCGCCTCGCCGTCATCGGCAGCGCCACCTCGGACTCGGGCACCTCGCTGCTCTTCCCGGCACTGGCCGCGGTCTTCCTCGGCGCCGCGGCGATCAAGCCCGGCTTCTTCAACGTGCTCGGCACCGTGATCGGCGTGCTCTTCGTCGCCTTCACGGTCAACGGGCTCACCCTCTCCGGCGTCGACTCGGCGGTGCAGAACGTCTTCAACGGCGCCGCACTGCTGATCGCCGTCGGGCTGTCGACCTACCTCGGGATGCGCCGCCGGGCCCGCGGCTAGCGGTGATGCCAGCCATATCCGGCTGCTCTTTCCCCCGCTGCTCCCGCCCGACCTACGGTCGAGACGAACCCCCCACCACCACGCACAGGAGAACCCCATGCCCTACGTCGTCAGCGCCACCTGGACAGCCCAGGAGGGCAGCGAGTCGATCGTCCTCGACGCGATCGAGAAGCTGACGCCCCCGTCGCGCGAGGAGCCCGGCAACCTCTTCTACCAGGCCTTCCAGGACCCGGCCGAGCCGCTGGTCTTCCGGCTCTTCGAGATCTACGAGGACGAGGAGGCCTACGCCGCCCACGGCGCGTCCCCGCACTTCAAGGAGTTCGGCCTCGAGCAGGCCATCCCGGTGCTCGCCAACCGCGAGCGCGCGTTCTACGAGACGATCGGCTGACCTGATGAAGCTCGCCTCCTTCCGGCGTACCGCGGAGCCCGAGGGCACCCGGCATGTGGGCCTGGTCGTCGGCGACGACCGCGGCTGGTGGATCCACCCCTTTCCCGAGGGCACGGACCTCATCGAGCTGCTCGCCGCCGATCCGGAGCTCCGGGAGGAGGCGGGCGACGCCGCCGCGCAGGGCGACGGCCTGGCGGCCGCCGACGTGGTGCTCCTCGCGCCCGTCTACCCCGTCGCCATGCGCGACTTCCTCACCTTCGAGGCCCACGTCGACGGCATGGAGCGCGGCCACGGCAACCCGGGCGTGCCCGACGACTGGTTCGACGCGCCGGTCTTCCTGTTCATGGCCCCGCACGCCGTCACCGGCCCGTACGACGACATCCCCATGCCCCCGGACACCGAGCGCCTCGACTTCGAGCTCGAGATCGCCGCGGTGATCTGCCGCGACGTCCGCAACGTCACACCGGAGCAGGCGCGCGACGCCATCGGCGGCTACTGCGTCATGAACGACTGGTCCGCCCGCGACGTGCAGGGCAAGGAGATGCGGCTCAAGCTCGGCCCCTCCAAGGGCAAGGACTTCGCCACCACCATCGGGCCCTGGGTCGTCACCGCCGACGAGGTGGACCGCTTCCGCGACGAGGACGGCTTCCTCGACCTGGAGATGACCGTCAAGGTCAACGGCGAGCAGGTCGGCGAGGACCGCTCGGGCCACATGGGCTGGTCCTTCGAGCAGCTCGTCTCCCACGCCTCCCGCGCCTCATGGGTCAAGGCCGGGGAGGTGCTCGGCTCGGGCACCTGCGCGTCCGGGTCGCTGGCCGAGTCGTGGGGCCGCACCGGCAGCCTCACTCCGCCGCCCCTGCAGGTGGGCGACGTCGTCGAGATGTCGATCGCCCGGCTCGGGACGGTCCGCAACCGGGTGGTGGCCGACCCCGAGCTGGTGCCACCGGCCCCCCGCGCCCGCCGCCGGCTGGCCGCCGCCACCCCGGAGGTGGGGGCGTGAGCACGGTCGTCACCCGCAACCCCGCCACCGGCGAGGAGCTGCACCGCTACCCCGCCCACGACGAGGCCGCGATCGACGCCGCCCTGGAGCAGGCCCACGGCGCGTTCCTCGCCTGGCGCGCGGCGCCGCTCGCCGAGCGGCTCGACCTGCTCCGCCGGGTCGGCAAGCTCCTCACCGAGCGCCGCGAGACCTACGCCGCGCTGATCACCGCCGAGATGGGCAAGCCCCTCGGCGAGGCGCTCGGCGAGATCGACAAGTGCGCCTGGAACTGCGACGTCGTCGCCGACCTGGCGCCCGGCTGGCTGGCCGACCACGAGATCGCCTCCGGCGCGAGCCGGTCGTGGCTGTCGTACGAGCCGCTCGGCGTGGTGTTCGCCGTCATGCCCTGGAACTTCCCGTTCTGGCAGGTGCTCCGGTTCGCCAGCGCCGCCCTCAGCGCCGGGAACGCGGCGCTGCTCAAGCACAGTCCCGACGTCACCGGCTGCGCGCTGGCGATCGAGGAGCTCTTCGCCGACGCCGGCGCTCCCGCGGGCCTCTTCCGCTCCCTCGTCGTCGCGGCCGAGGACGTCCCCGAGGTGTCGCGACGCGTGGTCGAGGACCCCCGCGTCGCCGCCGTCACGCTGACCGGCTCCGAGCGCGCCGGCTCCTCGATCGCGGCCACCGCCGGCGCCGCGATCAAGAAGACCGTGCTCGAGCTCGGCGGCTCCGACCCGTTCGTGGTGCTCGCCGACGCCGACGTGGCGACGGCCGCCAGCACCGCCGTCAGGGCGCGGTTCAACAACGGCGGGCAGAGCTGTGTCTGCGCGAAGCGGTTCATCGTGCACGAGGACGTGGCCGAGGAGTTCGTCACCCGCTTCGTCGCCGGCGTCGCCGCGCTCCGGGTCGGCGACCCGACCGACCCGTCGACGACCGTCGGCCCGATGGCGCGAACGGACCTGCGCGACGCCATCCTCCGCCAGATCGAGGCGACCGTGGCGGCAGGCGCCGAGCTCGTCACCGGCGGCAGCGCCATCGACGCTCCGGGGGCCTTCGTCGAGCCCACCGTGCTCGACCACGTCACCCCCGGCATGACCGCCTTCGACGAGGAGACCTTCGGCCCGGTCGCGACCATCACCCGCGCGGCCGGCGACGACGAGGCGGTGGCACTGGCCAACGGCACCGACTTCGGCCTCGGCGCCTCGGTCTGGGGCGAGGCCGGGCACGCCCTCGCGGTCGGCCGCCGGATCCGCTCCGGAGCCCTGTTCGTCAACGCCATGGTCGCCTCCGACCCCCGGCTGCCGTTCGGCGGCACCGGCCGCAGCGGCTACGGCCGCGAGCTGTCCGCCGAAGGCGTCCGCGAGTTCACCAACGTCCGCACGATGGTGGTGGCCTGATGCCCGTTCCCGGCCGCGTCTTCGACCACGCCGGCCTCTCGGTCGCCGACCTCGAGGCGATGCGGGACTGGTACGCCGAGGCCCTCGGCATGACGGTCGAGTTCGGCTTCGAGCTCCCCGGTGGCCTGATGCGCGGCGCGATGCTGCACGCGCCGGCGCCGGACGGCGGCGAGGGCTTCCGCCTCGAGCTGCTCCACCGGAGCGACTCGGCCACCGGCCTCCAGGCGGCCAACCCGCTGGAGGCCGCGGCGACCCGCGGCTTCGGCCACCTCGCCTTCGACGTCCCCGACGTCGACAGCGCCTACGCCGCCCTGCTCGCGCTCGGCGCGACCGACCGGATGAGCCCGCGCCCCTCCCCCGAGCCCGGCGTCCGGATGGCCTACGTCGCCGATCCCGAGGGCAACCTGCTCGAGCTCCTCGACCGGGCCGCCGCCAAGGCCGCCGGCCGCTACGGCCGGGGCGAGGCGCACCACCTGGACGACCTGAACGACCTGGGAGACCCGTCATGACCGGACGACTGGACGGCAAGATCGCGCTCATCACCGGCGTCGGCGGCGGCATGGGCACCGTCGCCGCCCGGCGCTTCTGCGCCGAGGGCGCTCGCGTCGTCGGCTGCGACATCGACGTCGAGAGCGCGGCCGCGGCCGAGAAGCAGCTCCGCTCCGAGGGGCACGAGATCACGGTCATGGGCGGCGTCGACCTCGGCGACCCCGAGTCCGCCCGCGCCTGGGTGGACGACGCGGTGACGACGTACGACGGCATCGACGTCCTCTACAACAACGCCTCCACCCAGCGCTTCGCGCCGATCGAGGAGCTCTCGATCGAGGCCTGGGACTTCACCATGCGCAACGAGCTCGACCTCGTCTTCTACACGGTGAAGGCGGCCTGGCCGCACCTCAAGGCGTACGGCGGCGGCTCGATCATCAACGTGGGCTCGATCGCCGCGCTGCGCGGGGTGGAGTTCATGGCGCAGAACGCGCACTCGACGGCCAAGGGCGGCGTCATCGCGCTGACCCTGCAGCTCGTCGTCGAGGGCGGCCCCCACGGCATCCGGGCCAACGTGATCAGCCCCGGCATGACCGAGACCCCCAACACGGCCCCGCTGCTGGCCGATCCGCCGGAGCGGATGAAGCAGGTCGTCCTCGACCGGATCCCCCTGGGCCGCCACGGCCAGGCCGAGGACGTCGTCAACGCCGCGGTCTTCCTGGCCTCCGACGAGTCCTCGTGGATCAGCGGCACCAACATCGTGATCGACGGCGGCGCGTCCGTCCTCGGTTGAGCAGACGCACACAGAAGAAGGAGAAGAGACATGGGCGGACCGTCGGAATCCACCGAGTACAACGGGCACCTCAACGAGCACGGCATCACGCACCTGCGGCACGTCGACCTGGCGGTGCCGGACTTCGAGGTGCAGCGCAGCTTCTACCGCGACACCTGGGGCCTCACCGAGCAGGGCACCGACGGCGACCTCGTCTACTTCGCCGCCGAGGGCTCTCCGGAGCACCACATCGTCCGGCTGCGCAGGTCCGCCGAGAAGCGGCTGGACCTGCTGGCCTTCGGCGCCGAGAGCGCCGAGAAGGTCGACGCCCTCGCGCAGAGGCTCGCGAGCCAGGGCGTCCAGATCGCCGCCGAGCCGGACAAGCTGCAGACCGCGGGCGGCGGCTACGGCTTCCGGTTCTTCGACATCGACGGTCGCACCGTCGAGGTCAGCTCCGACGTCGAGACCCGCACCTACCGCGAGATCGAGGAGGGCGAGTCGATCCCGGTCCGGCTCTCCCACGCGGTGATGAACTCCAACGACCCCAACCGCACCCGCGACTTCTACGGAGGAGTCCTCGGGTTCAAGCTCTCGGACACGCTCTGGGGCGAGCACATGGGCGAGATGATGCACTTCATGCGGTGCAACGACTGGCACCACTCGCTCGCCATCGCCCGTGGCCCGCACACCGCGGTGCACCACGTGTCGTTCGAGCTGCGCGGCCTCGACGAGTACCTCTACGGCACCGGCCGCGTCATGCGCGCCGGGATCAAGAAGATCTGGGGCCCGGGCCGCCACCACGCGGGCAACAACACCTTCACCTACTTCCTCGACCCGAGCGGCAACACGATGGAGTACACCACCGAGCTCGAGCGGCTCACCACCGACGAGTGGCACCCGAGCGTGTACGACATCGCCGACCCGAACACGCAGGACCTGTGGGGCATCGCGGACCCGATGAGCGAGTTCATCGCGAAGGACTCCTTCAACGACCCCGACAAGGGCGTCTTCGTCGCTCCCCCGGTCTGACCGGACGATCGGACAGCGTGGTCTGAGCAGATGAGTGATCTGAGCGACAAGGTCGTCGTCGTCACCGGCGCAGCCCGGGGCCAGGGCGCGGAGGAGGTCCGTGCCCTGGCCGCGGCCGGCGCGACGGTGGTCGCGACCGACGTCCTCCCGTTCGAGGGCTTCGACGCGGAGGGCCAGGGCTGGGACGACGGCGGCGACGCCGTGGTCCGGCGCCACCTCGACGTGACCGACGCGGCGGCGTGGGCGGAGCTGGGCGACTGGCTCCGCACGACGTACGGCGAGGTGCACGGTCTGGTCAACAACGCCGGCGTGGCCGCGCGCGAGCGTCTCCCGCGGGTCTCCCTCGACGCCTGGGAGCGCACCTTCGCGATCAACGTGACCGGGCCGATGCTCGGCATCCAGGCACTCGTGCCGCTGATGCCGCCGGGGTCCTCGATCGTCAACATCTGCTCGGTGGCGGCGGTCTCCGGCCATGCCGCGGCGGCCTACACGGCGAGCAAGTGGGCGCTGCGCGGGCTGACCCGCTCGGCCTCCCTCGAGCTCGGCTCGACCCGCGGCATCCGGGTCAACGCCGTGATGCCGGGCCTGGTCGACACCCCGCTGATGGCCTCCGCGCCGCCGGCGTTCTTCGACGCGGCGCTCGCGGAGATCCCGCTGGGCCGGGTGGGCACCCCGGCCGACATCGCCCCGACGATCGTGTTCCTCGTCTCCGACGACGCCGCCTACTACAACGGCGCCGAGATCGTCATCGACGGCGGCATGGCGGCCCACGTGACGCACAAGCGGATCGCCGACGCGACCCGCCCCTCCCCCTCGTGAGGGCGTCATGAGACTCGCCACCGTCACCCGCCTCGGCAGCCCGCTCGCCGTCGTCGTCACCGACACCGCCGTCCACCCGATCGCCGGCCACACGGTCGAGGAGCTGATCGCGCTCGGCCTCCCCCGCGCCCTCGAGCTCGGTCGGCTCGCGCTCGCCGAGCCGGGAGTGCCGCTGACCGAGGCCGTCCTCCAGCTCCCCTACCGCCCGGCCGCGATCCGCGACTTCGTCACCTTCGAGTCCCACGTCGAGGGCGTGCGCCGCAGTGTCGAGGGGGCCTCCGGCGTACCGGAGGCGTGGTACGACGCGCCCACGTTCTACTTCACCAACCCCCACGCGCTCTACGGCCCCGGCGAGGCGGTCCCGCGACCGGCGACGTCTCGCGCGCTCGACTTCGAGCTCGAGGTCGGCGTGGTGCTCGGCGCCGGCGGCTCCTCGCTGAGCGAGAGCGAGGCGGAGGCCGCGATCTTCGGCTACACGATCGTCAACGACTGGTCGGCCCGCGACCTCCAGTCGCGCGAGATGCAGGTCGGGCTCGGCCCGGCGAAGGGCAAGGACTTCGCCACCAGCATCGGCCCGTGGATCGTCACCGCCGACGAGCTCACCGCGTACGCCGACGCCGACGGCCTCCTCGACCTGGACTGCGTCGTCGCCGTGAACGGCGTCGAGGTCGGCCACGACCGCCTCTCCCACATGGGCTGGACCTTCGCCCAGATGATCGCCTACGCCTCCCGCGACTCGCGCGTGGTGCCCGGCGACCTGCTCGCCTCCGGCACCACCGGGGGCGGTGGCTGCCTGGCCGAGCTCTGGGGACGCCGGGGCGAGCGGACCCCGCCGCCGCTGGAGCCGGGCGACGTGGTCACCATGACGGTCGAGCGCCTCGGCACGCTCCGCGGGTCCGTCGCCGGGTCCGCGGCCTGAGGACGTCAGTCGTGCTCGGGGTCTCGCAGCTCGGCGCCGATCTCGCGCAGGATCCCGAGCAGCCAGCGCAGGCCGGCCTCGTCGGTGGTCAGCGGGTGCCAGTGCGCGGCCTCGACCAGGGGCTGGACCTCCAGCGGCGTCTCCACGACCTGCAGCCCGAGCGTGGCGCCGGTCCGCCGCATGAGCCGCTCCGGCACGAAGGCGTACAGGTCGGTCTCGGCGACGAGGAACGGCAGCGCCAGGAGGCCCGGCGCCTGCACCCGCCGCCGAGGAGCGATCCCGGCCTCCGCGAGCGCGTCGTCGACCGGGGTCAGCACGCCGTCGCCGAAGGAGGCCGAGAGGTAGGGCCGCTCGGACATCTCCTCGAGCGAGAGCCGTCCGCCCGGGGGCTCCTCGCCGGCGCCGACCACGCACACGAAGCGGTCGCCGAAGACCGTCATCCGGTGTCCGGGGATGCCACGGCGGGCGCCGCCGATGATGAGGTCGCGACGCATCAGGTGCGTGCTCAGGTCCTCGCCGGGGATCGAGTCGAAGTCGAGCTCCACCCCGGGCGCCACCTCGGCCAGACGCTGCTCCAGCGGCGTGCCGATGACGAACATCGCGTAGTCCGAGGCGGAGATGGTGAAGCGCCGCGTGCTGGTGCCCGGGTCGAAGGCCCGCGACGCCTCGAGCGTGCGGCGCACCTGCCCGAGCGCCTCGCGCACCAGCGGCAGCAGCTCCTCGGCCGCGGGCGTCAGCAGGAAGCCCCGGCCGGAGCGGATCAGCAGCTCGTCGCCGGTGACCTTCCGGAGCCGGGTGAGCGTGCTGCTCATCGACGGCTGCGTCGTCCCGATCCGCTCGGCGGCGCGGGTGAGGTTCCGCTCGTCGAGGACCGCCTCCAGCGCGACCAGGAGGTTCAGGTCGATCTTGCGCAGGTCCACCGCCACGCCTCCGACCTTAGGACGTTCGTCTGTGAGGCCGTCCGGTGAGCCTGGCCGGGACGGACCTCAATCTCCTCGTCGCGCTGCAGGCGCTGCTCGAGGAGGGCAACGTGACGCGCGCGGGCCAGCGTGTCGGGATGACCCAGCCCGCGATGAGCTCGGCGCTGGGCAAGCTCCGCCGGCGGTACGGCGACGAGCTGCTCGTCAAGGTCGGGCGGGACTTCGAGCTCACTCCCCTGGCCCGTGCCCTGCTGCCGCAGGTGCAGCTGACCATGCCGATGGTCGAGCAGGCCTTCGGCCTGGACCAGCGGTTCGACCCGGCGGAGAGCCGGCGCCGCTTCGTCGTCGGGGCCTCGGACTACGCGATGGTGGTGCTCGGCCCGGTGCTGCGGCGGCGGCTGCGCCGGGAGGCGCCCGACGTCGTGATCGAGTGGCACCCGATGCCCCCGGACCTCATCTCCCGTCCGCAGTGCCTGGCCGACGCGGACGCGTTCATCGCCCCGCGCGGCCTGGGCCTCGACGCCCGCTCGGCCGACCTGTTCACCGACCGCTTCGTGCTGGTCGTGGATCCCGCCAATCCCGCGCTGCGCGAGGGCCGGATCGAGGCCGACCGGCTCCGCGACCTCGGCTGGGCCCGCGCCGAGCTGGGCGAGGACCACCTCAACCCGGCCGACCGGCGACTCTCCGAGCTGGGCATCGACCACGCCAGCGGGGTCACCACCCGCGGCTGGCTGCCGCTGTCCTTCCTCGTGCGGCACACCGAGCTCGTGGCGATCATGCCCGAGCGCCTGGCACGCATCACCGCCCGCCTGGCCGGCCTCGTCGTCGTACCGCCCCCGTTCCGCGAGGTGGTGCTGCCGGAGGCGCTGTGGTGGCACCCGCGCCGCGACCACGACCGGGGCCACCGCTGGCTGCGCGAGGTGCTCGTCGACGTCGTCGCGGAGCTCGACACTCCCGGGTCGCCTCCGCCGACGCATCGAAACGCGGCATAGGACCCATGCCGACGGAGTGACTTCCGTCACACCTGGAGGAGGGGCTTGTCTGAACGGGCACGACGCGGGCCCGGCCCGCACCCACCTCGATAGGAGCCCCACCCCATGTCACTCACCCCCTACCGGTCCAGGGCGGCACGCCTGGGCGTCGCCGGCGCCCTCGGCGGCCTGGCACTGGCCACGATCCCGCTCGCGGGCTCCGCGGTCGCCGCCTCGCCGGTCTCCTGCAGCGCGAGCAGCACCGTCTCCGGCGGCGTCCTCACCGTCGCCGACGGCGAGACCTGCACGGTCTCGCGCACCACCACCCTCGACAAGCTCGTCATCGCCGACGGCGGCTCGCTCGTCGCCCCCGACGGGTACGACGTCACCCTGACGGTCGACGGCGTCGAGCTCGGCCAGGCGTGGGACTCCATCACCGACTCCGAGGGCACGCTGCAGCCCGGCACCTACCAGGGCGCCGACGACGGCGGCGTGGTCCTGACGGTCACCACCCGGCACTCGGCCACCGGCCAGAGCCTGGTCTTCCCGATCCGGCAGTCGCTCTTCGTCGACTCCAGCGGCGTGGACGACGCGCAGTCGGTCGCCGCGAGCTGGCTGGGCGGCAGGCCCGGCGCCAGCAAGGCCACCAACTTCAAGGTCACCTCGAAGGGCTCGACCTTCAACGGCGTGTGGGTCGACGGCACCACCTACAAGCTGACCAGCCCGGTCCTGTCGATGACCGGCAACGGCCGCGACGACTTCGTGGCCGACGGGGCGGCGATCACCGGGACCAACGGCGCGAACCTCACCGTCGACGGCGGCGACATCGACACCACCGGCGTGGTGCGCACGGCCGTCATCGCCAACGGCGGCTCGAACGTGGTGGTGAAGAACACCGACATCGACGCCGCCGGCGGGACCCTGCCGAGCGACGCCGGGATCAGCGTGCAGTTCGACACCATGGTGCAGGCGCCCTGGATGCTCGGCATCGAGGGCACCAACCGGGCGACGCTGCTCATGGGCGACAGCACCAAGGCGTCCTACCTCAACAGCAGCATCACCGCTCAGGACTGGGGCGCGCTCTCCACCGACTCGGGCTCCAACGTGAAGCTCAACGCCTTCAACAGCAAGGTGGCCACGACGGACTCCGGCTACGGCACGTACGCGATCGGCGGCGCGACCGGCGAGTACCTCGGCACCGACTTCGACGTCGCCGACTACATCTCGATCTCGGCCAACGGCAGCAACGTCATCCACTTCGGCGACAGCGACGCCTCCGACGTCGCGGCGATCAACTCCGGCCAGTCCCTCGGCCTCAGCACCGCCGACCTCGCCTCCGTCACCGAGAGGAGCTCGACCCTCACCTCCAAGCGGATCGGCTTCATGACCTGGGCCGGCTCCAACACCGTCGACGTCGACGGTGGCACGAAGGTCAGCACCGCCGGGCCGGTGTTCGAGGACAAGGCCGAGACGGCCACCACGACCTACAACGTCACCGGCGACGACACCGAGGCCCCCTCGCTGAAGTCCGGCACCGGCGTCATCGTCCAGGTGATGAACCAGGACGACCCCTACCCGGCCACGAGCTACTCCGACCCGACCAGCGTGAGCCAGACCGCCAGCGACTCCTCGCTGCAGAGCTCCTCGCTGACCGCGCGGACCGACTCCAACCTCACCGGCGTCTCGGTCACCGGCGACTTCTTCAACGGCAGCACCAAGGCCAAGAACCTCGTCGTCAACCTCAGCGACAGCACCGTCAAGGGCCGGATCAGCTCGACCACGGCCAAGCACACCGGCACCGTCAACCCGGCCAACTACTGGAACATCGGCACGGTCGCCAACACCGTCTCCAGCCCGGTCAACGGCGGCGTCATCGCGGCGCTGACCGACGGCTCGACGTGGACGGTCACGGGGACGTCGTACCTCACGAAGCTCAGCGTGGACGCCACCTCGACGATCCGGGGCATCGGCGGCAAGGCGGTCACCATCACCCAGGGCGGCACCACCTACACCCCCGCCCAGTTGGTCGGGCAGACCATCACGGGCACCGACGAGGACCCGATCGAGGTCAGCGTCGCCGACGGCGCCGTCGCCTCGACGACGTCCGTCGCGGTCGCCAACACGACGTACGGCACCGCCGGCAGCGCCACGGTGAAGGTCCTCGACGCCGAGAGCGAGCCCGCCACGGGCACCGTGTCGATCGCCGTCGACGGGACCACGGTCGGCTCGGCCGACCTCGCCTCCGACGGCACCGCGACCGTCGCCCTGCCCGCGGGCCTCGGCGCCGGCCAGCACACCGTGACCGCGACGTACAACGGCAGCGACGCCACGGCCACCTCGTCGGGGTCGGCCACCTTCACCGTCGCCAAGGCGGCCTCGACCTCGAAGCTGACGCTCGCGGCCTCGAAGATCAAGAAGGGCAAGAGGGTCAAGGCCACCATCGCGGTCTCCTCCTCGGCGACCCCCACCGGCGTGGTCAAGGTCTACCAGGGCTCGAAGGTGCTCAAGAGCTACACACTGGCGGCCTCCGCCAACGGCAAGCTGACCGTCACCCTGCCGAAGTTCAAGAAGACCGGCACCTACCGGCTCCGGGTCGTGTACGCCGGCTCGGCGAACGTCGCCGGATCGACCAGCGGCACCGTGACCCTCAAGGTCAAGAAGAAGTAGCGGCACCCCGTCCCCACACCCCGATCCCCGGTCCGCATCCTGCGCGCCGGGGATCGGCGTCGTGTATGGCGGGCATCCGCAACGTCACGTTCCCCCGCCATGTGACCGGCGGCACAGTGGGGGCCATGTTCGAGTACTTCACCGGTCCCAAATACGTCTGGAACCTCGGCGTCTGCGCGACGCTCAACAACGGCGGCGCGATCGACGAGGTGGACCGCGCCTGTCGGCCCGCCCGCGAGGCGGCCGACGTCGACTCGGGCAGCCGGATCTTCATGGAGTCGTGGAAGGCGGTCGCCGACCAGGTCGCCGACCAGGCCCGCGCCTCCGAGGCCGCCGGGCACCTGCGCACCGCCGGCCAGCAGTGGTACCGCTCGGGCCTCTACGTCTGCCAGGCCGAGCGGATGCTCTCGAACACCGACCCCGGCCGGCGCGCGTTCTACCAGCAGGCCCTCGACGCCTTCGGACGTGTCTTCGAGCTGGCCGATCCGGCCACCTCGCGGGTCGAGATCCCCTTCGAGGGGACCACGCTGCCGGCGTACTTCTCCAACGCCAGCACGAACGGCGAGCCGGTGCCGTGCATCATCATGTGGAACGGCCTGGACTCCACCAAGGAGCACATGTACACCTCGGGCTGGGCCCAGGAGATGCGCGCGCGGGGCGTCTCGGTGCTGATGATCGACAACCCCGGCTCCGGCGAGGCGCTCCGCTTCCAAGACCTGAAGTCGCGGATCGAGTCCGAGGACTGGGCGAGCGCCCAGGTCGACTGGCTGGAGTCGCGCGACGACGTCGACAACGACAGGATCGGCCTGGTCGGCTGGTCGCTCGGCGGCTACTACGTGCCGCGTGCCGCGGCGTTCGAGAAGCGGATCAAGCTCATCGCCGTCTGGGGCGCCAACCACGACTGGGGCGAGGTGCAGCGCAAGCGACTCCAGCGCGAGGGCGAGAACCCCGTCCCGCACTACTGGGAGCACGTGCTCTGGGTCTGGGGCTTCGACGACGTCGAGAAGTTCATCGAGTACGCCGAGGGCGTCAACCTCGACGGCGTGGTGGAGCAGGTCACCGTCCCGTTCCTCATCGCCCACGGCGCGAACGACCGGCAGATCTCGGTCGACTACGCCCATCGCTCCTACGACCAGGCGGTCAACTCCCCCAAGCGCCAGCTGCGGATCTTCACCGTGGAGGAGGGCGCCGCCGAGCACGTCGGCCTCGACCACATGCCCCACATCAACGCCTTCGTCGCCGACTGGGTGAGCGACACCCTCGCCGAGCTCTAGACCGGGAAGCAGAAGGGCCCCAGCCGATCGGCTGAGGCCCTTCTTCGCGCGTACCCCCGACCGGATTCGAACCGGCGCTACCTGCGTGAGAGGCAGGCGTGCTAGGCCGCTACACAACGGGGGCGTTGCCACATCTCTGCGACTGGTGAACCTTAGCGAGACGCCTCGTTTCACACCAAATCCCCGCCTTCGGTTGCCCGAGCTGCGGGGATCTGTGGCTGGTCTACTAGGACTCGAACCTAGAATAACTGAACCAGAATCAGTCGTGTTGCCAATTACACCATAGACCAATGAGCGGGCCGATCAGCGCCGTTCAGCGGCCCGACGAGGTCATCGGCAGGCCGGGTGGAAACCTTACAGGGGCGCGACGGACGACTCCAAAACGTGGTCCGACGAGCGCGACCAGGCCGAGGTAGACCAGCGACTGCGTGAGCGTGGTGACGATCAGCCACCAGCTCCCGGTGGCGTCGGTGAGAGCCGAGGTGATGTCGCCGAACGCCAGCGCGAGCGCGTACGCGACCACGTTGTTGAGCACGTGCATCGCGATCCCCGCCTCGAGTCCTCCGGTGAGGATGACGAGCACGCCCGCCACGATGCCGAACGCGAACCGGTCGAGGAAGACCGGCACCTCCTGCCCGAGGCCGTGGGCGAGGCCGAAGAGCAGCGCCGGCAGCAGGACGCCGACGAGCCGGCCGAGCGCTCGCGAGCGGGTCGCCGCCCAGCCGCCCCAGGCCTGGGTCAGGTAGCCGCGGAAGACGAACTCCTCCCCCGCCGCCTGCAGCGGGGTGAGCAGGACGACCACCGCGACGAAGCCGAGGGTCTGCGAGGTGAAGGCGTTGAGCGAGCCCCCCAGGTCGGCGTCGCCGCCGTCGTCGGGGAGCAGCAGCGACACGGCCAGGGTGAGGATCAGCGTGACCAGCGACAGCCCGAGGCAGACGAGCAGCCAGCGCCACCGGAGGCGGCCGACGACCGAGAGCAGCCACCGCGGCGAGAGCCGGCCGTGCATCAGCCAGGTCACGAGGATCGCCGCCCCGATGGCGGCGGCGAGACCGATGTCGGTGTAGGCCAGGTTGCCGGGAGTGACGGGGTCGAGGCTGAAGAAGTCCGTGATCCGGTCGGAGTCGGCGCCGCCGGCGATCAGCCCGAGCGTGAACGGGATCGCGACGAGGATCGGGAGCCCGACGAACAGCACGAGCAGCGCACCGGTGCCTACCGAGGTCCGCCAGAGGGCGACCTTCCCCACGTGATGGAGCTCCTGGTACTCGACGTCGGTGTGCACCCGTGCGTCACCGGCCGCCGTGGTCGCCCCGATCGCCACGGGTCAGCCGAGCGCGGCCTGCAGCCGGACGAGCGAGCGCTCGCGGCCGAGCAGCTCGAGCGACTCGAAGAGCGGCGGGCTGATCCGGCGCCCGGTGACGGCGACGCGCACCGGGCCGAAGGCGACCCGCGGCTTGAGGCCCATCTCCTCGACCAGCGCGCCCTGCAGCGCGTCGCTGATCTGCGCGGCCGACCAGATCCCGAGGCCGCGCAGGGCGTCGAGGGCCGCCTGGACGACGGCCTGGCCCTCGTCGGTGTCGACCAGCTTCTCCCGGTCGGCGGGGTCGAGTGCGAAGTCCTCGTCGGCGACGAAGAGGAAGCCGAGCATGTCGCCGACCTCGGTGAGCTTGTTGACCCGCTCGGCGACGAAGGGCATCGCGAGCTCGAGCAGCTGCTGGTCGGCCGGTGAGACCGGATCCGTGAGCACGCCGGAGGCCTTGAGGAACGGCAGCGCGCGGTTGGTGATCTCCTCGACCGACAGCATCCGCAGGTGGGAGGTGTTGATCGCGTCGCACTTCTTGGTGTCGAAGCGGGCCGGGTTGGGGTTCACGTCCCGGATGTCGAACGCCTCGACCATCTCCTCGAGCGTGAACACGTCGCGGTCCGCGGCGATCGCCCAGCCGAGCAGCGCGAGGTAGTTGAGCAGCCCCTCCGGCAGGTAGCCGTTGTCGCGGTAGGCCCACAGGTGCGACTGCGGGTCGCGCTTGGAGAGCTTCTTGTTGCCCTCGCCCATGATGAGCGGCAGGTGGCCGAAGGCCGGGACCGCCTTGGAGACGCCGAGGTCCACGAGCGCCTCGTGCAGGGGGATCTGCCGCGGCGTGCTGGACAGGAGGTCCTCGCCGCGCAGCACGTGGGTGATCTCCATCAGCGCGTCGTCGACCGGGTTGACCAGCGTGTAGAGCGGGTCGCCGTTCGCGCGGCAGAGCGCGAAGTCCGGCACGTACTGCGTCTCGAAGGTGACCTCGCCGCGGACGAGGTCGTCCCAGGTGATCGAGCCGTCGGGCATCCGGAAGCGGACGACCGGCCGGCGGCCGGCGGCGAGGAAGGCGTCGAGCTGCTCGGGGGTGAGGTCACGGCAGAAGCCGTCGTACCCCATCTGCTTGGAGCCGCTCTCGAGACGCCGGGCGGCGACCTCGTCGGTGGTGCAGTAGCAGTCGTAGGTGTAGCTGGAGTCCGCGAGCCTGGCGAGGACGTCGCGGTAGAGCTCGGTGCGCTCGGACTGGCGGTAGGGGGCGTGCGGGCCGCCGACCAGCGGGCCCTCGTCCCAGTCGAGGCCGAGCCACTGGAGGGTGCCGACCATCGCCTCGTAGGACTCCTCGGTGCTGCGCTCCTTGTCGGTGTCCTCGATC
The DNA here is from genome assembly GCF_047607365.1 of Nocardioides sp. Classification (GTDB taxonomy): domain Bacteria; phylum Actinomycetota; class Actinomycetes; order Propionibacteriales; family Nocardioidaceae; genus Nocardioides. The sequence goes on along the minus strand of NZ_JASGDD010000223.1, from coordinate 6,920 downwards.
CGGAAGACGAAGGTGCCGCCGTGGTGGCGGGCGAAGGCCCAGTTGTAGAGCGCCGCGCGGGCGAAGCCGACGTGGGGCGAGCCGGTCGGCGAGGGGCAGAAGCGGACGCGGACGGGGGTGGGCATGTCAGGCCTTCTTGACGACGGGGTTGGTGAGGGCGCCGAGGTACGACGAGGTCACCTCGACCTCGTCGCCCGGCTGCATCGGGCCGACCCCCGCGGGGGTGCCGGTGAGGATGACGTCGCCGGGCAGGAGGGTCATCGCGGCGGTGACGTGCTCGATGATCCGGGGGAGGTCGAAGATGAGGTCGGCGGTGGTGCCGTCCTGCTTGAGGTCGCCCTCGAGGTAGGTCTTGAGGTCGATGCCGCTGGCGACCGTGTCGAGGCCGATCTCGGTGTCGATCCACGGGCCGAGCGGGCAGAAGGAGTCGAAGCCCTTCGCCCGGCTCCACTGGCCGTCCCTGGTCTGCAGGTCGCGGGCGCTCACGTCGTTGGCGAGGGTGAGGCCGAAGATGACGTCCTTGGCCTTCGCGGCCGGGACGTCCTTGCAGATCCGGCCGATGACCACCGCCAGCTCGCCCTCGAAGTCGACCCGCTCGGACTGCGACGGGTAGACGATCGGGTCGCCGGGGCCGACGACCGAGGTGTTGGGCTTGAGGAAGAAGAGCGGCTCCTTCGGGGCATCGCTCGTGCCGCCGCCCGTGACGTCCTTCATCTCGGCGACGTGGTCGGCGTAGTTCTTGCCGATCGCGACCACCTTGCTGCGCGGGATGACGGGCGCGAGCAGCCGCACGTCGGCGTACGGGATCGTCTGCTCGGTCGGGACGATGCCGACGTACAGCGGATCCCCTGCCAGCACCACGATCGCGGCGTCGTCCTCGGGCTGCCCGAACTGGTCGAGCTCGCCCGTGATCACCCCGAACTGCGGGTCGGCGCCGGCACTGGTGTCGCGGGGGATGAATCTGGCGATGCGCACCAGGGCAGCCTATCGACCTACGCTTCCGCCATGGATTCGGCGGCCGCGCACCGCGCGCGCCTGCGCCCGTACGTCGAGCCGCATCTCGCCCGCCGTGCCGCCGGGGTGAGGCACCCGGTGCACGACTTCCTGTTCACCTACTACTCCTTCCGGCCCGCACAGCTGCTGCGCTGGTCGGCGGGGTCGCAGGTGCTGCCCACGGAGAAGCGGCCGCTCGTGGCGGCGCTGCGGCGGCTGCTGGCCGCGACCGCCGGGCGGGAGGGGAACTTCGGCTGCTTCGGGATGCACGAGTGGGCGATGGTCTACCGCTCGGAGGAGAACGGCACCCGGCATCCCGTGCCCCTGCGGTTGGGTGGCGCGGCCACCGACACCGTCGTGGAGTCTCACCGGCTGCAGTGCTCGCACTTCGACGCCTTCCGCTTCTTCACCCCGCAGGCGGTCCCGCTCAACACCGTCTCGCCAGGGCCCAGCGACCGTGAGGAGTTCGAGCAGCCGGCCTGTCTGCACGGCACCATGGACCTCTACAAGCACGCCTTCCGGCTCGCCGGCCTGATCCCGTCCGATCTGATCGCGGATGCCTTCGAGCTGGCGTGGGACGTCCGCGTGCTGGACATGCGGGCGGCGCCGTACGACATGACGGGGACGGTCCTCGACCCGACCGGCGAGGCGTGGACCCCGGTCCGCGTCGAGACCGCCGACGGCAAGGCCGCGTACGCCGAGGCCCAGCGCGCCTTCGCCACCCGAGCCGCCCCGATCCGCGCCCGCCTCATCGCCGAGTGCGACCGCCTTCTCTCGACGTAGCCGGCCGGTTCATCAGCGGCTCGACCAACAGGACGGCCGCGACGCCGAGGACGACGGCGGCCGCGAGCAGCGGGGCCGGAGAGGCGGCCACCCCGACGGCCGCGGCGAGCACGGCAACAGGTGGCCTGACGAGCGTGCAGGGCCCGAGGATCAGCGTCATCGCGAGGTACCTCTGACGCCAGCCCAGCAGCCCGTAGGCGGCCAGGGCGAGGGAGACCACGACGGCGTACGGGGCGAGGACCATCAGCATCGAGCGGCCGACGTGGGTCACGTCCGCACCCGAGACGCGCCCGGCGGCCGAGCCGACGGACACGAGGACCGAGGCCGGCACGAGCAGCGCGGCGACCATGCCCACGCCGGTGGCGGCCGCGCGGACGTCCCGGGCGCGGTGGCGGACGAGACCGGTGCGCCCGAAGGACGCGCGGAGGCCGCTGCAGGCTCCGTCGGCCAGCGCCAGGACGACGAAGGCCGCCACCACCGCCGTCATCGCCACCCCACCACGGGCCGAAGCACGTCCAGGGCACGTGGATGCCAGGGCGAGCCCTCGAGGATCTCCGCGCGGAAGCGGGGCGCGGCGGTCCGCGCGGCCTCCAGCAGCACGGACGCCGGATGAGCCCGCCGGGCCGACATCACGCCGTCGTGGCGCGACACCGCCTCGCGCATGCGCGCCTGGTGGAACACCCACGCGCCCAGCGTCGACCACCGGCAGGGAGCGATGTCCCAGTGCGCGAAGCCGGCGAACCCGGAGGCCTCGTGCGCGGCGAAGAAGCGGCGCAGCTCGGGGACGTCCAGGTGATGGAGCAGGCCGGAGGAGATCACGACGGACCGGGACGGGTCGACGTCGAGCAGCGCGAGGTCGAAGGCGTCGCCGTGCACGAACCGGACGTCCAGCTCCTCGACCGCCGCGAGCCGCCGCGCCTCCTCGACCAGCGCGCCATTGAGGTCGACCCCGACGAGCCGCACGTCGCGCGGGAACCAGCCGTACGCCGCCGCCGACCGCAGCACGTGCCCGAGCCCGCACCCGACGTCGACGACCGTGAGCCGCTCCCGCCCGGAGGAGCGCATCCGCTCCAGCGGCTCACTCAGCAGCGCGGCGACCCGCCGGGCCAGCTGCAGCTCCTCACCGAGCCGCGAGAGCTCGCGATGGATCCGCAGCATCAGGCCGCGCACGTAGGCCTCGTCGACCACGCCGTCCGCGTGCGGCATCCGCGCGACCAGGGCGGCGGCACGCCGCTGCCCGCGGGACGCGAGAGCCTTGATCGCCTCGTCCCGCCGCACCTCGCCCCGTACGCCGGCGTCGTCGGTCGGCCACAGCAGGTCGGTGATCTCCAGCAGATCCGGGCGCACCGGCTCGCCCCGGCCGGAGGGCTTGGGCACGCCCTAGCGGGACTGGAGGGCGTCGAGGCCGACGCACATGGCGGCGATGACGCGCCAGTCGACGGCCGCGGCGGCCTCGTCGGTGAGGTAGAGGGTGTAGTGGTCCCGGAAGAGGGTGGTCTTCTGGTACTTGCCGACCTTCGCGCCCGAGGCGTCGATGAAGTCGAAGTGGTAGCGGAAGAAGACGAGCACGAACTCGAAGAGGTCCCCGACGAACGGGATGAGGCCGGCGTACCGGCGCAGGACGGCCAGCGTCTTGTTGCTCTCGGTCACGCCGAGCACGGTGATGCCGTTGGCGTCCTGGACCTGCCACGAGCTCGCCACCAGCGACTTCTTGAACTCCTTCTTGAAGCCGCCGACCCGCACGCCCTGCACGTCGTCGACGAAGTACTGCCCGTGCACGTCGAAGACCTTCTCGGCCCGCAGCGTGAACGTCTCCTCAGCCTTCGACTCGTCGGTGTAGAAGTGCAGCTCCTCCTTGAACTTGAACCGCTTCTGCTGCGCGAACGCGGCCATGCCGGCGCGCTCGCCCGCGTTGGTGCCGTAGACGCGGTACTTGTTGACGAAGGCGGTCAACTTCTGCTCGACGAAGAGGCGTGGCTGCACGTCGGCAGGCTAACAGCGCAGCGGCGCGGGTGGACGTGGCACGCTGGAGGAATGGAGCAGCGGATCAGCTTCCTCACGCTCGCGGTGCGCGACCTGGCGGCGACGCGGGCGTTCTACGTCGACGGGCTCGGGTGGACCCCGGAGTTCGAGGACGGCGAGGAGGTGATCATGATCCGCGCCGGTGAGCGGCTGATCCTCTCCCTCTGGGACCGCGCGGCGTTCGCCGAGGAGGTGGGCGCTCAGCCCGGCGACGGCGTCCCGCCCCTCACCATCGCGCACAACGTCGCCACGACGGCCGAGGTGGACGAGATCCTGGCGCTCGCGGCGAGCATCGGCGCCGAGGTCAGCGCCGGGCAGCAGCGGGTGTGGGGCGGCTACACCGGCTACTTCGCCGACCCCGACGGCTTCCGCTGGGAGGTCGCCTACAACCCGAGTCCGCTCGGGGAGTCGGTGCTGTAGCCTGAGCGGCGTTCCAGAACACCGTTCAGGTCAGGTTCCAGGTCAGGAGTGCCGCCCATGACGACCACCCAGCTCAGCCAGCTCTCGGGGCTCGCGTTCGACGAGCTCGCGAGCCGGATCCTCGCCGGCGGCGAGGCCACGCCCGAGGAGGCGGTGGCGGTCCTGCGGGCCAGCGACGTCGACCTCATGTACGTCGTCGCGGCGGCCGGGCGCCTGCGCCGGCAGCACTTCGGCAACACCGTCAAGGTCAACTACCTGGTCAACCTGAAGTCGGGGCTGTGCCCGGAGAACTGCAACTACTGTTCGCAGGCCATCGGGTCCGAGGCCCCCATCCTCAAGTACTCCTACCTCTCCAAGGACGAGACGCTCAAGCAGGCCGGAGCCGGCCTGCGCGGCGGCGCGACCCGCGTCTGCATGGTCTCCTCGGGCCGCGGCCCCTCCAACCGCGACATCGACAAGGTCGTGGAGATGACCGAGGCCCTCAAGGAGACCTACGACGGCGTCGAGGTCTGCGCGTGCCTCGGTCTGCTCAAGGACGGCCAGGCCGAGAAGCTCAAGGCGGCCGGCGTCGACGCCTACAACCACAACATCAACACCGCCGAGTCCCACCACGACAACATCGTCCAGACCCACACCTACGACGACCGGGTGGACACGATCGGCAAGGCCAAGAGCGCCGGCCTCTCCCCCTGCTCGGGCCTGATCGCCGGTCTCGGCGAGAGCGACGAGCAGCTCGTCGAGGCGCTCTTCGCGCTCAAGGAGCTCGACGCCGACTCCATCCCGGTCAACTTCCTGATGCCGTTCGACGGCACGCCGTACGAGAACACCTGGGAGCTCTCCCCCACCCGCTGCGTGAAGATCCTCGCGATGGCGCGCTTCGTCGCCCCCGACAAGGAGATCCGCATCGCCGGCGGCCGCGAGATGCACCTGCGCTCGATGCAGGCCACCGCGCTGCACGTGGCCAACTCGATCTTCCTCGGCGACTACCTCACCTCCGAGGGCCAGTCGGCGCTGGACGACCTGCACATGCTCCGCGACAACGGCTTCTCGATCCTCGGCCTCGACGAGGCCGGCTTCGCCGAGCTGATCGCGACCCACGAGGCCAGCGCGGCCGACACCGCCCACCGCGCCCACGCAGTGACCACGACCCCGTGCGGCTCCAGCGCAGGGACGGGCTGCGGCGACGGCTGCGGAGGCTGCTCGATCGCTGCCTCGGCCCCCGCCTCCGCCCCGACCGTCGTCGAGACCAACCCGACGATCCGACGCCGCGGCGCCGGCACCGAGGTCCCGGCGAACGCCTGACCCGCCCCGGCGACCACGATGTCCGAGCTCCACTCACCCGAGGACCTGCTGGCCTTCGACCGCGAGCACCTCTGGCATCCCTACACCTCGATGACCGAGCCGACCCCGGTCCGGCTCGTCACCGCGGCGCGTGGCACCCGGCTCACCGTCGACGGCCACGAGGTCGTCGACGCGATGAGCTCGTGGTGGGCCGCGATCCACGGCTACGCGGTGCCCGAGCTCGACGCCGCGCTCCGAGCGCAGGTGGGCGACTTCGCGCACGTCATGTTCGGCGGTCTCACCCACGCACCGGCGATCCGGCTGGCCGAACGGCTCGTCGCGATGACCCCCGCGCCCCTGGAACGGGTGTTCCTCGCCGACTCCGGCTCGGTCAGCGTCGAGGTGGCGATGAAGATGGCGCTGCAGCTCCAGCGCGGCGAGGGCCATCCCGGCAGGACGCGCTTCCTGACCCTGCGCGGCGGCTACCACGGCGACACCTTCCACCCCATGAGCGTCACCGACCCCGACGGCGGCATGCACGCCATGTGGGGCGGCCTGCTCCCCCGGCACGTCTTCGCGGACACCCCGCCGGCGCCCGGCGGCGACGTGGAGGCGTGGGCCTCCGGCGTACGCCGTCTGGCGGCCGCGCACGCGGACGAGCTCGCCGGGATCATCGTCGAGCCGCTGCTCCAGGGGGCGGGCGGGATGCGGCCCTACGACGCCGCCTGCCTGAGCGTGCTCCGCGAGGTCGCCGACGAGCACGGCCTGGTGCTGGTCTTCGACGAGATCGCGACCGGCTTCGGCCGCACCGGGCACCTCTTCGTCTCCGAGCTCGTGACACCGGACGTCCTCTGCCTCGGCAAGGCGCTGACCGGCGGCTACCTCACGCTCGCCGCCGTGCTCACCACCGACCGGATCGCCCGGGGCATCTCGGCCTCGGAGTCGGGCGTGCTCATGCACGGCCCGACGTTCATGGGCAACCCGCTCGCCTGCGCCGTCGCGCTGGCCAGCCTCGACCTGCTCGAGTCCCGCGACTGGAAGGCCGACGTCACCCGGATCGGATCCCGACTGGCGACGGGCCTCGAGCCGCTGCGCGACGCATCCGGCGTCGCCGGCGTGCGCACCCTCGGCGCGGTCGGCGTCGTCCAGCTCGACCACCCGGTGGACGTCGTCGCCGCGACCGAGGCGGCGCTCGACGCGGGGGTCTGGATCCGCCCGTTCCGCGACCTGATCTACGCCATGCCGCCGTACGCCGTCAGCGACGCCGACCTCGACCTCATCGTCCACGCGATCGGTCAGGCGGTGAAGGCCGGATGAGCGGGCATCCCGGGGAGCGGGGCGTCTGGACCAAACGCCGGCGCGGCGCAGGCCTCGCGCCGCAGCATCGGCTTCACCAAGCAGGACAATTCGACCGACGCGAT
>NZ_JASGDD010000222.1:0-9365 GCF_047607365.1 Nocardioides sp. | reverse complement strand
GCGCCGGTTCCCGGGCTCGGCAGGGCGAGGAGCGCGGCGGCCACGGCGGCGGCCACCGCCGCCCTCAGCGGGGAGCCCGGGTGTGCCATGGTGACCTCCTCGCGGCCGCCCCCTGGCGACGCCGTCGCGATCCCAACGAGCCGGCGCAGGAATCGTTAGGGCAGGTCTCACGGGACACGGGCAGACTGGTCGCCATGAAGCTCCCCTCGCAGCGCGACGTGTTCCTCAAGAGTCTCGAGATCCACGAGGCGATCTACAAGCGCAGCCACGGGTGGCTCGGGCACCGGCTGTTCCTCGGGATGCCGACGCTGCTGCTCACCACCACCGGCCGCCGGTCGGGGCTCGAGCGCACCTGCGCCCTGGTCTACGCCAGGGACGGCGAGCGCTACCTCGTGGTCGGCTCGAACGGCGGCGCGCGGCGCGACCCGACGTGGATCCTGAACCTCGAGGCGGATCCACGGGTGGAGATCCAGATCGGCCCGCGACGGCGTACGGCGACGGCGACCGTCGCGCGCACCGACGACCCCGACTACGAGCGGCTGTTCGCGCTGTGCAACAAGGCGAACCGGGGGACGTTCGCGACCTACCGCAAGCGCACCACCCGCCCGCTGCCGATCGTCGTCATGACGGCGACGACGTGAGGATCACCGCCTAGGCTCAGCCCATGCCGAGCTTCTCGAACACCCGCGAGACCGTCATCGCCGCGCCCGCCGCGAGCATCCACACCCTGATCGACGACTTCCACGCCTGGCAGGCCTGGTCGCCGTGGGAGGGCCTCGACGCCGACCTCGCCCGGACCTACTCCGGCGCCGACCGCGGCGTCGGCGCGGTCTACGACTGGGTGGGCAGGAAGTCGGGCACCGGCCGGATGACGCTCGTGGACGAGACGCCGGAGAAGGTCGTCATCGACCTGGACTTCCTCAAGCCGATCAAGGCGCACAACGTCACGACGTTCGCGCTGCTCCCCGACCCGCAAGGCACCCGCGTCACGTGGACGATGACCGGGTCGCGCAACGTCGCGATGCACGTCGCCGGCAGGCTGTTCTTCGACAACGCGATCGGCAAGGACTTCGACAAGGGCCTCGCCGCGCTCAAGCGCCTCGCCGAGACGAGCTAGTCGCCGTCCCACGGCGGCTCGTGGTCGAACTTGCGGTAGTACTTCGCCAGGTGCGACCTCACCCGGGCGACGTCGTCGGACGGGATGTCGACCCCGCCGCGGGCGCCCTCGAGGACGTTGCCGGCCGCCATCACGCCGCGGGGGACGACGGTCAGCTCGCCGTCGATCACGTCGGCGATCAGCAGCTTGTACGCCGTGAACTTGTCGGCCCGCTCGCCGTCGTACCAGACGTGGGCCTTGCGGTAGTCGGCGTTGGGCCCGTTCTCCGCGTCGGCCCAGCGACGGACCCGCTTCTCGGCGGCGTCGCCGTCCCAGGCGCGGTCGACGTCGGCCACGGGGAGGTCGGAGAAGGTCGGAACGGTCATGCGTACGGCGTACCCGCCGGCGTTCGCTTCACACGGATGTCGCCGGGTCGGGCCCGCCGGCGCCCCGCGCCTCAGCGGCGCAGCGTCCGGTGCGGCGGCTCGCCGTAGGCCGCGCGGTAGAGCTGGCTGAACCGCGACGGGCTGAATCCCCAGCGGGCGGCGACGGCGGTGACCGTGACCGAGCCCGGGGACGCGTCGAGGAGCGTCCTGCGGGCGTGGTCGAGACGGACTCGCCGCAGGTAGCCCATCGGCGTCGTCCGGAGGTGGGTGCGGAACGCGATCTGCAGCGCGCGCGGCGTCACGTAGGCGGCCCGTGCGATGTCGGCCAGCGAGAGCGGCTGGTCGGGATGGGTCTCGATGAAGGCGACCGCCCGGGCGAGGGCCGTGGGCCGCCCGTCGCGGCGGTCGGCGGCCGTCGGCCCGACGAGCGCGGTGTTCGGGTAGGTCTGCAGGACGGTGGCGGCGAGGAGATGGGTGGCCGAGGCGACGAGCAGCGGCGAGATGTCGCCCTCCCACGGGTGGAGCACGTCGTCGCGCAGGTAGGCGATGCACCGCTGGAGCCGGGCCTGCGCGTCGCGCGAGACCGGTCGCGTGCCGGTCATCCGCACCGGCTCCGCCGGGACGTCCTCCTCCCCGGCGACGAGCTGCGACAGCAGGGCCGGATCCAGCGCCGCGAACCGATACCGCGGCGAGCGGACGACGCCGGCGTACGGGAGGTCGGGCCGGATGACGAGGAACTGGTCCCCGGGACCGAAGCTCTCCTCGGCGCCGCCGTGCTCGCGCGGATGGAGCGTGTTCGAGATGACGTCGCAGACGAACAGCCAGCGCGCCGGCTCGGCGTCGTACGTCAGGTCGAAGCTGTAGTCGAGCTCGTGGAACTCCAGCTGCGAGCTGATCACCCGCCGCGTCACCTCGGCCTGGATCGGCCCGTCGGCGGCGGCGATCCTCATCGTCGAGTAGGTCGCGCTGAGGAACTGCTCGACCTCGCCCACGTCGGTGCTGCGAAAGCGCACGGTCTCCATGCCAGGTCACCTCGGGTCGTCAGCGCGTCACCGCACCCCCGCGTGCCGACTGTTTGACCCCGCGCAGAGGCGCCAGACTATCGGGGACGGCGGCGGCGGACGCGACCGCCTCACCGTGCGTCGCGCGGCCGCCGGCGGACCACGACGCTCAGCTCGTCGAGCAGGCCGAGCACGCGAAGCACGCGGTAGGGCATCGACCCCTCCACGACGAGGAGCCGCGGGCTCACGCCCGAGGCCCGGGCACGCTCCCCGAAGTCCTCGATCACCCGCACCCCCTCGGCGCACAGCAGGCGGACGTCGCACAGGTCGATCACGAACGGGACGTCGGGCGCGGGCGCCGCGTCGCCGCCGAGGTGGAGCGTGAGCGACTCGTCGAGCCGCGAGCCGATCAGCGCCGCGGAGACGATGTCGAACTCCCGGCTGAGCTCCCCCACGACGAAGCGATGGGCCATGCCGGGCTCGCTGAGCCGTTCATGATCCGACATCGAGACTCCCGTGGGTGGGGCATGCGGTCGCCCGTGCGTCGGGCCGGCAGCCACGTTGCCGTTCGACGCTAGAGGCTGCCGTCGTCGCCGCGATAGCCGCGAAACGAACCGCCGCGCGCATCGGCTGACGCGTGAGCGAAGTCCTCGCCGGGTCTCTCGGCTCGCGCGCCTTCCGGCGGGCGGACCCCGGGGGCCGGCTCAGCCGTCGCCGGCCGTCGCCGTCGCGCCGCGCTGCTGGGTGTCGACGAGCTCCGCGGCGACCGCGGCCAGCTTCACGTTGGACTCGCTGGAGTAGCGGCGCAGGAGGTCGAAGGAGCGTTCGACGGTGAGGCCGAAGCGCTCCATCAGGATGCCCTGCGCCAGGCCGATCACGTGCCGGGACGAGATCGCGTTGTGCAGGCCCTCGATCTCCCGCGCGGCGGTGAGCGACGCCGCGGCATGGGCGCCGTAGAGCACCGCGAAGTCGACCTCGTCCCGGTCGTCGAACCGCCCCGTAGGGCGGGCGTACATGTTCAGCGCGCCCAGCGCCCCGTCCCCGGCCGCCAGCCTGACGCTCAGCAGCGACCCGATCCCGAGCTCGGCGGCCCGAGGCCCCCACGCCGGCCACCGTGGGTCGCTGGCGACCGAGCCCGAGCGGAACCACTCGGCACGGTCGGCCGCCTCGATGCACGGGCCCTCGTCGAGGGCGTACTGCAGCGCGTCGGCCTGGCGGGCGACGTCGTCGGAGGCGGCGAGCGTGGCGTAGCCCTCCTGCCGCACCTTGATGGTCAGACTGACCCAGTCGACGTCGGGCAGGAGCTCGAGCGCCTGGTCGATCACCCGGTTGGCGGCGGCTCGCTCGTCGTCGGCGCCGGCCGGCTGCGCGGCCAGCGTGGCGAGCGCGCGCATGCGGTCGGGCGTGGACATCGGCACACCTCCATCGGGTTCCGTGGGAGTCGGGGAACGGTCAGCCTAGGGTGTGTCAGCGTGGACGAGTCGCGAAGCGCCGGACGGCGATGTTCCGGTCGCGCTCGCGGGCGGAGGCGATGCGCTCCGTCTCGATCTCGGCGACACGTGTCTCCGGCCCTCCCCCGCACACGACGACGTCGCGCCCCTGCGGGTCGACGAGCATGCTGGTTCCGATCGAGAGTGGGGCCGCCTGGCAGACGGCCGCGACGTACGACGTGTTCTCGATGGCCCGGGCGCGGGCCAGGGTCTGCCACTGGGCGACCTTCTCCGGCCCGGGCACCCAGGCCGAGCACACGGCCAGCAGCTCGGCCCCCGCGTCGACCAGCGCGCGGGACTGCTCGGGGAACCGGAGGTCGTAGCAGGCGAGGAGGCCAACGCGGACACCACCGGCGTGGAAGGTGACCGCCTCGGGCGCCTCCGGCGCGGAGATCCACGCCGACTCGGTGAATCCGTTGGCGTCGTACAGGTGGTTCTTGCGGTAGCGGGCGAGGAGGGACCCGTCGGCGCCGAGCGCGACAAGGGTGTTGAAGGGCGCAGCCGCGGGCCTGCGCTCGACCACGCCGACGACCACCACCGCGCCGAGCTCGCGGGCGAGCTCCGCGACCGCGGTGACGAACGGACCCTCGAGGGTCTGCGCGATCCTCGCGAAGCTGGCGTCGACCCGAGGCTTGTCGTACATCGCGTACTCCGGCAGGAGGATCAGCTCGGCACCCTGCGCCGCCGCCGACCGGCAGGCGCTGTCGACGGCGGCGAGGTTGCGGTCGATGTCGACGCCGGCTCGGATCTGGGCCAGGCCGATCCTCATGGCCGAACGATACTCGGACGCCGAGTGCTCAGAGGCCGAGCGCGGGCTCGCCGGCCTCCTCGGAGAAGTCCATGCTCGGCGGCGGCTGCCGGAAGCCCCGCGTCAGCCCCGTCAGCACCAGGAGGCCGACGGCGAGCCAGGAGAGCCCGAGGACGATGGCGTGGGAGTCGAGTTGGGCGAGCAGGTAGAGCGTCACCGCCGCGCCGACCACCGGCACCGCGAGCGCCGACCAGGACCGGGCCGCGACGGTCCCGTCCCGCTCGTCCCGGTGGCGCAGGAGGTGGACGATCGCCGAGACGTTGACCATGGTGAACGCGGTGAAGGCGCCGAAGTTGATGAACGACGTCGACGTGGCCACGTCGAGGAAGATCGCGAGCACTCCGACCGCGCCGACCGCCGCGATGGCCGCGACCGGAGTGCGGTAGATCGCGTGCAGCCGGCCGAAGAGCCAGGCCGGCAGGACCCGGTCGCGCGCCATGGCGTAGATCAGGCGCGACGCCGAGGCCTGCGCGGCCAGCCCCGAGGCGAACTGCGCGATCACGAGGCCCGCGAGGAAGATCGCGCCGAACAGGTTGCCGCCGACGGTCAGCGCGATGTCGTGAGCCGCCGAGGAGGAGTCGGCGAAGGTTCCGCCGGGGTGGACCAGCTGCGTGGTGTAGGAGACGGCGACGAAGATCAGTCCACCGAGCAGAGCCACGAGCAGAATCGCTCGCGGGACCGTCCGCTTCGGCTCGATCGTCTCCTCGCTCAGCGTGGAGACGGCGTCGAAGCCCAGGAAGCAGTAGCCGGCGATCGCGGCTCCCGCCGTGATCTCGGAGAAGGTGGCGCCCACCCCGACGAACGGCGTCGAGCTGATCAGGCCGCCGGCGCCGTGGTCGCCGACCACCGACCCGATCGACAGCGCGACGAAGAGGACGAGGACGAGGATCTGCATCGCCATCAGCGCGAAGTTGGCTCGGTCCGCGGTCTTGATGCCGAGGACGTTGAGCGCGCTCGTCAGCGCGATGAAGCCCACGATCCACACCCAGAACGGAACGTCCGGATATTGCGCGTCGAGGTAGGCCCCGCCGATCAGCCAGATGACCATCGGCAGGAAGAGGTAGTCGAGCAGGATCGCCCACCCGACCAGGAAGCCAGCTCGTGGATCGATGGTGCGGCTGACGTAGGTGTACGCCGAGCCCGACATCGGATAGGCGACGGCCATCCGGCCGTAGCTCGCGGCGGTGAAGAGCATCGCGACGAGCGCGACGAGGTATGCCGACGCGCTGGCGCCGGCCGTGGTCTCGGCGACGACGCCGAAGATCCCCAGGACGATCATGGGGGTCATGTAGGCGAGGCCGAAGAGGACGAGGGACCGAAGGCCCAGCGTCCGCTGCAGATGGTCAGACATGGTGGGTCTCCTGGGTGTCGGTAGCGGAGTCGGTGCGGTGGTGGCGGGGCTGCCAGGTGGCCGGGTCGATCCGGCCGCCGTAGATGGGCAGGGGAACGGGTGGGTCGTTGGGCCGGAACTGCGACCACATCCGGTTGAGCCCCTCCGTCCCTTGGCGATGGGCGCGGGTGACGTCGTCCAGGTCGAGGGTCACCTCGAGGACGTCCGCGTCGGCGATCGGGCTCTCGGCCAGCACGTCGCCCTCCGGCCCGACGATCAGGCTGCGCCCGCGGCCCTCGGGGCCGGAGCAGTTGACGCTGACCGTGAACACCTGGTTGACGATCGAGTTGGAGCGCGCCAGCACCAACTCCTGGGCGCGGTCGTCGGTGGTCGTCTTGACGACGTTGAGGACGAGCTCGGCGCCCATCCACGCCAGCTGGCGGGTCACCTCGGGGAACCAGGCGTCATAGCAGACGGACATGCCGACCCGGCCGAGCCCGGGCAGGTCGGTGACGACGAACTCGGTGCCGATCGCGTAGGGCTCGTGGGGTCGCCACGGGAAGACCTTGCGATAGGCCGCGGCCAGCGCGCCGTCGGGCGAGAACAGCAGGGCGGTGTTGTAGAGCCGGCCGTCGTCGCCGAGCTCGCAGATGCTTCCGGGCAGGAGCCAGGTGCCGGTCTCGGCCGCGAGCGCGCCCACCTCCCCGAGGAGCGCCGAGTCACGGCGGACCGCCGACTCCCACAGCAGCGCGTCGCGGTCGGGCCCGCTCAGTCCGGGATCGGTCCCGAAGAGGTGCAGCTCGGGATAGACCAGCAGGTCCGCCTCCGGTCCGCGACGGCGTACGTCGGCGGCGAAACCGGTCAGGTCGCCCACCGGCTCGGGCGCGGCTTGCACGGCGATCAGCCGTAGGAGTCGAGGCATGCGCAGATATTGGGTCAATATGAGTTGTTTTGTCAATGACCCGGCGCGACTGGCTACGATGCGTCTGTGAGCGCGACCGACTCCGTGGTGACCGACGCGGCCCTGACGGCGCTCGCCGATCCGTCCCTGGCGGGGATCACGCGGCTGAGCGCGCTCGAGACGGTGCGCGCCCGGCTGGCGCTCGCGGTCGAGCTGGGGCTGCTCCCACCCGGGGCCCGGATCCCACCGAAGTCAGACCTGGCGGAGGCTTTCGGCGTCAGCGAGGTGACCGTGCGCCGGGCGATGATCTCCCTGGCCGACGACGGCGTGCTGGTGCGGCAGCGCGGACGCAGCGGCGGCACCTTCGTGGCACCCACGCCGCACGCCGCGGGCTCCGCGTCGGGCTCCGCCCACACGGCCGTCGAGGTGTACCGCGCCGACGCCCACGTGGTGCACGCGCTGATCGACCAGCGCGCCCTCATCGAGAGCGCTCTGGCCCACCACGCCGCCCTCGTCGCCACCTCCGAGCAGCTCGCGGAGCTGGACGAGCTCGTCGTGCGTGCGGGCCACGCCGCGGACTGGCCGACCTATCACGCCATCGACCGCCGGTTCCATCTGGCGGCTGCCGAGGCGGCCGGGCAGCCGTGGGCGATGAAGCACTACCGCGAGGTGCTGGACCGTCTCTACGGCTACTTCCTGCCCTACCCGGTGGAGGAGCTGCACACGGTCAACGCGCAGGAGCACGCCCGCTACGTGGAGGCGCTGCGCGCTCGCGACGTCACCGGCGCGGTGGAGGCGATGCAGCACCACGTGCGGCACCTGCACTCCTCGATGTACGTCGGGCTGCCCGCTCAGCCGAGGGACTGAGCGGCGACGCGGCGGGGATCGTCCTCGGGGAGGGAGTCGATCCGGATCCGGCGGGGGTGCGCGGCGGAGCCGGTGACGACGTACCGCTGTCCGGGGCGGACCGAGCGCGCGGCGACCTCCGCCTCACTCGGCTGACTCGGCTCAGGGGACTCGGTCGGCTCCGTGGGCTCCACCTGCCCGCTCGGAGCGGCCGCGGGCGCGGTCATCGCGTCGCGGACGATGCGCCGCGGGTCGTACTGCCGCGGGTCGAGCTCACCCCAGTCCGAGCGTCGCAGCGAGACCCCCATGTCACGCTCGGCGCTCACGCGGGCCTCGTCGAGCACCTGGCGCATGCCGCGGATCAGGGAGCCCAGCCGCTCGGCGTACAGGGGAAGCCGGCGCGGGCCGATGATGAGGCCGGCGAGCACGACGACGACGAAGAGCTTCTCGAAGGTCAGGCCGAGCATCAGGCGCTCCCCTTCCGGGAGTCGTGGACGTGGGCGATGAGCATGGCGAGGCCGAAGAGCAGCGCCATGGGGGCCGCGACGAGGAACATCGAGAGGACGTCGGCGGCCGGAGTGACCAGCGCGCTGAAGAGCACGATGACCACCACGACCACCCGCCAGCTGCGGCGCAGCGTGGCCGCCGGCAGGACCCCGACGAGGTTGAGCACCACGACGAAGACCGGGAGCACGAACGCGATGCCGATCGCCAGGATGATCTTGAGCACGAAGTCGACGTAGTAGGTCGCCGTCAGGATGGTGCTGTCCTCGTCGGAGGAGAAGCCGGCGAGCATCTCGACCATGTGCGGGAAGAGCAGGAAGCCGAACGCGCAGCCGGCCAGGAACAGCGGGAAGGCGGCGGCCACGAAGCCGTAGGTGTAGCGCCGCTCCCGGCGGGTCAGGCCCGGGGTGACGAAGGCGAAGAGCTCGAGCAGCCAGAACGGGCTGGAGAGCACGATGCCGGCGAAGAGCGCGATCTTGAGCTTGAGGTCGAAGGCGCCGGTGATGGTGTCGTAGTTGAGGCTGGCCGAGCGGGACTCGGCGATCTCCTCGATGGGGGCGCGGAGCAGGTCGAGGACCTGTCCGGAGACCAGGAAGCCGACGAGTACGGCGAGAGCGAGCGCCACCGCCGCGCGGGTGCCGCGCGTGCGGGCCTCCCGCAGGTGGTCGCCGAGGGGCATGGTCCCCCGCGCGACGGTGGCCGTGCTCACGACGCCCGGCGGGTCTCGGCAGGCTGGGTGGCCTCGACCACGACGGGCGCCGGCTGCGCGGCCTGCGCGCTCTTCGCGTCGTGGACCTCGTCCTTGAGGATCCGCATCGACTCGCCCACGCTCTTGGCGAGGCTGGGCAGCTTCGCCGAGCCGAAGACGAGCAGGACGATGGTGAGGATGACCAGCGCGTGCCAGCCAGAGAGGTTCTGCAACATGGGGTTCTCCTAGCGGTGAGGGGGGTGTGGTGGGTCAGTTGCTGGGGGCGCCCGAGGGCGGGGTGCCGGTGGGGGCGTC
>NZ_JASGDD010000221.1:0-12068 GCF_047607365.1 Nocardioides sp. | reverse complement strand
GCTCGGCCGGCGCTTCGCCGACGCCGCCGCGAGGCACCCCGACGCGGTCGCGCTGCGCTGCGAGGGCGAGACGCGGACCTATCGCGAGCTCGAGCAGCGGGCACGCCGCCTCGCCGCCGGGCTCGCCGCCCGCGGGATCGCCCCCGGGGACGTCGTCGGAGTCCGGCTCGCGCGGAGCATCGGGCTCTACGAGACCGTCCACGCGCTCGCGCTCCTCGGCGCGGTCTACCTGCCGGTCGACCCCGAGCTGCCGCCGGAGCGGATCGCGATGATGCTCGAGGACGCCTCGGCCGCGCTGGTGGTGAGCGATCCCGAGACGCTGGTCGGGGACGCCGTGCTCCGCGGTGTCCACGACGACGCCGACGCTCCGGCGTACCTCCTCTTCACCTCCGGCTCCACCGGACGGCCGAAGGGCGTGCTCGTCGGCGCGCGGGCGATCGACAACCGGCTCGCGTGGATGCAGCACCACCTCCCGCTCGCCCCCGGCGACGTCGTCCTGCACAAGACGCCGATCTCCTTCGACGTCTCGGTGTGGGAGCTCTACTGGCCGCTGCAGGTCGGCGCGTGCGTCGAGATCGCGCCGCCGGGAGCGCACCGCGACCCGCGGGCGCTGGCGCCGCTGCTCGACGGCGTGAGCGTCGTCCACTTCGTGCCGTCGATGCTGCGCGCGCTGCTCGCCGACCGGGTCGCCTGCGAGCGGGTCCGCGCCGGCGGCGGCGTGCGGCACGTCGTCACCTCGGGCGAGGCGCTCACCCCCGACCTCGTGCGCGGCTGCGCCGAGTGGCTCGGGGCGGCGCCGACCAACCTCTACGGCCCGACCGAGGCCGCCGTCGACGTCACGGTGTGGGACACGTCGGTCGACGACGCCGTCGTGCCGATCGGCCGGCCGGTCTGGAACACCACCTGCTTCGTCCTGGACCCGGCGGGCAGTCCCGTGCCGGTCGGCGCGGTCGGCGAGCTGTGGCTCGGGGGCATCCAGCTCGCGGAGGGGTACGCCGGCCGGCCCGACCTGACGGCCGAGCGCTTCGTCGGCACCGAGCTCGGGCGTCTCTATCGCACCGGCGACCTGGCCGCGTGGCGGCCCGACGGGGCGCTGCGCTACCTCGGCCGCACCGACGACCAGGTCAAGGTGCGCGGCCAGCGGATCGAGCTGGGGGAGATCGAGTCGGTGCTCGCCTCCGTGCCGGGCGTCGCCGGCGTTGTCGCCGGCGTCGTGGAGGACCGGCTGGTCGCCTGGTTCGCCGCTCGCGGCGGAGAGGCGCCGGTCGACGCCGAGGCGCTGCGCGAGGCGGCCGCGGCCGTGCTGCCGCCGGCCTGGGTGCCGGCGCACCTGATCGCGGTCGAGGAGATCCCCGTCGGGTCGAGCGGCAAGGCCGACCGGCGCACGCTGGCCCGGCTGCACCCGCCCAGGGCCGCCGAGGGACGCCCGCCCGAGACCCTGATCGAGCAGCGGCTCGCGCAGATCGTCGGCGAGGTGCTCGGCGCTCCGCCCGGATCCGCCGCGGTGCCCGTCGACGCGGACTTCTTCGACCTCGGCGGCGACTCCCTGCGGGTGCTCCACCTGCTCGCCGCGATCGAGGAGGAGTGGGGGGTCGAGCTGTCGCTCGGCGACGTCTTCGCCGGCCCGACGGTGGCCGCGCTGGTGCGCCTGATCGCGTCGGGGGCCGGTGGCGGCGGCGACTTCGCCGAGGTGCTCACGCTGCGGCCCGGGTCCCCGGGCGTCGCGCCGCTCGTGCTCCTTCCCCCGGCGGGCGGGCTCGGCTGGTGCTACACCGGACTGCTGCGCCACCTGCCCTCCGAGCTGCCGGTCCATGCGATCCAGGCGCCGGGCATCGAGGACGGCTCGCCCGAGCCGGTCGACTCGCTCACGGCGCTCGCCGAGCGCCAGCTCGCCACCGTCCGGCGGGTCGTGGGGGAGGGCCCGTTCCACGTCGCCGGCTGGTCGCTCGGCGGCATGGCCGCCCACGCCGTCGCGACGCTCGCCCGCTCGTCGGGCCAGGAGGTCGGCGCGGTGGTGCTGCTCGACGCCTACCCGCCCGCCCAGTGGGCCACGCTCGCCGAGCCGACCGAGGAGGACGCCCTGCTCGGGCTGCTCCGTCTCGGCGCGGCGACCGTCGCCGACGACGTCCCGCTGACGCGCGACGTCGTCGCCGCCGCTCTCCGCGACTCGGGCAGCGCCCTGGCCGCCCTGCCCGAGAAGGTCGTCGACGGCTGTGTCGCGTCGGTGCTCGAGGCCGCCCGGCTGGTCCGCACGCCGCTGCCCGGGGTCCTGCCCGGCAGGTGCACCCTGGTCGTCGCGACCGCTCCCCGTCCCGAGACGTGGCTCGACCCCGACGGCTGGCTCGCCCTCGCCGAGGACCCGGTCGACGTCGTACGCCTCGACGCGGCGCACGCCGACCTCGTCCGCCGGCCCGTGGTCGAGCAGGTGGCCGCGGCCATCCGGGCAGCCATGCCCGACTCGCTCGCCGTGCCCGGCTCCCCCGCCCGGTAACTGCTGGCGAACGGGCGCAGCTGGGTCTCTCGCCCGCGGTTCACCAGCAGTTGCGACCGCCCGGCTCGGCACCGCCCGGCTCGGCACCGCCCGGCTCGGCACCGCCCGCTCGCTGGGCGAACGCGGAAGGCCCCCACCCGATCGGGTGGGGGCCTTCGTGCTCGGTGAGCCGAGAAGGGCTACTTCTTGGACTTCGCGAGCGCGGCCTTCGCCTTCGCGAGGGCCTTCTTGTCCTTCTTCAGCTTCGCCTTGGCCTTGGTCAGCTTCTTCTTGAGCTTGGCCTTCTTGGCGCCCTTGGCCTTCTTGATCTGGGCCTTCAGCGCCTTGATGGTGGCGTTGTCCTTCGTGACCACCGCAGCCGCCTTGACCACCTTCTGCTCCGCCGGAGTCAGCGCGGGCGTCGACGGGGTCGGCGTCACGACGACGTCGGCGGCGGCCACCGTCACGGGCGCCGAGACCACGGTCTCGGTCCCGTGGTTCTCCAGCGTGCCGGTCACGGCCACCTGGAGGCTCTTGGTGGCGTCGTCGGCCACGGCGGTGTAGGTCGGCGACGTGGCGCCGGCGATGTCGACGCCGTCACGCTGCCACTGGTAGGCGAAGGCGGTGCCCTCGCTCCAGGTGCCCGGGTCGGCGGTCAGCGTCTGGCCGACCTTCGCGGTGCCGCCGATGGTCGGCGTGCCGGTGGTGAGGGCCAGCGGGGTGACCGTGACCTTCACGACGATCGAGCGGACCGTGTCACCCGTCTTGAGGCTGCCCGAGAGCAGGCGCAGGTAGTGGGTGTCGCCGACACCCCAGGCGAGCGACGCGTCGTTGACGTTGTCGGCCGACGGGAACGGCAGGTCGAGCGACCAGGTGCCCTCGGTGTCGGCCGCGGCGACGGCGTACACGCCGTTGACGGCCGCGTTGTCCTTGCTCGGGTTGGTCGCCTTGCCGCTCTTGGGCTCGGCCGCGCCGCCGTCGAGCTTCACGGCGAGCGTCGAGCCGCTCGTCGCGTCCTGCACCCGGAAGTTCGTCCCGGACACGTGGATGGTCTCGCCGTAGGCCACGCTCACGCTGAGCGGGGTCGTCGCCACCGCGCCGGTCGCGCCGGCGGCGGTCGGGTAGAGGACGTCGGTGCCGTTGATCGTCTCGATCCGCGGCGTGATCTTCCAGGCCCGGTTCTTGGCGCTGTTCGCCGAGTTCTTGTCGACGACGTAGGCGACGCCCTCCTTGGTCACCGTGACGTGGTTGGCCCGGGTGATGGGCAGCGCCGCGACCTTGGTGCCGTCGGTGTCGAGCACGGTCACCGAGGTGCCGCCGAAGTTGGTCACGTAGGCGAGCTTGTGGACCGAGTCGTAGGCGACGTTCAGCGCCTGCTGGCCGGTCGGCACGGTCTTGAGCAGCTCGCCGGTGATCGAGTCGGCCACGAAGACGGCGTTGTCGTTCTGGCTGGCGACGAAGATCCGGTGGTCCTCGTCGTCGTACGCGATGCCGGAGGCGCCGCGGCCGTTGCCCGCGGTCGAGTGGGCGCCGATCTCGATCAGCTTCACCGACGCGTCGAGCTCGCCGGACGCCGCGGCGGCCGACGTGGCGGCGGTGGCGGTGTCGATCACCGCGACCTTGTTGGTCGACAGGCTCGGGGAGACCAGCGTGCCGTTGTCCAGCGAGAGCGACACCGGGTTGAAGGTGCTGCGGGGACCGGTCTGGACGTCCTTGATCTTCTCGTAGGGCGTGCCGTCGCCGTCGTTGTCGCCGCCCTCGAAGACCGAGATGTAGCCGTTTCCGGACGCGCCCTCGCTGGCCGAGCTCACGAACACGACGTTGGTCTTCGGGTCGTAGACCGCGTCGCGCGGGTGGGTGATGGTGCTCGCGGGGTACTGCTTGAGCAGGGTGAGGTCGCTGGCCCGGTAGACCGCGACGCCGGTGGTGCGGGTGTTGGTCACCCACACGGTGCCGTTGACGTCGTCGACGCCGATGCCGTAGACCGGACGACCAGCCACGCCGTCCACGTCGGTGACGTCCTTCGGGTGCACGCTCTTGATCAACGCGAGGGTGTCCGGGTCGAGCTTGTAGAGGTAGCCGTCCTCGCTCGTCCCGGTGCCGCTGGCTGCCGTCGCGAAGAGGGCGTCCTCGGTCTCGCTGTACGCCGACTGGTAGAGGCCCTGGTAGAGCGCCGGGTCGTTGGCGTCGGAGGCCACGGTGAACCGGCCGGTGCCCGAGATGGTCTCGTCGGGGTAGACGGTCGTGGTGACGGAGTAGGCGATCGCGGCCGGCGCGTCCTGCGCGATGGTCAGCGTGGCCTGGCCGGGCGTGGTCGTGGACGCGATGGTGTAGGTCGCCGTCGCCACGCCGGAGTCGTTGGCGGTGAGGCCGCTGGCGACGGTCGCGTCACCCAGCTTGACCGAGGAGACGGTCGCGCCGTTGGGGAGGTTGCTCAGCGTGAGGGTGCCGGTGGCGCCGGGCTTCACGCCGGCGCTCCACGCGACGGTCGGGTTCACCGTGAGCGAGAGCGGGTAGTCGGCCGCGCCGGAGGTGCTGCGGTGGATGACGGGGGCGTACGTGCCGGCCCGCGTGCCGCTCGGCAGGTTGAGCCGGACGCTGGAGAAGGTGCCGCTCGCGGGGACGGTGTAGCTGCTCGCGGTCACGGCCGAGGAGCCGCTGCCGCTGGTGAACGTCAGCGCGGTGCTGCCCAGGTCGGCGGTGAGCTTCTCGCCGCCCGGGAAGCCGGAGCCGGTGAGGCTCGCGTACACGCTGGTCCCGCTGACCGTCACGGTCGGCTGGTTGATGGTGGGCGTCGTGGCGGGTGCGGCCACGGTGAAGTCGAGGTAGGCCGAGCGCGCGGGGCTGCCGTCGAGACCGGTCAGCACCCGCAGGTGGTGGGTCGTGCCGGCAGCCCAGTCGCTGTCGGTGACAGCCGGGTTGCTGTTCGTGGAGGTCGGGAAGGGGATGTCGGCCGACAGGGTGCCGTCGGCGGCCGCCGGGACCGCTGCCCACGCGTCCACGCTGGACGGGCTCTGGCCGGCGCAGGCGCCGGTGCCCTCGGCGGAGGTGGTCTGCTTGGTCGCCAGGGCGGTTCCGGTCGACCCCGAGCCGCTGCCCAGCTTGACGAAGATGCAGGAGCCGACGCCGGTCGACTTGGTCCAGCCGGTCCCGTCGATGTGGATCGCGCTGCCGGTGAAGACGTAGTCGCTGATCGTCGCGGTTGCGCCGGTGTCCGCTCCGGTGGTGAACACGGCGGAGCCCGCGTGGGCCGGACTCGCGGCCAGGGCCGAGAGGCCCAGAGCCGAGGCGAGGACGGCGGCGGCGGTCCGTCCGCCCCTCCTCACGATGGTGGTGGTGCTCATGACACTCCTGTGGTCAAGACTCCTGAGAGTCTCCTAAGTAAGGTGAGGTGACCCTAACTTAGGTCTGACAAAGTGTCGAACCCGGGGCGATGGTGGACAATCTCCGCCATGGCCTGGGGGAGTGACCGCGCACGCGAGACGGTGCGACGGCTGCAGGCCGACATCACCGCCGGTCGGTGGCCGGTCAACGGCCGGATCCCGACCGAGGCCGAGCTGGCGGCCGAGCTCGGCGTCGGGCGCAGCACGATCCGCGAGGCGATCCGCAGCCTGGCCCACCTGGGCCTGCTCGAGCCGGCGCCGGGGCGCGGGACCTTCGTCCGCTCGCTGAGCCCGGTGCGCGACGTGCTCTCCGACTTCGCCGCCGAGCACACCTGGTCCGACATCCTCGCCGTCCGCCGGGCGCTCGAGGTCCAGGCGGCCGAGCTGGCGGCCGACCGGGCCGACCCCGAGACCCTGGAGCGGCTGCGCGCCGCGCACCAGGCGGACCTCGACCACGAGGCCGGGACCGAGCGCGGGCGCGCGCCCGGCCAGTTCCACGCCCTGCTCGTCGAGCTGTCGGGCAACCGGCTCCTCGCCGAGCTCTACGCCGGCCTGGGCGCCGCGATCCGCGACGGCCTCAGCCGCGGCGCGATCGAGCCGGGAGAGGACGAGAAGGGCAGGCAGAGCGACCACGCGGCCCTCCTGGCCGCCATCGCCGCGGGCAACGCCCAGGCGGCGGCGACCCTCGCCGCTACGCATGCCGCGCGCGACCTCCGGGTCCGGGCCCAGCCGGAGGGCTGACGCGCGAGTTCAGCCAATCATCTGACAACTGTTAGGGTCGCCTCACCTAAGCAATCGTTGTCGGATGGATAGGTGCTCCCCATGTCTGCCCAGCTGCGCTCCGTCCTGGGCGCCCTGACCCTGATGACCGCCGCCGCGCTCGGCGCGTGCGGCTCGAGCACGGAGGCGACGGCCACCGGCCAGGCGTCCGCTGGAGCGACCCGTCAGGTCACCGACGTCGAGGGCGCCACCATGACGGTGCCCGCCGACCCGCAGCGCGTCGTCGCGCTCAGCGAGCCCACCCTCGACGGCGCGCTCGCGCTCGACGCCCCCCTCGTCGGCACCATCACCGGCCGTGGCCAGAGCACCGTCCCGAACTACCTCGCCGACCGGGCCGGCGACCTCCCGATCCTCGGCGGCGTCGCCAACCCCAACTACGAGGCCATCGCCAAGGCCAGGCCCGACCTGATCCTCGTCGACGGCACGAGCATCAACAACAACCCCGACGCGATCGAGATCCTCCGCAAGATCGCCCCCACCTTCTACGCCGGGTACGCCGGCGGCGACTGGCGCGCCACCTTCACCCTCGTCGCGGACGCGCTCAACAGGTCCGACGAGGCCGCGAAGGTCGTCGCGGACTACGACGCGAAGGTCACCGCTGCGAAGGCTCAGCTCGGGACGGCGTACGCGGGGAAGACGTTCTCGATCGTGCGCTGGCAGGGCGGCTCGGCCTCGCTGATCCTCAAGGAGCTGCCCGCCGGGATGGCGCTCGAGGACCTCGGCCTGGCGCGTCCGGCCGGCCAGGACAGGCGCGGGCGTGGCCACTCCGAGCCGGTGAGCCTGGAGAACCTCGACCAGATCGACGCCGACTACCTCTTCTTCGGCACCCTCGGCGGCTCCTCGCAGGACAACCCGGACGCGGGCGGGTCCAGCGACGCCTCGTCGGCGCAGAAGGCGCTGGCCGAGGCCGAGAAGGTGCCCGGCTTCTCCTCGCTGACGGCGGTGAGGGACGACCACGTCATCCCCGTCGACGGATCGCTGTGGACCTCGACGGGCGGACCGCTGCTGATGCAGGGCCTGGTCGCCGACGTGGTGAAGGCGCTCGGATGAGACGCGCTCGGATCCCGGTCGCGCTCCTCGCGATGCTGCCGGCGCTGCTCGCCGGCGCGCTCGGCGCGACCTCCTCGCCCGCCGCCGCCGCGACCTGTGCCGGCGACCCCACGATCACCGTCGCCGCGTCGGTCAAGCTGGGCGGCACGCTCCACCTCTCCGGCTCCGGCTGGTGCCTGAGCGACGGCTCCGGCGGGTCGCGGCTCGCGCTCAAGTTCGACGGCGGCGGCGCGATCAACCGGGTCGACACCCCCGTGGTCGCGGGCAAGCCCGACGTGTGGGCGCTGGTCGACGCCGCCGACGACGGCTCGATCGACGCCGACGTGCAGATGCCCGACGGCACCACCGCGACCTCCTCGCCCGCGCTCGCCACCGGCAGCCACACCTTCACCATCCTCACCGGCTCGCTGAAGACCGGCGACCAGGCCCGCAACGTGACCACCCCGTCCTTCGAGGTGCTCCCCGCCGACACCCCCGACGACGACCCGTCGACCTGGGGCACGCCGCTCAGCGCGGGCACGGCGAAGGCCTGGGTGCAGCGCTCGGTCACCACCACCGGCGCCGACGGCGGCACCCTCCGCGTCGCGGGCACCGGATGGCTCGCCTCCGGCGGAGGCCCGTCGACCATCGCGGTCAAGCTCAACGCGAGCGAGTCCACCCAGTTCGAGCGCGCCACCGACATCCAGCAGTCCGACCCGACGATCTGGGCGCTCTTCACCGCCGAGAGCGACGGCAGCTTCGACCGCGAGCTCGAGCTCCCGGCGGGACTGGCGGCGGGCGACTACCTCGCGGTCCGCCTCGCGAGCGGCAAGTTCGGCGCGGGCGACGTGCAGCGCTCCCTCGTCAGCCCGCTCATCGCGATCGACGGCACCACCTGGACCCAGCCCGACGAGGACGCCGACGTCACCTGCGCCCCCGCCTCGAGCGCCGTGACGGCCACCGTCGCCACCCACACCGTCCCGCTCGGGGGCACCGTCGTGGTGCGGGGCACCGGCTGGTGCAACGCGAACGCCGGCGGCTCGGTGATCGGCGTCAAGATCGACGACGGCGCGTACAGCCACCTCGACGACAAGGTCCACACCAACCGCACCATCTGGGCGATCGTCCGCGCCGACGCGGCGACCGGCAGCTTCACCGCCTCCATCGAGTTGCCCGACGGCACCACCGCGACCTCCACGCCGGCCCTGACCAACGGCGCCCACACGCTGCGCTTCCTCTCCGGCTCGCTCAAGTCCGGCGACCCGATCCGCTCGCTGTCGGCCGACTTCGTCGTCGGGACCTACCAGCCCAACGGCAGCCCCGACCCGCTCGCCGCCTCTGCCCTCACCGCGAGCAGCCGGCACGGCGTCACCGCGACCCGACTCAACGCGCACCGCCTGCGGGTCGTCGTCCCCGGCAGCCCCGCCGGCACGTGGGTCTTCCTCTCCGCGTACGTCGGCGACGGCTCGCCCCGCTACCCCTGGTCCGACCGCTGGGTCCGGCTGGACAGCCGTCACGGCGTCACCGTGGCCATCCCGAGGAAGGCGCCCACCGGGACCCTCCGCGTCGTCGTCCAGTCCGGGGAGGAGGGGGAGGTGGGCCGGCTGCTCGGCTGGGTCCGGACCACGCTGCGGCCCGCCGTGCTCGCCCCGACGTCGGCGACCGGCAGCGCGACGGCGGTCAGCCTGCCCGTCGCCACGCTCGTCGTCCCGGCACGGCCGGCGTCGTCGTACGCGGCGCTCGGGCGGCTCTCCCAGCACTCCGCCGCCGCCACCCAGGACGGCGCCGTCGTGACGCTGACCTTCCCGGAGGCCGCCCCGGCCCAGGCGCTCTTCCTCACCGTGTACGCCGAGGGCCGGGTGATCCCGGCCGGCTGGGTGACCGTCGACGACGAGCGCCGGGTCCGTGTCGACCTGGCCGCGCTCGGCGACGCGTCGTTCCGGATCGCCGCCCAGGCCCAGGACGGCGCGCTCGCCGGCTGGGTGCCGGTCCGGATCGGGAACGCCTCCGACGCCGACGCCGACTCCGAGGCGGCCGAGACCCAGGGCGACGCCGCGGCGACCGCGGGAGCCGCCACGGCCGCCCCCGTAGAGTCGCGCATCCGGGACGCCGCCGACGCGCCGTTCGTCTCCGACCTCGACGGCTGGCTGCTCGGGCTCGGCGCGCTCGTGCTCGCGGGCACCGCCACCACCCTGGGCGCCGCCCGCCTGATGAGGGGAGCCGCGTGATGCGACGGATCTCGCTCCTGATGCCAGGGCACGTCTCCTTCCCCGGCCGGCGCCTCCGAGCAAGGAGCCATGCCCCGGCCCTGCTGATGCTGCTGGCGCTCTCCGTCCTCGGCGCCGCTCCCGCACGCGCCGTGCCCGACGGCGGCGCCGGCGCCAACACGCCCGGGACGAATGCCTCGGTCAGCCCCCGCACGACGACCGCCGGCTCGACGATCCACTTCACCGTGAGCGGCTACCCCGCCGGCGAGGTGGTCTACATCAAGATCGACGACGGCAACTTCTGTGCCGCCAAGGGCGTCCACGGCGCCTGCGTCGTCCATCAGCAGCGGCTCTCCTCGAAGGGCACCGCGTCGGGCTCCTTCGTGCTCCCGGGCGACCTCGAGCCCGGTGCCCACTGGCTGCGCTTCCTCGCCAGCAAGGAGATGACCGACGCGTTCGGCAACTACCTCGGCACGAAGGGGTGGACCACCCGCAAGGGCGCCGACTTCACGATCGTCGCCGGCGGCTCCTCCTCCGGCAGCAGTACGACGTCCACGACCGACGCCACGACCGGTGCCACGAGCACGACCGGCGACACGGCGCTGGCCGCGGGACGGACGCTCGTCGTCCCCGCCCCTTCCCCGAGTGGGGCCTCCCCTCAGTCGAGTGGGGCCTCCGACGACGCGAGTGGGGCCTCTCCTCAGACGACGGGGGGCAGCGGCATGGACCCGTCGGAGAAGGCGTCCATCGAGGCCGCCGTGGAGGCGGCGCTCGCAGCCCCCACTCAGTCGGAGGCAAGCCCCCAGTCGGCGGGAGGGGAGGCCCCAGTCGGCGTTCCGTGGGTCGGCTCGGGCGGTCTGCTGGTCATGCTCCTCGCCTCCGCGGCCCTCGTCCTGCGCGCGCGGCAGCGCCGACGTGCCTGACCTCGGTCCGCGCGAACCCGGGTCTCGGTGGGGTGGGCGCCGGCTGCTCGTGCTCGCCGCCGCCCTCGGCGTCCTGGCCCTCGCGCTGCTGGCCAGCCTGACCTTCGGCTCCCACCGGCTCGGCGTGGGGGAGACGTGGCGGCTGCTGCTCGACCCCGACCACTCCACCGAGTCCGACGTCCTGCACGGGCTGCGGGTCCCGCGCACCGTCGTCGCGACCGTCGTCGGCGCCGCCCTCGCGCTCGCCGGCTCGGTGCTCCAGTCGCTCACCCGCAACCCGCTCGCCGATCCCGGCATCCTCGGCATCAACGCCGGCGCCGCGCTGGCGGTCGTGCTCGCGGTCGCGCTCACCGGTGCGACCGGCATCGGGTTCTACGTGTGGTTCGCGCTGCTCGGAGCCGGGATCGCGGCGGCCGGGGTGCTGGCCCTGTCCGGGTCGCGCTCCGCCGTACACAACCCCGCCCGGGTCGCCCTCGCCGGCGTCGCCGTCAGCGCCGCCCTCGCCGCGCTGACCCAGACCGTCATCCTCGCCGACCAGGAGGCGTTCAACGAGTTCCGCTACTGGGTCGCCGGGTCGCTCGAGGGCCGCGGCTGGCACGAGCTCGCGATCACCGGTCCGCTGATCGGGATCGGCGCGGTCGCCGCGCTCATCCTGGCCCCCGCGCTCAACGCGCTCTCGCTCGGCGACGACACCGCCCGCGCCCTCGGCGTGAGCGTCACCCGGGTCCGCACCCTCGGCCTCGTCGCCGCCGTGCTGCTGGCCGGAGGCGCGTGCGCCGCGGTCGGGCCGATCGGCTTCGTCGGCCTGGCGGTGCCGCTCCTCGCCCGCGCCCTCGTCGGCCACGACCAGCGCTGGATCGCCGTCGTCAGCGTCGTGCTCGGGGCAGCCTGGCTGCTGCTCACCGACACGCTCGCGCGGGTCGTCGTCGCGCCCCAGGAGGTCCAGGCCGGGGTGGTGGCCGCCATCGTCGGCGCCCCCGTCTTCCTGGCGATCGTCAGCCGGCGGAAGGTGCCGTCGCTGTGATGGTCACGCTGCGCCTGGCCGGCCTGTCGATCCGCTTCCGACGACGTACGGCGGCAGCCCTCGTCCTGCTCGCGCTCGCCGTCCTCGTGGCGGCCGTCGTGGGGCTCATGGTGGGCGACTACGGCCTCGGTCCGGGTGCGGTCTGGCGTGCGCTGACCGGATCGGCCGACGACCCGCTCGCCGCCTACTTCGTCAGGGAGCTCCGCGCGCCGCGCGTCGTCGCGGCGCTGGCGGTCGGCGCCGCGCTCGGCG
>NZ_JASGDD010000220.1:0-7196 GCF_047607365.1 Nocardioides sp. | reverse complement strand
CGGCCGTCGTGGCCGACTGGTCCGCGGGCGGCTCCGGCGACGGCCTCGGGGGCCGGGTCCCGCCAGACCTCGCGTGGCAGCCCGAGCTGTGGCGGCGGCTCGTGGCGAGAGTGCCGGTGATGCCGCCGCACGAGCGTCACGCGGCGGTGGTCGCCCACCTGCGGGAGGGCCCCGCCGGAGAGCTGCCCGCACGGGTCTCGCTCTTCGGCCACACCCGGCTGTCGCGCTCGGAGATCGAGCTCGTCGGCGCGCTGGGCGAGCACCGCGAGGTGCACCTGTGGCTCCCCCATCCCTCCGACCGGCTGTGGGCGGCGCTCGCCGATCTGCGCGGCCCGGTCGTCCGCGCCGAGGACCGCAGTCACGAGGCGGTCGGCCACCCGCTGCTGGCCAGCCTCGGCCGCGACCTTCGCGAGGTGCAGCGGGGGCTCGCGACCCTCGACCTGAGCGACGAGCCGGTCGCCGGGACGATCACGCCGCCCGGCACCCTGCTCGGGTGGCTGCAGTCGGACCTGCGCGCCAACGCCGCGCCGGCCGATCCGGGCTCGCGGGTGCTGGCCGCCGGCGACCGGTCGGTGCAGCTGCACGCCGCCCACGGCCCGGCCCGGCAGGTCGAGATCCTGCGCGAGGTGATCCTCGGCCTGCTCGCCGACGACCCCACGCTGGAGCCCCGCGACGTCCTCGTGATGTGCCCCGACATCGAGGCCTACGCCCCGCTGATCGAGGCGGCGTTCGGGCTCGGCGACGTGGTCGGCGCCGAGGGGCATCCGGCCCACGGACTCCGCGTCCGGCTCGCCGACCGGGCGCTCGACCAGACCAACCCCCTCCTCGGCATCGCCTCGACCCTGCTCGACCTGGCCGGCGGCCGGGCGGGGGTGGGCGAGATCCTCGACCTCGCCCACACTGAGCCCGTCCGCCGTCGCTTCGGGCTGCGGGAGGACGACCTCGAGCAGCTGGCGGAGTGGGCGGCGGAGACCGGTGTGCGGTGGGGCTTCGACGCCGCCCACCGCGAGCCGTTCGGGCTGGGCGACTACGCGGCGAACACCTGGGAGTTCGGCCTCGACCGGCTGCTCACCGGAGTGGCGCTCTCCGACGACGCCGGCTCGTGGCTGGAGGCCACCCTGCCGCTGGACGACGTCGGCAGCGGCGCGATCGACCTGCTCGGCCGCCTGACCGAGCTCGTCCACCGGCTCCGCGCGGTCACCGACCGGCTCACCGGCGAGCATCCGCCCGCGCACTGGCTCGACACCCTCGAGGAGGGGATCGAGTCCCTCACCGCGGTCGGCCCCGCCGACGGCTGGCAGCGCGGTCAGCTGCTGCGCGAGCTGGGGCGAGTCCGCGATGCCGCGGACGGAGTCGCCTCCGGGATGCTCCGGCTCCCCGACGTACGCGCTCTGCTGGGAGACCGCCTGGCCGGCCGGCCGACGCGGGCCAACTTCCGCTCCGGCTCGCTGACGGTCGCGACGCTGGTGCCGATGCGCTCGGTGCCGCATCGGGTCGTCTGCCTGCTCGGGCTCGACGACGGCGTCTTCCCGCGCGTCGGCACGCTCGACGGCGACGACCTGCTCGCCCGCACGCCCGTGACCGGCGAGCGCGACCTGCGCACCGAGGACCGCCAGCTGCTGCTCGACGCGATCCTGGCCACGACCGAGACCCTCGTCATCACGTGGACCGGCGCGGACGTCTACTCCGGGCAGCCGCGCCCCCCGGCCGTGCCGTTGGGCGAGATCGCGGACGCGCTCGACCTCACCGCCGTCACCGCTGACGGGCGGCCGGTCTCCGAGGCGGTCACGGTGCGCCACCCCCTGCAGCCCTTCGACGCCCGCAACCTCACGCCGGGCGCGCTCGTCCCCGAGCAGCCGTTCAGCTTCGACCGCGCGGTCCTGGCCGGCGCCACCGCGGCGCTGCGCGAGCGGACTCCGGTGCCGCCCTTGCTCGACGGCCCGCTCCGCGTCGCCGGAGCCGGGGGCGAGGCCGAGGGCGACGTGGGCCTGGAGGAGCTGCTCGGCTTCTGGCGCAGCCCCGTCCGGGGGTTCTTCCGGCAGAGCCTCGACCTCGCGCTGCCCCGCGACCCGCGCGATGCCGCTCCCCTGGACGACGGCCTCCCCGTCGAGGTGGACCAGCTGGTCCAGTGGCAGGTCGGCGACCGCATCCTCGGCGACCTGCTGCGTGGGATCCACCCCGACCAGGCCCGCCAGCGGGAGTTCCGCCGCGGGGTCGTCCCGCCGAAGTGGCTCGGCTGGCGGCTGCTCGACGAGGTCGTCGGCAAGGCCAGGCCGATCGGAGCGGAGGGCCTGCGCCTGCGTGGCGGCCTGCCGGCCCGCGCGGCCGACATCGACGTCGACCTCGGCGGTGGGCGACGGCTGCGCGGCACGGTCGGGGACCTCTTCGGCGACCGGCTGGTCACGGCGCACTACGGCCGGCTGGGCGCCGGCCACCGGCTGCAGAGCTGGATCCGGCTCCTCGCCCTCGCCGCCACCGACGAGGACCGCTCCTGGTCCGCGCTCACCCTCGGGCGAGCCGGCGGCTCGCGTGGCGGCGGCTTCGCCCTGTCGCAGCTCGGCCCGCTCGACCACACGGCGATCGAGGCCCTGCGCGAGCTCGTCTCGCTACGCGACGCCGGCCTCGCGGCGCCGCTTCCGCTGCCGCTCAAGAGCTCCCTCACCTACGCCCGCAACCGCCGCACCGGAGCCGACCACGCGGAGGCACTGGAGAAGGCCGGCTGGGACTGGCGCGACGGCAGGTTCCCCGGCGAGCAGTCCGAGCCCGAGCACGTCCGCGTCTGGGGCGAGCGCGCCCCCCTGCCGGAGCCGGAGCGCTTCGCGGAGCTCGCCTTCCGGGTCTGGAGCCCCCTTCTCACCGCGGAGCAGGGCTCATGGTGAGCGAGGCCCTCACCCCCTTCGACCTCGGGGGCCCGCTGCCGACCGGCACCACGCTGCTCGAGGCCAGCGCCGGCACCGGCAAGACCTACGCCGTCGCCACCCTCGTGACGCGGTACGTCGCCGAGGGCATCGCGACGCTCGACCAGCTGCTGGTCATCACCTTCGGCCGTGCCGCGACGCAGGAGCTGCGCGAGCGGGTCCGCGCCCATCTCGTCGAGGCCTCCCGGACCCTGACCGATCCGGTCCAGCGCCGCCGGGTCCTCGACGCGCTGGCCGGCTTCGACGGCGCCACCATCGCGACCACCCACCAGTTCTGCCAGATCGTGCTCCGCTCCCTCGGCGTCGCCGGCGACAGCGACCCCGGTGCGACCCTGGTCGAGTCGCTCGACGAGCTCGTGGTCGAGATCGTCGACGACCTCTACCTGCGGTGGTATGGCGGGACGAGCACCCCGCCGCCGATCAGCCGCGACCTCGCGCTGTCCGTCTCCCGCGCCGCGGTCGACGATCCTCAGGCGGCCCTGGCGGCGGCCCCGGGACATCCGGCGGCCGAGGCCCGCGTCGCGTTCGCGACCGAGGTCCGGGCCGAGCTGGAGCGCCGCAAGCGGCGGCTCGGCGTCCTCTCCTACGACGACCTCCTCTCCCGGCTGGCCGATGCCCTCGCCGACGGGTCCGGGGGCGAGCCGCCCGCGCGCCTGCGGATGCGCGAGCGGTGGCGGATCGTGCTCGTCGACGAGTTCCAGGACACCGACCCCGTCCAGTGGCAGGTGCTCGAGCGGGCCTTCGCCGGAGCGGCCGACCGCGGCGATCAGCCCACCCTCGTGCTCATCGGGGACCCCAAGCAGGCGATCTACGGCTTCCGGGGCGGTGACGTCGCGACCTATCTGGCCGCCGCGCGCACCGCCACCGCCCGTGCCACCCTGGCGACCAACTGGCGCAGCGACGACGACCTGGTCCGCTCGCTCCAGGTGGTGCTCGACGGCGCCCAGCTCGGCGACCCGGGCATCGCCGTGCTGCCGATCTCGGCCTCCCGCCCGGGCTCCCGGCTGGCCGGCGCCGGCCCGGCGTGGCGGATGCGCCAGGTCCGGCGCGACGGCTTCCGGCTCCGCAACGGCGACATCGCCGCCGCCGAGGCGCGGGCCTTCGTGGCCCGCGACTGCGCCGCCGACATCGCCCGCGTCCTCTCCTCCGGCGCCACGTGGGACGGCGAGCCGCTGGCCGCGGGCCAGATCGCCGTGATCGTCTCCCAGCGGGCCCACGGAGCGCTGGTCCAGGCGGAGCTCGCGGCCCGCGGCGTACCCGCGGTGATGCTCGGCGGGGGCGACGTGCTCCGCACCGAGGCGGCCGATGCGTGGTGCGCCCTGCTCGAGGCACTCGAGGCGCCGCACCGGACGGGGCTGGTGCGGGCGGCGGCGCTGACGCCGTTCTTCGGCCGGCGCGCCGCGGAGCTCGCCGAGCCCGACCGGGGCGGGGAGGAGCTCACCTCGCGGATCGCCGACACGCTGCGCGGGTGGGCCCTCGTGCTCCGCAGCCGCGGGGTGGCCGCCCTGGTCGAGGCGGCGGAGGAGCGCGGGCTGACCGAGCGGGTGCTCGGCCGGGTCGACGGCGACCGGCTGCTCACCGACCTGCGCCATCTCGGGCAGCTCCTCCACGAGACCCAGACCCGCGAGCGGCTCGGTCTCACCGGACTGCTCGAGTGGTTCCGCGACGAGCGCCGCCGCACCTCCGCCGGCGAGCGCCCGCGGCGGCTCGACTCCGACGCGGCGGCCGTCCAGATCGTCACGATCTGGGGGAGCAAGGGGCTGGAGTACCCCGTCACCTATCTCCCGTTCGCCTACGACAACTGGGTCAACGACGCGCCCGCGGTCGTGCGCTTCCACGACCGCGATCTCGAGGACCGGCCGGTACGCACGCTCGACGTCTCGGGCGCGCCGACCCATGTGGCCGCGCACCTCTCCGAGGAGCTCGGCGAGGACCTGCGCTCGCTCTACGTCGCCCTGACGCGGGCCCAGTCGCAGGTCGTGACGTGGTGGGCCCCGACCTTCAACACCCCGACCAGCGGGCTGCACCGCCTCCTGTTCGGCCGTCGTCCCGGCACGCCCGAGGTGCCCGAGCGGATGGAGGTCCGCGACGACGACGTGGCCGCCGGGATCCTCGCGGCGCTGGAGGAGATGGGCGGGCCCGCTCACGAGCTCGCCGACATCGCCCCCACCGAGCCCCCCGCGACACCCGCCGCGGCGCCCGCGCTCGCCGCCCGCTCCTTCGATCGCCCCATCGACCTCGACTGGAGACGCACCTCCTACTCCGCGCTCATCCGGGTCGAGGAGTCCACCCCGCTCGTCGGCTCTGAGGAGCCCGCGGTCGGCAAGGACGACGACGCGGACGCGACCGACGACGCCGACCCGACCACGCCGAGTGGGGCCTCCGATCCGCCGAATGGGGCCTCCCCGCCCGGTGAGTGGGGGCTTCGGTCCCCGATGGCCGACCTCCCGGCCGGTGCGGAGTTCGGGTCACTGGTCCATGCGGTGCTCGAGCACGCCGACCCGGCCGCCACCGACTTCACGGCCGAGCTGCGCAGGCACGTCGCGGAGCAGTCCCGCTGGTGGCCCGTCGCGGCCTCCGCCGAGGAGCTGGCCGACGGCCTGCTGCCGATGAACGAGACGCCGCTCGGTCCCCTCGCCGCCGGGCTCACCCTGCGTGACATCGGCCTGGGCGACCGGCTGCGCGAGCTCGACTTCGAGATCCCGCTGACGGGTGGGGAGACCAGTCGCGGCGAGGTGCGGCTGCGCGACCTGGCGCCGCTGCTGCGCGAGCACCTCGCCCCGGACGATCCGCTGACGGCGTACGCCTCGAGGCTGGAGAGCCCGGTGCTGGGGGACCAGCTGCTCCGCGGCTACCTCTCGGGCTCGATCGACGTGGTGCTGCGGCTGCCGGGCGGCCGGTTCGTGATCGTCGACTACAAGACCAACTTCCTGGGGGAGACTGCCGGCGACTACACCCAGCCCAAGCTGGCCGAGGCGATGCTGCACTCGCACTACCCGCTCCAGGCGATGCTCTACGGCGTCGTGCTCCACCGCTACCTCTCGTGGCGGCTGCCGGGATACGACCCCGAGAGGCATCTGGGCGGCGTGCTCTACCTGTACGTGCGGGGCATGGTCGGCGCCGACACCCCGGTCGTCGACGGCGACCCGACCGGCGTCTTCCGCTGGCAGCCGCCGCCGTCGCTGACCGTCGCCCTGTCGGAGCTCCTGGACGGGGGTGGCCCGTGATCGAGACCTGGGAGCCGGTCGACGCCGGCGACGCGCGGTTCGCCCGCGAGGCCACCGGCGTGCTGCGGGCCTTCAACGAGGCCGGCGTGCTCACGGCGGCCGACGTCCATGTCGCCGCCCGGCTCGGCGATCTCGTCCGCGAGCCCGGGGAGGCCTCGCGGCTCGCGCTCGCCCTCGCGGTCCGGGCCGCGCGCCACGGGTCGGTCTGCGTCGACCTGGCGGCCCTCATGGCCGAGGCGCCGGAGCTGCCGTGGCCCGTCGCCGACGCGGGGGAGTGGCTCGCCGTCGCCCGCGGCTCCGCGCTGGCCGACCAGGTCCTCCGCTTCGAGGGCGACCTGGTCTACCTCGACCGCTACCACCGCGAGGAGGGCCAGATCCGCGACGACCTGCTCGCGCGCCTGGCCGCCTCACCGCCGATCGTGAACGAGGCGATCCTCGCCGAGAGCTCGGCTCGCCTCTTCCCCGGAGAGCAGTACGCCGAGCAGCGCTCGTGCGCGATCGCCGCCGTCCGCCAGTGGACCACCGTCCTGACCGGCGGCCCCGGGACCGGCAAGACCACGACCGTCCGAGGGCTGCTCGCGCTGCTGGAGGAGCAGGCCGACCAGCCGCTCCGGATCGCCCTCACCGCGCCCACCGGCAAGGCGGCCGCGCGCCTCCAGGAGTCGGTCGGCCGTCCCGACCTCACCGCCTCGACGCTCCACCGCCTGCTCGGCTGGCGACCCGGCTCCTCCACCCGCTTCCGCCACCACCGCGGCAACACCCTGCCCCACGACGTGATCGTGGTCGACGAGACCTCCATGGTCAGTCTCACGATGATGGCCCGGCTGCTGGAGGCGGTCCGGCCGTCGGCCCGGCTGATCCTCGTCGGCGACGCCGACCAGCTCGCCTCGGTCGAGGCCGGGGCCGTGCTCGCGGACCTGGTCGAGGGGCTGCGCCTCCGGGCGCCCGCCGCGGTCGGGCAGCTGCGGACCGCCCGGCGCTTCGGCGAGGAGATCGGCGAGCTGGCCGCCGCGCTCCGCGCCGGCGACGCGGACGCGGCCCTGGCGGTCCT
>NZ_JASGDD010000219.1:0-66798 GCF_047607365.1 Nocardioides sp. | reverse complement strand
GTCGTCGGCGCGGCGGCGCTCGTGGTGGGCGCCGCGCTCGTCGTGGCCGGAGCGGCGGTCGTCGGCGCGGCCGTGGCCGTCCTGGTCGCCTTCGCCGTCGCCGACTTCGTCGCCTTCGGCTTCGCGGTCGGCGAGGCGAGGTTGGCGCCGTGCTTGTCGTCGGGAGCGTCGCCGTCGACGTAGACCGGGTCGGGGAAGTCGATCTCCTCGGTGCCCTCGAGGTCGGCCTTCATCACCGCGAGCCAGGTGTCGGTCGGATAGTCCGCGCCGAAGTACGACGGCATCCAGCCGTCCAGCTGGCCACGGCCCTTGCCGCGGACGTACATCACGGCCGTCGAGAGCTGCGGGGTGAACCCGGTGAACCAGGCCGAGGAGACGTCGCCGTCGTCGTTCGTCGCCGTTCCGGTCTTGCCGGCCGCCGGGCGGCCCAGCGCCAGCGCCGCGCGGCCGGTGCCGGCCTTGACCACCTGCTGCATGGCGTAGGAGACGTCGGCGGCGATGTCCTCGTCGACCACCTGCTCGCCCTGGTCCTTCCACTGGTAGCGCACGACGCCGTTGCGGTCGACGACCTTGGTCACGACGTGCACGTCGGACCGCTTGCCGCCGGCGGCGATGGTGGCGTAGGCGTTGGCGAGGTTGATCGGGCTGACCTGCGCCTTGCCGAGCGTGATGAGCGCGTCGGAGGGGTCGAGGTCCGGCGTCGTGGACGGGATGCCCGGCAGGTCCTGATCGGCCTCCTGCGGCGCGAGGCCCATCTTGGTCGCGGTGTCGTAGATCTTCTCCGAGCCCTTCGGGATGGAGCTCGACATGTCGACGAAGGCGGTGTTGACCGACTGCTCGAGGGCGTAGATGGCGGTGATGTGCGAGCCGTAGGAGTGGCCGTTGGCCTCACCGGCCTGCTCGCCCTCGTTGTGCACCTGGAGCGTGGAGCCCGGATAGGTGAAGGGCGAGTTGCCGTCGAAGGTGTCCTTGAGCGAGAAGCCCGCCTGGATCGCCGCCGTCAGGGTGAAGGGCTTCATGGTCGAGCCGGCCATGCCGCCGGCCGAGGCCCAGTTGATCTCGGACGTGAGGAAGTCCTGGCCGCCGTAGAAGCCGACCAGCGCCCCGGTGCCGGGCACCACCGAGGCGACGCCGACGTGCAGCTCCTTGTCGGTGATCTTCGAGCCGTCCTTCGCGGTCGTCGGCGCGACCTCCTTCACGGCCGCCTCGGCGTTGGCCATGGCCTTGCGGCTGAAGGTCGTCGTCACCCGGAGCCCGCCGCCGGTGATCTCCTGGTCGGAGAACCCGAGGTCGTTGAGCTCGTTCTCGACCAGCGTGAGCATGAAGCCCTTCTGCCCGCCCTTGGACGAGGAGCTCCTCTGCTTGGAGACCTTCGGCAGGCTGGCCTCGGTCTCGGCCGCCTCGCTGTCGGTGATGTCGCCCGCGCTCGCCATCCCGTCGAGGACGTAGCGATAGCGCGCCAGGAGCGCGGTGTTGACCCCGCTGTCGCCGGTGTTGTCGGGGTTGAGCCGGGTCGGGTTGTTGAGCACCGACGCGAGGAGCGCGCACTGGCCGAGGTCGAGCTTGGACGCCGAGGTCCCGAAGAAGGCCTTCGACGCGGCCTGGACGCCGTAGGCGCCGCGGCCGAAGTAGATGGTGTTGAGGTAGCCCTCGAGGATCTCCTGCTTGCTCTTCTGCCGCTGCAGCTTGAGCGAGAGGAAGGCCTCCTTGATCTTGCGGGTGTAGGTCCGCTCCTGGTTGAGGTAGAGGATCTTCACGTACTGCTGGGTGATCGTCGACGCGCCGCCGGTGATCTCGCCCGCCTGGGCGTTGGAGAAGGCCGCGCGGAGGATGCCCTTCGGGTCGATGCCCTTGTTGGTCCAGAACGTGCGGTCCTCCGCGGCGACGACCGCGCTCTTGATGCACTCGGGCATCTCCGAGTAGGGGATGGACTCGCGGTTCTGCTGCGCGAACTGGCCGACCTTCGTCTTGCCACCGGCGTAGTAGATGTAGGACGTCTGGGTCTGGAACGCCTCGTTGGGGTCCGGGATCTTCGTCCGCTGGTAGGCGATGAAGCCGACCACGACGAGGAGGACGAAGAGCGACAGGCCGGCGATCGAGCCCCACTTGAGGCCCTTGAGCACCCAGCCCTTGACGCCGAGGTTCTTCTTGGGGGGTCGCTTCCGGCGTACGGGCGCCTTCCGGCGCGCAGACCTCGTGCCACTCACGAGTGAAGAGAGTACGGGTGCCGCCGCCCGCGGCGAACCGCGCGACGACCGGGGCAACGAATATGTGTCGTGAGTTCGCAACACGCGGATATATCGCTACGATGTATCCGTGGCACGTCGCGCAGAGACCATCGAGCTCGCAGTCCTCGGACTGCTGCACGAGGGACCCATGCACGGCTATGAGCTGCGCAAGCGGCTCAATCTCATGCTCGGTTGGGGTCGGGTGCTGTCCTACGGCTCCCTCTACCCCACGTTGAAGAAGATGCTGCGGGCCACCCTCATCGAGGAGGAGACCGCGACGCTCACCCCCGTGACGCGTCGCCCGCGCATCGTCTACAAGGTCACCGAGGCCGGTCACCGGGAGTTCGAGCGGCTGATGTCGGAGGTGGGTCCCACCGCCTGGGAGGACGACAACTTCGACATCCGCTTCGCGTTCTTCGGCCGCACCGACATGGAGATCCGGCTGCGCGTCCTCGAAGGGCGCCGCACCCGGCTCCAGGAGCGACTCGACCGGGTCCAGCGTGAGCTGTCCATGACACAGAAGGAGGTCGACCGCTACGCCACCGAGCTGCAACGGCACGGGGTGGAGCAGGTCGAGCGGGAGGTCCGATGGCTCTCCGACCTCATCAACGCCGAGCGGAGTGATCCGATCACTGTAAGGAAGGAGCCCTGATGGGTTCGGTACGCGTAGCAATCGCTGGAGTCGGCAACTGCGCCAGCTCCCTCGTCCAGGGTGTCGAGTACTACAAGGACGCCGACGCCTCGAGCGCCGTCCCGGGGCTCATGCACGTCCAGTTCGGTGACTACCACGTCTCCGACGTGCAGTTCGTCGCCGCGTTCGACGTCGACGACAAGAAGGTCGGCAAAGACCTCTCCGAGGCGATCAACGCCTCGGAGAACAACACGATCAAGATCGCCGACGTCCCGTTCGCCGACGTCGAGGTCCAGAAGGGCCCGACCCTCGACGGCCTGGGCAAGTACTACCGCCAGACGATCGACGAGTCGGCCGCGCCCGACGTCGACGTCGTGCAGGTCCTCAAGGACAACCAGGTCGACGTGCTCGTCTCCTACCTCCCGGTGGGCTCCGAGGAGGCCGACAAGTTCTACGCCCAGGCCGCGATCGACGCCGGCGTCGCGTTCGTCAACGCGCTCCCGGTCTTCATCGCCTCCGACCCCGAGTGGGCGCAGAAGTTCACCGACGCGGGCGTCCCGATCGTCGGCGATGACATCAAGAGCCAGGTCGGCGCCACCATCACGCACCGCGTGATGGCGAAGCTGTTCGAGGACCGCGGCGTCACGCTGGACCGCACCTACCAGCTCAACGTCGGCGGCAACATGGACTTCAAGAACATGCTCGAGCGCGAGCGCCTGGAGTCCAAGAAGGTCTCCAAGACCCAGGCCGTCACCTCGAACCTCACCGGCGAGCTCTCCGGCAAGGTCCACGACAAGAACGTCCACATCGGCCCGTCCGACTACGTCGCGTGGCTCGACGACCGCAAGTGGGCCTACGTCCGCCTCGAGGGTCGCGCCTTCGGTGACGTCCCGCTCAACCTGGAGTACAAGCTCGAGGTGTGGGACTCCCCGAACAGCGCCGGCATCATCATCGACGCCGTGCGTGCCGCGAAGATCGCCAAGGACCGCGGCATCGGCGGCCCGATCCTGCCCGCGTCGGCGTACCTCATGAAGAGCCCGCCGGTGCAGATCGAGGACACCGAGGGTCGCGCGCAGCTCGAGGCGTTCATCGCCGGCGCCTGACCGCCCGATCCCGACGAGGAGCCCCCGCACCACGGTGCGGGGGCTCCTCCGCGTTCCGGGCTCAGCGCGGCGCGGTCTCGACGATCGCGAAGAGCAGCACCTGGGCGGTCTCGATGCACGCCTCGACGTCGAGGACCGCCGGCTCCAGGAGCAGCTGCCGGCCGATCTCCTCCAGCGTGCCCAGCGCGGCGTGGGCGCCGATCACCGGGTCGATCCGCGAGCGCCCGACCGACCGGATGACGTCGGCGATGACCTCCTTGATCGCCGTCCGCGACAGCTCGATCCGCTCGGAGACCTCCGCCGGGCGCCCGGGGATGTGGGTGAGGATCGGGCGCCAGGTGTCCTTGTCGGCGCTGACGACGTCGATCAGCTGCCGCAGCTGGGTCGAGACCCAGGCGTGGATGTCCACGTCGTGGGCCAGGAGCGGCTGCAGCACCTCCATCACCTGGTCGATCGCGCGGCGCTGCGTCCGGTCGAGCAGGGCCAGCGCGAGCGAGTCGAGGTCGTCGTACGCGCTGTAGACGACGGGCCGCGTGACGCCGGCCTCGGCCGCGACGCTGGCGATGCTGAGGCTGCCGTAGCCGTCGCGGTTGATGATGGTGAGGGCGGCGTCGAGCAGCTGCTCGCGGCGCCGGGCGATCGGGACACGGGCGGCATAGGGCCGACGCTTGCGCGCTCCGGGAGTCGCCTTCACGGCACGAGAGTAGGCCACTCCGTGGCATTTACTACAGCGCCGTAGTAATTTGCCGGAGTGAGTACTCGCAGTGTCGCGACCACGGACGGGCTGAGCCTCGCCGCCTACGAGGCGGGCGATCCGGCGGCGCCGACCATCGTCGCCGTCCACGGCTACCCCGACGACCACACCGTCTGGGACGGCGTCGTCGCGCTGCTGGCCGATCGCTTCCACGTGGTCACCTACGACGTGCGGGGGGCCGGCGCCTCGGACGCTCCGCTCTCGCGCGACGGCTACCGCATCCCGCACCTGGTCGCCGACCTCGGCGCGGTCGTCGAGGCCACCGCCGGCGACGGACCCGTCCACCTGCTCGCCCACGACTGGGGCTCGATCCAGTCCTGGGACGCGCTCGTCGACCCCGACCTGGCGCCCCGGATCCTGTCCTACACCTCCATCTCCGGCCCGAGCCTCGACATGGCGAGCGAGTGGCTCCGCGGCCTCGCGCGGCACCCGCGCGCCGGCCTCGAGCAGCTCGCCGACTCCTGGTACGTCTTCGCCTTCCAGCTCCCGTTCCTCCCGGAGCTGCTCACCCGTCGCGGCGTCCTGGGGAGGCTGGTCGACCACTCCAAGCACGCCGGCCCGCACGCCAGGCCGCACGGCCGTGGCGTGGCCGAGCGCGACGCGATCAACGGCCTCGAGCTCTACCGCGCCAACTTCACCGGCCGGATGATCCGGCCGCGGACGGCCGCCATCAAGCTGCCCGTCCAGGTGCTGGCGCCCCGCGACGACGCCCACGTCACCCCGGCCCTCCAGTTCGG
The DNA here is from genome assembly GCF_047607365.1 of Nocardioides sp. Lineage (GTDB taxonomy): Bacteria > Actinomycetota > Actinomycetes > Propionibacteriales > Nocardioidaceae > Nocardioides. Next base: position 61,345 of record NZ_JASGDD010000219.1, on the reverse strand, counting down.
TGCCCCGGCGCCGTACGTCGAGGACCTCACCACCCATCTGGTCGACGGCAACCACTGGGTCGTCGAGCAGGACCCCGCGCTCATCGTCCGTCACGTCACCGAGTTCATCGATCACCTCTGACCACGCTCTGACCAGGCTCAGAACAAGGGAGAACAGTCATGGCCATCAAGCTGCCTGCCGTCAACCGCTTCCACACCCCGGCCAAGGTCGCGCTCGAGGCGCGGGACGTCCACTTCGACTGGACCGACCTGCCGCTGGCGTGGATCCCGGGCGAGGTCTTCGCCTCGCACCTGATCAACGTCCTCCACCTGCTCCTGCCCGAGGGCGAGCGCTGGTTCGTCAAGGTCTTCTCCGAGGCCCTCCCCCTGATCCAGGACGAGCAGCTCAAGGAGGAGGTGATCGGGTTCATCGGCCAGGAGGGCGTGCACGCCTCCTCGCACCAGGGCGTCCTCGACTACTTCGACGAGCACGGCCTCGACACCCGCGACTACGTCGCCCAGGTGGCGACGCTCTTCCAGCGCATCCTCGGCGACCGCGACCTGTCCGGCCGCGCGAAGGAGGAGTGGCTGGTCCAGCGCGTCTCGGTCGTCGCGGCGATCGAGCACCTCACCGCCGTACTCGGCAACTGGGTGCTCAACTCGCCGGCGCTCGACAGGGCCGGGGCGGACGAGACGATGCTCGACCTGCTCCGCTGGCACGGCGCCGAGGAGGTCGAGCACCGCGCGGTCGCCTACGACGTCTTCATGCACCTCGACGGCCGCTACAGCCGCCGGATCCTCGCGTACGGCGTCGGCGGCCCGGCCCTCGTGTGGCTGTGGATCCAGGGCGTCCGCTACCTGCTGGCGCACGACACCGCCAACCCCGGCCACAAGGCGAGCCTGCTGAACTGGATCAGGGGCTCGGCGAAGGGCATCGTCCCCGGGCCGCTGATGCTCGGCGTCTCCTCGCTCAAGTTCTTCTCGCCGTGGTACCACCCCGACCACGAGGGCAACACCTCGCAGGCCGTCGCCTACCTCGCCAAGTCCCCGGCAGCGCTCCGTGCCGACGCGCTCGCCGAGGAGGCCGTCACCCCGTGACGAGCCTCCCCACCGGGGGCGGCAACAGCCTGCGCGTCGGGCCCGCCGCCCCCAACCGCACGATGCGCACCCTCGACTTCCTCGTCGAGCGCGCGTTCCTGCCGCTGGCCGAGAACACGTGGAAGAGCCGCCACCCGGTCGGCCAGGTCAACCGCGACCTCGACGTGCGGATCACCGCGGTCGAGGAGCTCGGCCCCGACGTACGCTCGCTGACGTTCGCGGCCGTCGACGGCAAGCCGCTCCCGGCATGGTTCCCGGGCGCCCACATCGATCTCGTGCTGCCGTCGGGAAGGCTGCGCCAGTACTCCCTCAACGGACCCCGATCCGACAAGCAGCACTGGCGGATCGCCGTGCGCCGGATCCCGCGCGAGGCGGGAGGCGGCGGCGGGTCGATCGAGGTCCACGGCCTCGAGGTCGGCGACGAGGTCGTCGTCCGCGGCCCCCGGGAGGCCTTCCCCTTCGTCTTCAACCCCAACGGCTACCTCTTCGTCGCCGGTGGCATCGGGATCACGCCGATCCTGCCCATGCTGCGCCGCACCGCCCGACGGGGCCGGGTGCCGTGGCAGTTCGTCTACACCGGCCGGTCGCGGGAGACCATGCCGTTCCTGGACGAGATCTCCGAGATCGCGGGAGCCACCCGCGGCGCGGCGGAGCGCATCCACGTCTGGCCCGACGACGAGCGCGGCACTCCCGACGTCCGCGAGATCATCGGCCTCGCCCCGCTCGGCGCGAGCCTCTACACCTGCGGCCCGGTCGCCATGATCGACGCGATCCGCCGGGTCATCCCCGACCCCCAGATCGACTCGCTGCACTACGAGCGGTTCAGCCCGCCGCCGGTCGTCGCGGGGAGGCCCTTCACCATCCGGTTCGCCTCGGACAACACCGTGCTGCGGGTCGGTGCGAACGAGACCGCCCTCACCGCCGTACGCCGGGCGCGGCCGGACCAGGCCTACTCCTGCCAGCAGGGCTTCTGCGGCACCTGCAAGGTGCGGGTGCTCGAAGGATCCGTGCAGCACCGCGACCGGAAGCTCGCCGACTACGAGCGCGAGAGCCACATGCTGCTGTGCGTCTCGCGGGCCGCCGGCGAGCTCGTCATCGATGCCTGAACCCACCCAGCACCCCACCCCCGAGGAGACACCCATGCGCGCCGTGGTCTGCCGCGACGGCCGGCTCGCCGTCGAGTCGATCCCCCAGCCCCAGCCCGGGGCCGGGCAGCTCCTGCTGCGCGTGGTCCGCGCCGGCATCTGCGGGTCCGATCTCCATGCCCGCTCCCACGGGCCCGAGCTCCACGAGATCGCCACCGAGAGCGGCTATCCCGGCGTCATGGCCGAGGGCGCCGGCGTGGTCTTCGGGCACGAGCTCCTCGGCGAGGTCGTCACCTACGGACCCGGCACCCGCGGCCGCTGGAAGCCGGGCGCCCTGGTCACCGCGCTCCCCGTCCGCCAGGACGGCGACGGGATCCACCTGACCGGCTTCGAGGCCGAGGCGCCCGGCGCCTACGCGGAGTACGTCGTGGTGCAGGAGGCCTTCACCTTCTCCGTGCCCGACGGCGTCGACCCCGACCGTGCCGCCTTCACCGAGCCGCTGGCGGTGGCCTGGCACGCCGTACGCCGTGGGCAGGTCGCCAAGGGGCGGCCGGTGCTGGTCGTCGGCTGCGGCCCGATCGGGCTCGCGGTCATCCTCATGCTCAAGGCGGCCGGCGTCCGCACGATCGTCGCCTCGGACCTCTCGCCCGCGCGCCGCGCGCTCGCCGAGCAGTGCGGCGCGACCACCGTGGTCGACCCACGCGAGCAGTCGCCCTGGGACGCCCTGCCGATCAAGGACCCGATCACCAGCCCGGCGGCGTACGCGACCTATGGGATCGCGGCGATCGGCGCCGCCCGCAAGGTGCCGTTCCTCCCCTGGGAGCAGGCGCTGCTCCACGCCGACCTGCTCGGCCAGGCCCCGGCCGGGCCGGTGGTCTTCGAGTGCGTCGGCATTCCCGGCATGATCGAGCAGATCGTGACCGCCGCGCCGATCATGACGCGGGTGATGGTGGTGGGCGTCTGCATGGAGCCCGACACCTTCCGGCCCGCGGCGGCGATCAACAAGGAGATCGACCTGCGGTTCGCCTTCGGCTACGACCCCGCCGAGTTCCACCAGGTGCTGGGCATGATCGCCTCGGGCAAGGTCGACCCGTCGCCCCTGCACACCGGGACCGTCGGTCTCGACGGGGTCGACCAGGCCTTCTCCGACCTGGGCAACCCCGAGGTGCACGCGAAGATCCTGGTCGATCCCTCGCTCTGAGCGTCCGGCGATCAACGCCGGGACCACGACCGGTCCACGAGGCCCCCACGTGCCGACCACACGGGGACCACAGGGGGACCACTCGTCGTCGCCCTCGTAACGGCCCGGAGACCTCGTCGTTGTGCTGACATTCACAGCGACTTTTCAGGAAGGTCTCGAGGGCCATGTCACGCACCACCATCCGCCGTGCACGCCTCCTCGCGATCGCGGCCACCATCACCGCGCTCGCCCTCTCACCCGCCCTCGGCACCGCCGTCGCGACCGCCGCGACGTCCGGAGCCGGCAGTGCCTCGATCCCTACCGCCACTCCGGCGGCCGGCAGCACCGGCGCCATGCTCTTCTACATCCTGCCGGTCCGCCAGCCACTGCCCTGCGTGGGCGTCGGGCTCAACGCCACGAGCGACCCGTCGATCGACCGCGACAGCTGCGCCTTCTTCTCCTTCACCCCGACCAACGTCTCGGGCACGATGACGGCCGAACTCTTCCACGAGGGCGCGACGACGGCGTTCGCGACGCTCCCGGTCGCCGTCGACGCCACCGACGGCAGCGCCTCGGTCGATCTCGAGCCCGACGACACCTGGATTCCCGGACAGGTGCGGATGGTGGTGCTGGAGGGCACCGACCCGATCGGCGAGTCCACCTTCCTCTACAACACCCTCCAGGGCACGGTGAGCGCCGGGGCCGCGACCGCCCCCGGCGAGGCCTTCACCGTCACCGGCACGCTCTCGACGCACCGAGCAGGCGGAGGAGCCGTCCCGGCCACCACGACCGGTGTGCCCGCGACCTTCGAGATCGCCGTCACCGCTCCGGACTCCGCGACCCCGCTGTGGACATCGTCACAGCAGACCGCCGGCAGCGACGGCAGCTACAGCGTCACCGTCCCGGCCTCCGTCACCGCGGGCCTGGCGGCGCCGACGGGCTCCTACACCACCGGCCTCTCGGTCGCGATCGTCGACGCGAGCTACACCGACAGCTCCACCGGCGTCTGGGCCGGTCCGGCGAGCCTCGCGACCAGCCACACCATCGACTTCCCCGCGACCACCCTGACGATCGAGAACAGCTTCGTCTCCTCGGTCGGCTGGGTGAAGCCCGGAGACGAGTACCCCTCGCGGATCGTCCTCAGCAACCCCACCGCCGCCCCGATCACCCCGACGATCTCCGTCAGCGTGCCCACGGGCAGCACCCTCCTGACCGCCAGCGGTCCGGGCTCCCACCCGGTCTCCGGCTCGTCGGTGACCTGGGCGCCGGGGGCGATCGCCGCCCAGGGCTCCGCCGTGCTCGTGCTCACCGCCAAGGCGGCGACCACCTCCCAGCTCGACACCGTCGTCTGGCGCGACCTGTCCAGCACCGCCGTCCTCCACGTCGGCGGGCAGAGCGACGTCACCGCGGTCAGCCACGGGCCGAAGGTGATCCCACCCGACGAGACCTACGACACCGCCCGCTACGGGGACCGGCCCTTCCCGATCATCCCGGTGCAGTACACCGACCGCTCCTACGAGGACGGCCACACCGGCGAGTCCCTCGCGGAGAAGATCAACAGCCCGAGCGTCGCGGGATCGACCTACAACCTCTACCAAGAGATGTCGCTGGGCCAGCTCTTCCCGCACGGCACGGTGCCGTCGGCCGACATCGCCAGCGCCGGCTTCACCGGGGACGGCCAGGGCTACGACTTCACCAGCCCGGCGCTCACCGACCTGAACACCTGCGCGGGGGGCGTCACCTACGCCTCCTCGCCGACCGACCTCACCGGCTCGGCGCTCTACCCCGAGCGGATCACCAACGGCGTCTACGACCTGCCCGGCAACACCGCCTACTACGGCTCGGACTCCAACGGCTCGGCGATCGTCGGCGCCGAGACCGGAGTCGGGGCGCTCCAGGACATCGACTCCGGCTGCGGCCCGACCGGCAAGCTCGTCGCCGACTCGGTGACGATCGCCGACCCGGAGATCGACTACTCCGACTACGACACCGACAAGGACGGCGTCGTCGACTTCTTCATGGTCGTCTTCGCCGGCTGCGGCGGCAACGGCGCCTCCCAGCTGGGCGCGTGCACCGACAGCACCCAGGACGCCCTGCCCTACGACAACATCTGGCCACACTCGTCGTCGCTGGCGGGCGCCTACACCGACCCCACGACCGGCCTGCCCGGCTTCGTCACCCACGACCAGCTCAAGGACCTCGAGGGCCGGCCGCTGTGGTGGACCGACACGACGTACACCGCCAAGACGACGACCGACCTGGGCGACGCCCTCAAGGTCTACGTGCGGGTCGGCCCCTACAACGTGAACCCCGAGACCGCGATCGACAAGGCGAGCGTGATCAGCCACGAGTACGGCCACTCGCTCGGGCTGCCGGACTTCTACACGACCGGCAGCCGGGAGACCTACGGCGACTGGACGCTGATGGCGACCGACAAGTCGCAGAACATCGACGCCTACGGGCGCCAGGAGCTCGGCTGGGTCGTCCCCCAGGAGATCCCCGACGGCACGTCGACCGTCCACGGCTGGACCGAGTCCAAGCACGACACCGGGACGATCACCTGGCAGAGGCCCGACGGGACGTCGTACACGCTCACGGACGGGACCGACGGCACCGTCCACAACTCGCAGATGTACGTCGCCAAGCTGCCCGGCCGCACCCTGCTGGACTCCTCGGCGTTCGACAGCGGCGACAAGGCCACGCCCAGTCACCTGTGGTGGTCGGGCTCGGGCAACGACTTCGGCTGCGCCCCCACCGGCGGCCACAACCTGGATCTCGCGATCCCGGGCCTGAGCAGCCTCCCCGAGGGCACGAGCGTGAAGCTGGAGATGAAGTCCCGCTGGAGCATCGAGTGGGACTACGACTACGGCTTCGTGCTCACGACGAAGGACGGCGGCGCGACCTACACCTCGCACGCCTCCGACAACGGCTACACGACCGATGCCTCGAGCCTGACCGGCAACCCCAACTCGGTGGCCTGCCAGTCCACCTACTCCAACGGCATCACCGGATCCAGCGGCTCGTACGCCGCCGGCACGGCGGCCACCGACCGGCTGCTCGGCACCTACACCGACCCGGAGTTCGTCTCCGACAGCTTCGACATCAGCGACCTCGCAGGGGCCCAGCACGGCGCGCTGCGGCTGAGCTACGCGACGGACCCGGGCTTCGCCGGGCCGGGGTGGTTCATCGACGACCTGAAGGTGGTCGCGACCGTCGACGGGGTCGAGAAGACCCTCTGGTCGAGCGACTTCGAGACCAGCGGCGGTCCCGACGACACCACCGTCTACAACGGCGGCTGCCGGGACGACCTGAGGGTGGCGTCGAGCTGCACCAAGGGCTGGAAGTACCTCGAGGCGGGCGCCGCGTCGGAGCAGGACCACGCCTACTACCTCGAGATGCGCGACCGCTCCGGCTTCGACTACGACAGCCACGGCGAGAACGACCGCGACGCGATCGGGTTCGGCGCGGGCCTCTACCTCGCCTACACCGACGAGGCGCACGGCTACGGCAACGTCGGCACCGACGACCCGCCCGCCCAGTCCCCGCTCGACTCCACCCCCGAGGCCGGATCGGAGACGCCCGACCTGAACGACGCCGCGTTCACCGCGGACAGCGGGCGGTCGATCTTCAGCGACGCCTCGTCCGACCCCTGGATCGACAACTACACCGACCCCTCCAGCGCCTCGGGCAACTGGGAGTTCGGCTACGACTGCCTCTCCTTCACCGTGGACTCGATGAGCGGCACCGACGCCGCGCCCGCCGGCAACCTCACCGGCGACGTGACGTTCACGCGGGGCGCCGGGTGCGGCTCCCTCGACTACGGGTACGCCGAGGAGACACCGGAGGCGAACACCGCGCCGACCGCCGTGGCCTCGGCCACGCCGACGAGCACGACGACCGGGACCGCCGTGTCGTTCTCCGCGGCGGGCAGCACGGATGCCGAGACCCCCGACGACCTGGACTACTTCTGGAGCTTCGGCGACGGCACCGGGAAGGTCGAGGGCGCCGACCCCACCCACGCCTACACGGAGGCCGGCACCTACACGGCCGTCCTGACGGTCGTGGACCCCGAGGGCCTCAGCGACTCGGCGACCGTCACGATCACCGTCACGGCCGGTCCCGGCACCGGCTCCCCGGGCGGAGGCTCGACAGGCACCACCACGAACACCACGACGAACACCACGACCGTGCAGACCCGGACCCTGCGGGACATCAACTGCAAGAAGGGCAGGGCCGTGGGCTTCGCCAGCAAGGGACGCTGGCGCAAGGTCAAGGAGCCGACGGCCCACCTGCGGCACTACTGCCTCGGCCACGGCGTCCTGAGGCACACGGTCAGCGGCTCGCGGTTCGACCTCACCTACGGCACCTTCACCCGCGGCGGCACGGCCGTCGTGTTCATCGACGGCCGGAAGGTCGGCACGATCAGCTTCAAGGGCGCGACCAGACGACCGGTGTGGCACACCGCCTCGTGGTCGCTGCCCCCCGGCAAGCACCGGCTGACCCTCAGGGTGCGCAAGGCCGGCGCCTTCGACCAGCTGATCACCTGGAGCCGATAGGAGACGGCGACGCCTATATCTTTCCCGTGACACGAGGTTCAACCGCGGTCACGGCGACGGAAACACGGGATTCCTACGGTCGGCTCATCGACCACCCACCCGAGGAGTTCCCATGACCGACCTGCCTGCCCAGGCGGACCTCGTCGAGGCCGCCGGCTATCCCCCGGGCCGCGGCGTGCCGCAGCGCGAGTACGACCCGCGGCTCACCAACGAGGACCTCGCCCCGCTCAAGGAGCAGAAGTGGGGCGCCTACAACATCTTCGCGTTCTGGATGTCCGACGTGCACAGCGTCGGCGGCTACGTGACGATGGGCTCGCTCTTCGCCATCGGCCTCAACGCCTGGCAGGTCTTCGTCTGCCTCATCGTCGGCATCGTCATCGTGCAGTTCTTCGTCAACCTGGTCGCCAAGCCGAGCCAGGTCGCCGGCGTCCCCTATCCCGTCACCAGCCGCGCCTCCTTCGGCGTCCTCGGCGCGAACATCCCGGCGATCATCCGCGGCCTCATCGCGGTCGCCTGGTACGGCGTGCAGACCTTCCTCGCCGCCGAGTCGCTCAACATCGTCTTCCTCAAGCTCTGGCCCGGGCTCGCCGACTGGGCCGACGTCGACGTGCACGGCTTCCTCGGGCTCTCCGTGCTCGGCTACGTCAGCTACGCGATCCTCTGGGTGCTGCAGGCGGCGCTCTTCTGGCGCGGCATGGACATGATCCGGAAGTTCATCGACTTCGCCGGCCCCGCCGTGTACGTCGTCATGCTGGTCCTCTGCGTCTCGATGCTGTTCAAGGCGGACTTCGACATCAGCCTCAACCTCTCCTCGATCCAGCTCAGCGGCTGGTCGCTGGTGTGGGCCCTCCTGGCGGCGACGGCCTCGGTGGTGTCGTACTTCTCCGGCCCGATGCTCAACTTCGGCGACTTCTCGCGCTACGCGAAGAGCTTCGACGAGGTGAAGAAGGGCAACCTCTGGGGGCTGCCGCTCAACTTCATCCTCTTCTCGCTGCTCACCGTCCTCACGGCGGCGGCGACGGTCCCGGTCTACGGCGAGCTGCTCACCGACCCGATCGAGACGGTGCAGCGCTACGACAACACCTTCGTCATCCTGCTCGGCGGCGCGACGTTCGTCATCGCCACCATCGGCATCAACATCGTGGCCAACTTCATCAGCCCGGCGTTCGACTTCTCCAACGTCAGCCCGCAGAGGATCAGCTGGCGGATGGGCGGCATGATCGCCGCCTTCGGCTCGATCATCGTCACTCCCTGGAACTGGTACAGCAACGACGACGCGATCTTCTGGACGCTCGGCATCCTCGGCGGCCTGATCGGCCCGCTCTTCGGCATCGTGATCGCGGACTACTACCTGATCCGGCAGCAGAGGATCGTCGTGGACGACCTCTTCACCCTCGAGGAGGACGGCGAGTACTACTACACCAAGGGCTACAACCTCGCCGCCGTCTACGCGCTGGCGATCAGCGCGGTCTTCTCCCTGGGCTCGGTCATCGTGCCCAAGGTGTGGGACCTCGTCGCCTCCAGCGGCGAGTCGCCGATCGACTGGCTCAGCAAGTACAGCTGGTTCATCGGCTGCGGCGCCGGCTTCGCGGCCTACTACGTGATCGCGCTGGCCCTCAACGTCGCCGGCAGCGCCGACCGCCGCGCGGCGGCCGGCCTGCCGGACCCGGTGGAGGCCTGAGCCACCATGCGGATCCTGGTCATCAACCCGAACACCACGGCGTCGATGACCGCTCTGATCGAGGGGTGCGCCCGGGCTGCCGTCAGCCCGGGCGTGACCGTCGACGCGGTCAACCCCCCGTCGGGACCGGTCTCCATCGAGAGCCACTTCGACGAGGCGATCGCGATCCCGCACCTCCTCGAGACGGTCCGGGCAGGCGCCGAGGCGGGGTACGACGCCTTCGTGATCGCCTGCTTCGGCGACCCCGGCCTGCTCGCGGCCCGGGAGATCACCGAGGCGCCCGTCGTCGGGATCGCCGAGGCGGCGATGCGCACGGCGACGTACCTCGCCCGCGGCTTCTCCGTGGTCACCACCCTCTCCCGGGTGATCGGCCACACCTGGGACCTCGCCCACGAGTACGGCGTCGCCGGCCGCTGCGCCGGGATCCATGCCTGCGAGATCCCGGTCATCGAGCTCGAGACCGACCCGCTCGCGCGGGCCACCATCACCGAGGCCTGCCGCTCGGCACTCGAGAGCGACGGCTCGGAGGCGGTCGTCCTGGGCTGCGCGGGCATGGCGGACCTCTGCGCGCACATCTCGGCCGAGCTCGGCGTGCCCGTCGTCGACGGCGTCGCCGCGGCGACGGCCGAGGCCGAGAAGCTCGTCCGGCTCGGGCTCGCGACCTCCAAGCGCAACGAGTTCGCAACGCCGCCGGTCAAGGCGTTCGTCTAGCCTCGCCGCCATGCAGGGCACCCGCAGACGCTCGATCTTCACCTCCCGGCTGGTGAACACCGCCGAGGAGGGCCGGGCGCCGCGGGTGATCGAGGACCTGCGCCGGGCGATCCTCAGCGGGGACGAGCCGCCCGGGACGCTGATCCCGATCGACGCCGTGGCGGCGTTCTTCGGCGTCAGCCAGATCCCCGTCCGGGAGGCGCTCAAGCTGCTGACCGGCGAGGGGCTGGTCGAGCACACCCCGCACGTGGGCTACAGCGTGGCCAAGCTGACCTTCGCCGAGTTCCGCGAGCTCTACGACGTGCGCCAGGCGCTCGAGGCCTCAGCGCTGCGCAACGCCGTCCGGCACGCGTCGATGGTGGACGACGACGCGGTGACGGCCGCGCACGCCTGCCTGGCGAAGGCGATCGCCGTCGGCGACGAGCGCGGCTATCACGAGCACTCCCGCGAGTTCCACATGGCGCTCATCGCGCCCGCGCGGATGCAGCGGCTGCTGCACATGTACGAGGCGGCGTGGAACATCACCGAGCCCGCCCGGCCGATGACGCGGGTCACCCCCGAGGGACGCGTGCTCCTCCACGGCGAGCACGACCGGATGCTGGCGGCGTTCATCGCGCGGGACGCCGAGGCGCTGGTGACCGAGTCGGCGGTCCACTTCGAGCACCTCAAGGAGGCGATCGCCGGCTTCCGCGACGACCTGGAGATCTTCCGGCCGGACTGAGCTCGTCCCCCGGGGCCTCAGAGCGACTCGGCCTCGGCCTTGACCCGCTCGAGGGTCTGGGTCATGCCGGCGAGCAGCTCCGGGACGAACGCCTTCTGCCCCCCGAGCACGACCCCGACCAGGAGGTTCGAGAGCGTCGTGATCCCGTCGGGGGTCTCGCGGCGCTGGGTCAGCAGGGTGCCGCCGTCCGCCGTCGGCTCCAGCCCGAAGGACCACACGGTGTGGTTCTCGGCGATCCGGAACGCGAAGTCGGCGTGCGGCTCGAAGCGCACGACCTTGGCGTTGGTGGGCCAGTACTTCCAGCCCTGGTGGTTGAGGTTCACGAACCGCGTGCCGAGGCGGACGGGACCGCCGAGGACCACGGAGCGGACCACCTGGGGGCTCCACTCGGCCATCCGCCTCACGTCGCTGACCAGTGCCCAGACCTGGGCGGGCGGGGCGTCGATGGCGATCGTGGCCTGGAGTTCGTCGTCGATGACGGCTGCGGTGACATGGCTCATACCGCGGAATCTAGCGTTCGCCGGTGGGGCTTCATGAATATATTGGCCCGGACTTATGGGTCTTTGGTCCCAGAACCCCTACCCTTTCAGCCATGTCAGCCATGTACGCGAGCGCTGCTGCCGCCGTGCCGCCACCCGGTTCGGCGCCTGCTGCGATCGAGCAGCTCCTGCTCATCTCCTCGACCTACGCCCGGGCGCAGGCCACCGCCGCCGTGCTGGAGCACGAGGGTCGCCGGATCCGGACGTCCTCCTTCCATCGTGCCGTCGAGGAGGCCCCCTACGCGCACGCGGTGATCATCGACGCCGAGGGCGACGTCCAGGCCGCCCTGACGCTGTGTGCGTCGCTGCGCCAGCAGGGCTACCCCGGTGCGGTCGTCGTCCTCATGGACGCCCCCCAGGAGCTGGCCCTGGCGGCCTTCCACGAGGTCGGCGCCGACCAGGTGCTCACCGGACCCCAGGCGGCGACCGAGCTGGCCGCCCGGCTGCGGCCCCCCGCTCCGGCCCCCGCTCCCACGCAGGTTGCGGCCCCCGCACCCGTCGCCGCTCCCGCACCGGCCATGGCTCCGGCACCCGTCGCGGCCTCCGCACCGCTCATGGCTCCCGCACCGGTCGACGAGCTCGCGTTCTCGGCGCCCCGCCCCCAGCTCCACGAGGGCCTCCCGCCGCTGCCCGCCGTCGAGGTCGTCGCCCCGACGCCGCCTCCGGCGCCGACCGTCTCGGCCTACGGCCTCCCCACCGACCTGAGCCGCCTGGAGTTCGAGGTCCTGGCCCTGCTCTCCCAGCGCCGCGGCTCGATCGTCGTCACGCAGGAGCTGGCCGCCGCGCTCTGGGGCGAGGACGACCGACGGGCCCGGAAGAAGCTCGAGGCGCTGGCCAACGGCCTGCGCGACAAGCTCGAGGCCGCTCGCGCACCGGAGAAGCTGACCGTGATCCGCGGACTCGGCCTCCGGCTCGACCCCATCGTCTAGTCCCCGAAGTACGCCGGGTCGTCCCGGAAGGGCTCGACGACGGCGATGCGCGTCTCGGCGTAGGCGGCCAGCGCCTCGATGAGGCCCTCGGTGTCTCCGTCGCTGAACGCCCTCCAGATGGCGGCCTGATCGCGATAGGTCCGCTCGAGCGGCTCGACTGCGTCGCTCCCCACCTGCGCGTACGCCGACAGCGACCGCGCGACCTGGAAGAACGTCGCGATCAGGCCCCGCCGGCGGGTGGCCGAGACGAGCGCGCTGTGGAAGCCGACCCCGGCCTCGCGGTAGCGCTGCGGATCCCTCACGGCGTGCGCCTCGGTGAGCTGGTCGAAGAGCGCCGCCAGGGCCGCGCGGTCGGCGTCGTCCGCCGCCGTCATCGCGGTGCGCGCCGCCTCCTGCTCGAGGAGGGCGAGCACGCGGGAGCGGTCGACGAAGTCCTCCCAGCGCAGCCGCTCCACGAGATAGCCCCGGTGCGGGACGTGGGTCAGCAGGCCCTCGCCGACGAGCGTCTTGAGTGCCTCCCGGACCGGGATCGGGCTCACCCCGAACCGCTCGGCCAGCACGGTGACCGGGAAGACGGTGCCCGGCGGCGCGCCGCGGACGACGATGAACTCGCGCAGCGCCGTGACCACGTCACGCTGCGTCGGATACGTCGATCCCGTCGGCACGGTGAAGTCGAAATCCATCGAGAGCCCCCTCTCCCACGGAGAAGGGTACGAAAATCGCGCGGGTTGGAAAGCCCCTTCTCAGGGGCGTTCGGCCCACCAGGCCCGGAGCCGCTCCTCGGCCTCGGCCTCGCTCAGCACGCCCTCGTCCAGCCGCAGCTCCATGAGGAACCGGTAGGCCTCGCCCACCTCGCGGCCCGGCGGGAGGCCGAGCAGCTCCATGATCCGGTTGCCGTCGAGGGCGGGACGGAGCGCGGCGAGCTCCTCCTCCTCGGCGAGCACGGCGATCCGTGCCTCGAGCTCGTCGTAGGTGCGGGCGAGCCGCTCCGCCTTCCGTCGGTTGCGGGTGGTGCAGTCGGCACGCGTGAGGATGTGCAGCCGCTCGAGCTGCTCGCCCGCGTCACGGACGTAGCGGCGCACCGCCGCGTCGGTCCAGTCGCCGTCGCCGTACCCGTGGAAGCGGAGGTGCTGCTCGACGAGCTGGCAGACGGCGTCGGTCTCGGCGTTGGAGAACTTCAGCGCCTGCATCCTCTTGCGGGTGATCTTGGCGCCGACGACGTCGTGGTGGTGGAAGGTGACGGCGCCGCCCTCGACGAAGCGGCGGGTCCTCGGCTTGCCGACGTCGTGCATGAGCGCCGCGAACCTCGACACGAAGTCCGGCTCGTCCAGGCCGAGCCGCTCCTCGAGCGCGATCGACTGCTCGAGCACCGTCAGGGTGTGCTCGTAGACATCCTTGTGGCGGTGGTGCTCGTCGCGCTCGAGGCGCAGCGCCGGGAGCTCCGGGAGCACCCGGTCGGCGAGGCCGGTGTCGACGAGGAGCGTGAGCCCGCGGCGGGGGTACGGCGCGCAGATCAGCTTGACCAGCTCGTCGCGCACGCGTTCGGCGCTGATGATCGCGATGCGGTCGGCCATCGCCGTCATGGCCGCCTGCACCTCCGGCGCCACGTCGAAGCCCAGTTGGGCGGCGAAGCGGGCCGCGCGCATCATCCGCAGCGGGTCGTCGGAGAAGCTGGCCTCCGGGGTGCCCGGCGTCCGCAGGACGCCGGTCGCGAGGTCGACCACGCCGCCGTACAGGTCGACGACCTCGCGGCCGGGAAGGCGGACGGCCATCGCGTTGATGGTGAAGTCGCGGCGCCCGAGGTCGCCGGCCAGCGTGTCGCCGAAGTCGACGGCGGGCTTGCGGGAGGTGGGGTCGTAGTGCTCGGAGCGGTACGTCGTCACCTCGACCTGCCACGCACCGCGGCGGGCGCCGATGGTCCCGAAGTCACGGCCCATGTCCCACAGGCCGCTGCCCTTCGTGCCCGCGATCCACTGGCGGAGCAGGGCCTCGGTCGCGTCGGGGCGCGCGGAGGTGGTGAAGTCGAGGTCGTTGTGCGGACGTCCGAGCATCGCGTCGCGGACCGGCCCGCCGACCAGCGCCAGCTCGAACCCGGCCCCGGCGAAGAGCGCCCCGAGCTCGTCGATCACCTCGCCGGTCCGGTCGAGCTCCGCGCTCACCTGACGCTGCACGGCGGCGACGGTCAGCTTCGGCGGACGGCTGTCGCCAGAGGTCGCGGACACGGGGAGACAGCATAGGAGAGGCGAGCACGGCGGCCGATATCGTGGCCGGCATGCCCTGTCCCCGCCAGCACCCCGTCCGGGTGCTGGCGGGGCTCCTGACGGGCGCTGTGCTGGCGGTCCTGCTGCCGGGCGTGAGCCCCGCGGCCGCCGGCGCGACCGTGGCCCAGCGACGGGTGGAGGAGACGACGCCGCTGCAGGTCGCGATCACCTCGCTCACCCCCACCTCGGTGCCGCGCAAGGGGCCGATCACGGTGAGCGGCACGGTCACCAACGACGACACCGAGACCTGGACGAACGTCACCATCGCGCCCTTCGTCGGCACCAGCCCGATGACGACCGAGGAGCAGCTGATCGCGGCGGCGGCGACCGAGTCCGACGCGACGGTGGGCGAGCGGATCCTCGTCCCCGGCGACTACCTGACCGTCGCGTCGATCGACCCGGGCCAGACGGTGAGCTACACCCTGACCATCCCGCGCAAGGACCTCACCGCGAAGGGCGTCGGCGCCCCCGGGGTCTACTGGTTCGGCGTGCACGCGCTCGGCGGCGGCGGCCCCGAGGACGACAACGGCAAGGAGGTCGCAGACGGCCGGGCACGGACCTTCCTGCCCCTGATGAAGCGCAAGGCGAGCGCCGTCACCGCCACCGTCGTCGTGCCGATCCGCGCGGCGGTCAACCATGCCGGCGACGGCCGCGTCTCCGAGCTCGAGCGGTGGGCCACGCTGCTCGGCACCGGCGGCCGACTGGCCCGGCTGGCCGACCTCGCGAGCGGCCCAGGCGGGCACGACCTGAGCTGGCTGGTCGATCCCGCCGTGCTCGCGGCCGTGCAGCAGCTCGCCGCCGGCAACCCCGCACGACAGCTCACGGCCTCGGCGGAGGACGGCGACGAGGGCGACGGGAGTGACGACGCCGACGGCGGGGAGAGCGAGAGCTCGTCGCCGTCCGCCGAGCCGTCGCCGGACGACGGGGACACGCCCGACGAGGAGACGCAGCACCTGGCCGTCCTCGCGGCCGACTGGTGGCAGCGGATGTCGACGGCGCTCCAGGGCGCCGACGTACTCGCCCTTCCCTACGGCGACCTCGACCTCACCGGGGCCGCGGCCCACAACTCGGACATGTACGCCCTCGCCCGCGCGCGCAGCAGCACGCTGCTCGAGGCGTGGGGGATCGCGTCGACGCCGGTCAACGCGCCGCTCGGCGGCGTGATCAACACCGAGACCGTGGACCTGCTGGACGAGTCGGACACCGCGAGCTCGGTGCTGATCAGCGACAAGATCCTGCCCGCGGGGACCGACACGCTCCTGGTGCAGTCCGACGGCGTCCGGATGGTCGCCGTCGACGCGGCCACCAGCAGTGGCGGTCCCGGGCCCGACGACAGCCTGGCCGGCACGTCGTTCCGCCAGCGGGTCCTCGCCGAGGCCGCGGTCCGCTCCCTGAGCTCCGACACCACGCCCCTGGTCGTCGCCCTGCCCAGCCGGTGGAGCGCCCAGGACCAGGTCGAGCTCGGCCGCGGCCTGCGCCAGACCTGGCTGACCCCGCAGCCCCTGGCCGCGGCGATCTCCGGGCAGCCGTCGACGGCGGTCGAGCCCGACCACCTGGAGGTCTCCGACCAGACCGCGACGGGGGCGGTCGGCCAGCAGACGTTCGCCTCCGCGGCCGGTCTGATCCGCTCCGGCAAGACCCTCCAGCAGGTGCTGACCGGCAACGACCAGCTCGCCGACGCCACGCTCGACGAGGCCCTCACGACGCTGTCCTACCAGCGGCGCGCCGCACGCACCGACGTCGGCAACGCCTCCCGGGTGGTGCTCGACGCCATCCTCGACAAGATCCAGGTGGGGACGTCGCGCCAGGTGACGCTGTCGGGCTCGAGCGGTCGCTTCGCCGTCACGATCACCAACGGGCTCGACCAGTCCGTGACCGTCCGGCTGAAGCCGGTCACCGACGAGGGCATCTCGATCTCCACGCCCGACCCGGTCGAGATCGCGCCCGGCGCCTCGGCCACCGTCGCCCTCCAGGCCGCGCACGCCCGCGCCGGGGTGCACAACGTGGTGCTGGTCCTCACCGACACCGACGGCGAGCGCTTCGGCCTGAGCACGTCGCTGCCGGTGCGCGCGGCGCAGGTCTCACGGATCATCTGGCTCTTCCTCGCGGTCGGCGCCGCGCTCCTCTTCGGCGCGATCGGCGCTCGCCTGGTCCGCCGGATCCGCAAGTCCCGCCGCGACGCCGCCGATCCGAGCGGGGACGAAGCCGGGAGCGAGACCGCCGGGTGAGCGAGCAGCAGTCGGTCCTGCGCAGCAGCGCCGTCATGGCGGCCGGGACGATCGTCTCCCGGCTGAGCGGCTACGTCCGCTCGATCTTGCTGGCGGCCGCGCTCGGCAACCTGATCCACGCCGACGTCTTCAACATCGCCAACACGATCCCGAACATGCTCTACATCCTGCTGGCGGGGGGCGTGGTCAACGCCGTGCTCGTGCCGCAGCTGGTCCGGGCGATGAGACGCGACCCGGACGGGGGCGCGGCGTACACGTCGCGGGTCCTCACGCTCGTCTGCGCCTTCCTCGGGGTGGTGACGGTGCTCCTCGTGATCGCCGCGCCGTGGCTGATGCGGATCTTCGTCTCCTCCGACTGGAGCGAGGAGTCCTTCGAGTCGTGCGTCATGTTCGCGCGACTGTGCCTGCCGCAGGTCTTCTTCTACGGCATGTTCGTGCTGGTCGGGCAGGTGCTCAACGCCCGCGGCCGGTTCGGTCCGATGATGTGGGCGCCGATCATCAACAACGTCGTCGCCGTCGGGACCCTGGTCGTCTATCTCGTGGTGTTCGGTGCCGACGACGCGAAGGCGGAGGGCTTCTCGGCAGGACGCGAGTGGCTGCTCGGCCTCGGCTCCACCGCCGGCATCGTCGCCCAGCTCCTCGTGCTGGTGCCCTACCTCCGCGCGGCCGGCGTCTCACTGCGACCGCGCTGGGACTTCCGCGAGTCGGGACTGGGACACACCCTGCGCCTCGGGGTCTGGACCGTGCTCTTCGTGATCGTCAACCAGATCGCGTACGCCGTCGTCGTCCGTCTCGCCTCGCTCGGCACCGCCGGCCGGACGTCGGAGGGTGCCGGCTACACCGTCTACTCCTCGGCCTTCCTCATCATCATGGTCCCGCACGCGATCGTCACGGTCTCGATCGCGACGGCGATCCTCCCCCGGCTCTCCGCCGCGGCGGCCGCCGCCGACGCGCGCGGCCTCGCCCGCACGCTGGCACCCACGCTGCGGACCGCCCTGGCGCTGGTCGTCCCGTTCGCCGCGGTGCTGCCGTTCGTCGCACGGCCGATGGCCACGGTGATCTGGGGCTGGGGCGCCGCGGCGCCGACGGTCGACAACTACGTCGCTCCGCTCGCGCTGTTCGGGGGCGGCCTCGTCGCGTTCACGGTCCACTACCTCGTGCTGCGCGGCTTCTACGCCCGCGAGGAGAACCGCGTCGTCTTCGCGATCCAGTGCGCTGTCGCGCTGACCAACGTCGTCGTCGCGCTCGTCGCCGTGCACGCCGTCGAGCCGCGGCACGTCGCCTCGGCCCTCGTGATCGCCTACACGACGTCGTACGCCGTCGGCGCCTGCCTCTCCTATGGCGTGCTCTCCCGGCGGCTGGGTGGGCTCCGGACGCCCGTGCTGGTCCGCTTCCTGGTGCGCCTGGTCGTCGCCGTCGCCGTCGCGGCGGGCGTCTGCGCGCTCCTGCTCCTGGCCGTGCCGTGGCTCGGCGACGCGTCGGGGGTCGCGCTCAGCCTGGTCAAGGGCGGGGTGATCGGGCTGGTCTTCCTCGCGGTCTACCTCGGGATGGGACGGGCACTGAGGATCGCCGAGGTGGACGGCGTCATCGACGGAGCCCTCGCGCGTCTGGGTAGGTAGACCTACCATTCGGGAGACGCGCCGCGCGTCATCCTGGCGAGTCGTGCAAGGGGGGTGCCATGGCGACGAACCGACCCGGCGATCTGCTCGCCGGGCGCTATCGCCTCGACGACCTCATGAGCGAGTCGGGATCCGGCCAGTTCTGGCGCGGCTTCGACACCGTGCTCGCCCGCGATGTCGCGATCCACGCCATCGACGTCCAGGACCCGCGCTCCCTGGCCCTCCTGGTGGCCGCGCGGGCCTCGGCCCACGTGGTGGAGAGCCGCTTCCTGCGAGTGCTCGACATCGACACGGTCGACGGGCTCACCTTCGTGGTCAACGAGTGGGGGTCGGGGACGTCCTTCGACAACCTGCTCGCCCGCGGCGGACCGCTGTCGCCGCGCCGAGCCGCCTGGGTCGTCGACGAGGTCGCCGCGGCGCTCACGGTCGCCCACGAGGCGGGCATCGCCCACGGCCGACTCAACCCCGAGAACGTGCTCATCGACGACGCCGGGTCGGTGCGGATCATCGGCTTCGCCGTCGAGGCGGCCCTCCACGGGCTCGGCGGCGACCGCGTGCCGATCGACATCACCGACCTCGCCGCGCTGCTGCAGGCGGCGCTCACCGGCCGCTGGGCGGGCATCACGGAGTCCGCCGTGCCCCGGGCGCCGCGCGAGCACGCGACGATCCTCGAGCGCGGTCGCGAGCGGGTGCTCAGCCCGCGGCAGATCCAGGCCGGCGTGCCCACCGTGCTGGACGAGCTCTGCGACGAGGTGATCAACCGGCCGCACGGCCGCCACGCGGGGCTGCACACCGCGCGGGAGATCCACGAGGTGCTCGCGGCCTACGTCGGCGACCCGGGGGACGTCGAGGAGGAGGTGGCCGCGGCCGCCCAGGCGTCGGCGCTGCTCGTCGCGACGGCGGGCACCAGGGTGGATCCCGAGCGCACCGGCCCCCTGGAGCGGACGGACTTCCCGACCGAGCTCGGCACCCCGATCTTCGACGAGTCCGGCGACGTCAGCTGGTTCACCCCGCGGGAGAACCACCCGGTCGCGACCGTCCCGCCGCTGGAGCCGCTGCCCGAGCGGCCCCTCTTCACCCCCGACGGCGAGCGCTGGGCGACCCCACCGTCCCGGAGCGACGTGGCGCCGTCGTGGGTCCTGTCCGCGCCCTCCGGGGTCGAGGAGGACCGCCCGCCGGGGTCCGGGTGGCTCCGCCTCGCGGCGGCGCTCGGCGTCATCGTGCTCCTCGTGACGGCCGCCGTGACGGCGTTCGCCCTCACCCGCTCGAACGACGGAGCGACCCCGCGGACCACGCCGACGACGAGCAGCGCGGCGCCCACGCCGGCGACGATCCCCGGCGTGACGGCGCTGGACTTCGACCCGGAGGGCGACGCGCCGTTCACCGAGTTCCGCGAGTTGGCGCCGCTCGCGGTCGACGGCGACCCCGCCACCTCGTGGCACAGCTACACCTACACCCAGCAGTTCGGCCCCGGCGGGCTGAAGGACGGGCTCGGCATCGTCCTCGACCTCCAGCAGTCGTACGCCGTCACCTCGCTCGACCTCACCTTCGCCAAGGCGGGCACGAGCCTGAGCGTCTACGTCACCGACGAGGCGCCGACCGCCGCGCCGACCGAGGCCACGGAGGAGGCCGCCTCACTGGACGAGGCCGGGACCCAGGCCACCGTCACCCTCCCCGAGGCCACGTCGGGTCGCTACGTCACCGTGTGGTTCACCGCGCTGCCGCAGGTCAAGGGCGGCTACCGCGTCCAGCTCGCCGAGGCCTCGGTCGCCGGCACCCAGCCCTGATCGGACGTCGTGAGGCACCCGGAACATCGCACCGTAGGATCGTGTTCTGCCAATGGTCATCTTCGGAGATTCGCCCGGGGTGCGGGGCACCCGGCGAATCTCCGGAGATGACCACCGGTGCGACCGGCCCCGCCGGCGTACGGCGTCCACACCCCCGCTAGAGAGAGCCCAGAGATGACCCAGGGAACCGAGCCCACCGATCCGCGCAACGTGATCGTCATCGGCTCCGGGCCGTCCGGCTACACCGCTGCGGTCTACGCCGCGCGCGCCTCGCTCGAGCCGCTGGTCTTCGAGGGCTCGGTGACCGCCGGCGGCGCGCTGATGAACACGACCGAGGTGGAGAACTTCCCCGGCTTCCGCGACGGCATCATGGGCCCGGAGCTCATGGAGAACATGCGCGCCCAGGCGGAGCGCTTCGGCGCCGAGCTCATCGCCGACGACGTGATCGAGGTCGACCTCACCGCTGACGTCAAGAAGGTCGTCACCTACGGCGGCACCTTCTACGCCAAGGCCGTCATCCTGGCCATGGGCTCGGGCTACAAGAAGCTGGGCCTCGCCGACGAGGACCGGCTGTCGGGCCGCGGCGTGTCGTGGTGCGCGACCTGCGACGGCTTCTTCTTCCGCGAGCAGCACATCGCCGTCGTCGGCGGCGGCGACTCGGCCGTCGAGGAGGCCACCTTCCTGACCCGCTTCGGCTCCAAGGTGTCGCTGCTCGTCCGCCGCGACGAGCTGCGCGCCTCGAAGGTGATGCAGGAGCGGGCGTTCGCCGACCCGAAGCTCGAGATCGTGTGGAACACCGCGGTCGAGTCGATCAACGGCGCCGAGTCGGTCGAGTCGCTCACGCTCGTGGACACCGTCACCGGGGAGAAGAGCGAGCTGCCCGCCACCGGGCTCTTCGTCGCGATCGGCCACGACCCGCGCTCGGAGCTCGTCCGGGGCCAGGTCGACCTCGACGCCGAGGGCTACGTCCTGACCCGGACCGGCTCGACCGCCACGAACCTCACCGGCGTCTTCGCCGCGGGCGACCTCGTCGACCACACCTACCGCCAGGCCATCACCGCCGCCGGCTCCGGCTGCGCCGCCGCCCTCGACGCCGAGCGCTTCCTCGCCGACCTCGAGCACCACCTCCACGCCTCTACCACCGCCTGAGCGTCTCCGCACAGCGTCACCGTGACGCTGTGCCCGTCGAGTGACACCTGCGACGTGTCACGCTCAGCCCGAAGCGTCGCGGTGACACGTCGGCGGTCGGCCGCGTCCGCGCTCCTCACAGCCGGGCGATCGCGTCGGTCACCAGCCCCCAGAACCGGTCCGCGTCGATGCCGGTGGCGACGGAGGTGCGCGTGCCGGGCGGGGCCGGGGCGCGGAGGTCGGCGACCGTCATGCCGCGCGTGTGCGTGCCGGTCAGCTCGATCGACACCGGCGCGGGGCGCACGCTCAGCACTGCCGGGTCGATGACGTAGGCCACCGCGACCGGGTCGTGCACCGGCGGGTGGTCGAACCCCTGGGTGTTGCGGTAGGCCGCGCGGAAGAACGTCATCAGCTCCTCGAAGAACCGCGACACCGGCGTCCCGAGGGCGGCGATCCGGTCGACGACGTCGGGCGTGGCGAGCGCGTGATGGGTGACGTCCAGGCCGACCATCGTCACCGGCCAGCCTGCGGAGAAGACGATGTGCGCGGCCTCGGGGTCGATCAGGATGTTGAACTCCGCCGCTGCGGTCCAGTTGCCTCCGGCGTACGCGCCGCCCATGAGGACCACCTCCCGGACCCGCGGCACGATCCGGGGCTCCAGGCGCGCGGCGAGCGCGATGTTGGTCAGCGCCGCGGTGGGGACGAGGGTGACGGTCCCGGGCGGCCGCGCCATGATCTCCTCGACGATCAGCTGCACCGCATGACGCCGGTCGAGCTCGATCGCGGGAGGCGGCAGCGACGGCCCGTCGAGCCCCGACTCGCCGTGCGTCGCCTCGGCCGTCTCGATCTCGCGCACCAGCGGTCGCTCCGCGCCCCGGGCGAACGGCACCCCCTCGATCCCAGCCACGGCGGCCACGGCGAGGGCGTTGCGGGTCGTCTTCTCGATGGTCTGGTTGCCGAACACGGTCGTCACGGCGATCAGCTCGATCGCGGGCGAGCCCCAGGCGAGCAGCATCGCCACCGCGTCGTCATGACCGGGGTCGCAGTCGAGGATGATCCCGCGCGTCATGCCCGGGCCTCCCCTCGCACCAGCCAGAGGCTCAGCGATCCCACCAGCGCGGCGCCCGCGCAGATCGCCCACACCGCCAGGTAGCCCGACAGCGCCGCATGCCCGTACGCCGGGTCGCCGATCGTCCCGGTCGAGGCGAGGCAGATCGCGAAGACCGCCGAGGCGACCGCGCCGCCGAGCGTCTTGGCGGCGTTGGTCATCCCGGTCGCGAAGCCGACCCGGTCCACCGGGGAGACCGCTGCCGCCGCCGACGGGAGCGCCACCACCATCGCGCCCGAGCCGACCCCCGCGACGACCATGACCAGCACCGTGAGCAGGCGGCTGTCGTGGAACGGGATCCAGCCGGCGTACCCGAGGGCGACGAGGACGGTGGCGACGAGCATCGCCACCCGGACGCCGGCTCGGCGCGCGAACGCCGGATAGGCCAGCGCGCCGACCATCAGGCTGACGACGTACATCCCGATGCGGCCCGACGTCGCGCTCGCCGAGAGCCCGAAGCCATAGCCCGCGACCTCGGGGTCGCTTCGTAGATATGTCGATAAAGGGATCTGGGCTCCGAGGATCGAGATCCCGAAGAGGAAGGCCGTGAGCTGGATCGGCCACTGTGCGGCGGTGGCGAGGAGGCGGACGTCGACCAGCGGTGCCTCCCGGTCCGACTCGAGCCGCCAGAACGGCACGAGTGCCGCGAGCCCGAGCGCGATCAGCGCCCACGGCAGCACCGATCCGGGGCCGTCGAGCCGCATCGCGATGAGGCCGCCCATCACCAGCCCGACGAGCAGCGTGAGGAGCCCAAGACCGGGCCAGTCGAAGCCGCCGCCGGAGGTCCCGGGCGCGCCCTCGACGCCGATCCAGATCGCCAGGAGACACAGCGTCACCACCACGGCGGGGATCGCGAGCACGGTCGTCATCGACAGCGACTCGACCAGCGCGCCGGAGGTGAGCGCGCCGACGATCACCGACAGCTCCAGCACCGCCACGAGGATCGCCGCGGCCCGGCGGGTCAACGCCTCCTGGCGGGTGTCGCCGGAGGTCCGCCGGTGGATGATCGCGACCTCGAGCGGGAGCCACACGACGTACGCGCCCTGGAGGGCGGTGCCGGCGAGGTAGGTCCCGAAGCTCGGAGCGAACGCCATGATCCACGAGCCGGCCGCGGTGATCGCCGTGGCGAGCAGCAGGATGCGGCGGTGCCCGATCAGGTCGCCGAGACGCGCGAGCGGCGGCACGACCAGCGCGGAGACGACCAGCTGCGCGGCCTCGAACCAGTTGACGTCGGCATCCTCGACGTCGAGGTGGCGCGCGAGGTCGGTGAAGATCGGCGTGTAGTAGCCCTGCAGCACCCCGCTGGCGAGCTCGACGCAGGCGAGGAAGCCGACGACGGCGACCAGGCTGCGCGCGGTCGCCGACGTGGGGCCGGCCACGGCGTTCACAGCGTCTCCAGGAGCCGGCGGTACCACCGGATGCCGTCCAGGTAGTCGCTCACGCCGATCCTCTCGTCGGCCGCGTGGATGCTCGCGCGCTGCGCCCGCGTCATCCGGAACGGCGCGAAGCGGTAGACCCGCGGGCAGATCGTCGTGAAGAAGCGCGAGTCGGTGGCGGCCAGCATCACGTACGGCGCCGGCACCGCGTCCGGGTACACCTCGGCGATCGTGCGCTCCAGATGCTCGAAGGCCTCGCCGTCGGGACCGGTCCACGGGGAGACCGGACTCGGCTCGTTCGCGTCGATCAGCTCGATCGTCACCCGATCGTCGTCGATCGCCCGCCGCAGCCGCTCCACGATCCCCGCGACCGTGTCGCCGACCATGACCCGGACGTTGAGGCCGGCCGTGGCGCTCGACGGCAGCACGTTGATCGCCGGTGACCCCTCGAGCGTCGTGAGCGCGACGGTCGTGCGGACCATCGCCCCGGCCTCCGGACCGGCCAGGGTGAGCGCACGCGCCGCCGCGTCCGCGAGGCGACCCAGCCGCGGCGCCCTCCCGAGCCGCCCGATCTGGGCGGCCACCACCCGCAGCGGACCGTCGAGGTGCGGAGCGACCCGCCGGAAGAGCTCCGCGGTCACCGGATGCAGCCGGGACGGCATCGTGGCGCCGTCCACCGCCAGCAGCGCCTTCGCCAACCGCGCGGTCGGTCCCCCACGCACCGGCGTCGAGGCATGGCCGCCGTCGTCGGTGACGCTCAGCCGCACCGACGTGGTGCCCTTCTCCGTCACGCCGACGACCCCGATGGGCGCCGACAGGCCGGGCAGCGCCTCGTGCGCGATCGCGCCGCCCTCGTCGAGCACGAGCCACGGCTCGACCCCGCGCTCGCGGAGCAGCGCCACCGCGGCACGTGCCGCGGCGCCCGTCGTCTCCTCGTCGCAGCCGAAGCTCAGCCAGACGTCGTACGCCGGGACGAGGCCGTCGGCGAGCAGCGACTCGACCGCCTCGCAGATCGCCGCCACGCAGCCCTTGTCGTCGAGGGTGCCCCGGCCCCACAGCTCCCCGTCGACGACCTCGCCGGCGAAGGGCGGGCGACTCCACTCCCCGGCGACCACCGGCACGACGTCGAGGTGCGCCATGAGGACGACCGGCCGCTCGGCCGAGGCGCCGGGCCAGTGGATCAGGAGCCCGTGGTCGCCCACGCGGGTGACGTCGAGGAGATGGACGCGCGGCCACTGCTCGGCCATCGTCGCGAGCAGCCGGGGGAAGTCCTCGCCGCTCCCCGGACTCCCGGCCACCGTCGGGATCCGCACGATCGCCGCCAGCCGCTCGATCTCGTCCCCTGCCTCCGTCATCTCCACGTGGCCACGGTAGCGATCCGCGTGGCGCGGGAATGGGCGGCCACCCGGTGCTGTTGAGTGTCATCAGACGTTCCGTTCACCGCCTCTCCACCCGGGAGCAGGCGGTCAATCCGAAGGGTGGCCACCCCATGGCTGGAAACATCGCCGCTGTGACCGACGCCGAGTTCGACGCGTCCGTCCTCAAGTCCGACAAGCCGGTGCTCGTCGACTTCTGGGCCGAGTGGTGCGGTCCGTGCAAGCAGGTCGCACCGATCCTCGACGAGATCGCCGGTGAGCACGGTGACAAGGTCACGTTCCTCAAGATGAACGTCGACGAGAACCCCGTCACGCCCAGCAACTACCGCGTGACCGGCATCCCGACGATCAACGTCTACCAGGGTGGCCAGGTCGTGAAGAGCATCGTCGGCGCCCGCCCGAAGGCCGCCATCCTCAACGAGCTCAAGTCCTTCATCGAGGCCTGAAACCGTAGCCGCGGTCAGCGGCGACCGGACATCAGGTCCTTCCCGGTGCCTCAGCCCTGTTGCGGGGCTGGGGCACCGGTGATTTCCGGGGCCGTACGACGCCCACGAGCCGCTCGAGGGCGGTCTCGATCTCGTCGCGCCACGTGACGATGGAGCGGAGGTCCATCCGCATCCGGGGGGCGGTCGGGTGGGGCCGGTGGGTCTTGAACCCGACGCGGGCCAGGAAGTGCTCCGGCGCGGCGCACCGCCGCCCGTGGATCCCGCTCGCGACGCCCTTGTCGCCGAAGGCCTCCACCGCCCGGATCCCGCCGCGCTGCAGCAGGTCCCGGGCCGTCGCCTGGATGAGCAGCCGCCCGATGCCGGCGTCACGCCAGCCGGGCGCCACCCAGAGCGTCGTCAGCTGCACCGCGTCGCCCGAGATCGGCGCCGTCGGGAAGGCCGCGGAGCCGGGCACGAACGCGGCCGGCGCGTAGATCACGTAGCCCACCGGCTGGTCGTCGACGACCGCCACCCGGCCGCACGATCCCCACTCGCGCAGGACCTCCGAGAGCCACGCCTCCTTCTCGGTCGCGAGGTCGTCGTGGTCCAGCCGGCCCCGGCGTACGGCGTCCAGCTCCCAGAAGAGGCAGTCGCGGCAGGGCGCGTCCAGGGCAGCGAAGAGGTCCAACGTGAGCGGAACGACCTTGCGCGCCATCGCCATCACCTTCACGCAATCGGGCTACATGCCTCACACTAGAACAACCATGTCTGTCGAACCCGTGCGCCCGCGTCCCGTCCTCGATCCCTACGTCGATCGATACGCCGCACGCACCGCAGGCATGACCGCCTCGGAGATCCGCGCCCTCTTCGCCGTCGCGTCCCGGCCGGAGGTGGTCTCGCTGGCCGGCGGCATGCCCAACATCAGCGGTCTGCCGCTCGACATCGTCGGTCATGCGATCAACGACCTGGTCCTCACCCAGGGCCCGGTCGCGATGCAGTACGGCTCCGGCCAGGGCACCCCCGAGCTGCGCGAGCAGATCACCGAGATCATGCGCCTCGAGGGGATCGAGGCCCACGCCGACGACGTCGTCGTGACCGTCGGCTCCCAGCAGGCCGTCGACCTCGTCACGCGGATCTTCTGCGACCCCGGCGACGTCGTCCTGTGCGAGGCGCCGTCGTACGTCGGCGCCCTCGGCGTCTTCAAGAGCTACCAGTGCGAGGTCGTCCATGCCGAGATGGACGCCGACGGGCTGATCCCCGACGCGCTGCGCAACGCCATCCGCGCCACCAGGGCCGCCGGCAAGACGATCAAGTTCCTCTACACGATCCCGAACTTCCACAACCCGGCCGGCGTGACGCTCTCCCTGGCCCGGCGCCACGAGATCGTCGAGATCTGCGCCGCCGAGGGCATCCTCATCCTCGAGGACAACCCGTACGGCCTGCTCGGCTTCGACCGCGACCCGCTCCCCGCGATGCGCTCGCTCTCGGCCGACAACATCGTCTACCTCGGGTCGTTCTCCAAGACCTTCGCCCCCGGCTTCCGGGTTGGCTGGGCGCTCGCGCCCCACACCGTGCGGGAGAAGCTCGTCCTCGCGCAGGAGTCGGCCACCCTCTGTCCGCCGCAGTTCAGCCAGATGGCGATCTCGGCGTACCTCTCGAACCACGACTGGCAGGGCCAGATCAAGGACTTCCGGGAGATGTACCGCGAGCGCCGCGACGCGATGACCCACGCGCTGTCGGACATGATGCCGGCCGGCGTCCGCTGGAACGTCCCCGAGGGCGGCTTCTACGTCTGGCTCACCCTCCCCCCAGGCGTCAACGCCAAGGCGATGCTCCCCCGCGCCGTCACGGCTCGCGTGGCCTACGTCCCCGGCACGGCGTTCTTCGCCGACGGCTTCGGCACGTCGTCGATGCGGCTCTCCTTCTGCTACCCGACCCCCGAGCGCATCCGCGAGGGCGTACGCCGTCTCGCCGGCGTCCTCGAGGCCGAGATGGACCTCCAGACCACCTTCGGCATCGACGACACTACCGAGATCCGCCTCGGCACCGGCCGCGACAACCCCTCCACCAATACCTTCTGACGCTGCCCGGGGTGGAGTCACCGGTTAACCGGTGACAGGGGAACTTCTCGGCCGGCAGGACCCCCGAGAAGTTCCCCTCTTGCCTGGGCGGTGTGACGTGCGGGGCGGATGTGAAAGCGGTCACCGGCCGGGGCTGTGGGGCCCGAGAGCGGTCGCCCCCTCAGTCGTTTTATCGACTTGTCGATTAGTTGTCAGGCCTGTCGATCAGGTCGACGATGCGGCGTAGGTCCTCGAGAGTGGCGAACTCGATCGTCACCCGGCCCTTGGCCTTGCCCATGTCGACCTTCACACGCGTGTCGAGGCGGTCGGCGAGACGCGAGGCGATGTCGGCCAGGCCGGGAGCCTTGAGCTTGGGCAGCCGAGCAGCGCGACGGGTGGGGCCGCCGTGCTCGCCGACGGCGATGATCTCCTCGAGCGCCCGGACGCTGATGCCCTCGGCCACGACGCGCTGGGCGAGGCGGTCCTGGGCGTCGGAGTCCTCGACGCCGAGCAGCGCGCGGGCGTGGCCGGCCGAGAGGACGCCGGCGGCGACCCGGCGCTGGACCGCCGGGGTGAGCTTGAGCAGACGCAGGGTGTTGGAGATCTGCGGCCGTGACCGGCCGATGCGGGTCGCGAGCTCCTCGTGCGTGCAGGAGAAGTCCTCGAGCAGCTGCTGGTAGGCCGCTGCCTCCTCGAGCGGGTTGAGCTGGCTGCGATGCAGGTTCTCCAGGAGCGCGTCCCGCAGCATGTCGGTGTCGTCGGTCTCGCGGACGATCGCCGGGATGGTGGTGAGGCCGGCCTTCTGCGTGGCCCGCCAGCGGCGCTCGCCCATGACGAGCTCGTAGCGCGGCGCTCCTCCGTCTCCTGTCGCGTCGGCAGCGACCGGACGCACCACGATGGGCTGGAGAAGCCCGACCTCGGTGATCGAGGTGACCAGCTCGGCCATCTCGTCCTCGTCGAAGACGGTCCGCGGGTTGACCGCGTTCGGGACGATCCGATCGATCGGCAGCTCGGCGAAATACGCTCCGGCGACGGGAGACAAGTCGACATTCTCGCGCTGAGAGCCCTCGGTGACCTCGGCGACCTTCTGCTCCAGGACCGCGCCGGTCGTCGCTCCTACGGCATTGTCCGGATGCTGGTCCTTGGATTTGACGGGCGGTGCGGTCGGAATGAGCGACCCGAGACCGCGACCGAGACCGCGACGCTGAGGAGCGGCCATCAGCTCGCCACCCCCTTCGACGCGATCTCACGAGCCGCCTCGAGATAGCTGAGCGCGCCCGGCGACCCCGGGTCGTAGGTCATGACCGTCTGCCCGTACGACGGCGCCTCGGAGACCCGCACCGAGCGCGGGATGTACGTCTTGATCACCTGATCCCCGAAGTGCTCCCTGACCTCCGCGGCGACCCCGGCGGCGAGACGCGTCCGGGCGTCGTACATGGTGATGAGGATCGTCGTCACCGCGAGCGAGGGGTTGAGCGCGGCGCGGACCATGTCGATGGTCTTGAGCAGTTGGGAGAGGCCCTCGAGGGCGTAGTACTCCGCCTGGATCGGGATCATGACCTCGGCGCCGGCGACCAGCGCGTTGATCGTGAGCAGTCCCAGCGAGGGCGGGCAATCGATGAACACGTAGTCCCACCGCTCCTCGCCGACCGACGACGCGTCCCCCACCCGGGGATGCTGCCGCAGTGCCTTGAGCAGCCGCTGCTCGCGCGCGACGACGCTCACGAGCTCGATCTCGGCACCGGCCAGGTCGATGGTCGCCGGCACGACGTCCAGCCCCGGGACCTCCTCCGCGGACACGACGACGTCGGCCAGCGGGACCTCCTCGACGAGGAGCTCGTAGGTTCCCGGTGTTCCCTGCCGGTGGTCGACGCTCAGTGCCGTCGAGGCGTTGCCTTGGGGATCGAGGTCGACGATCAGGACCCGCTGTCCGAGCTGGGTGAGCGCCGCAGCGACGTTCACCGTCGACGTGGTCTTGCCGACGCCGCCCTTCTGGTTGGCGACCACGAAGATCCGGGTCGCGTCCGGCCGTGGCATGGCGGGGCGCTGGGAGGCGTCCATCCGGGCAAGGATGCTGTGCTCGGCCGCGCGCGCCAGGGGCGTCTCGGTCTCGTCATCGTGGATGCTCGTCCCGTGCTCGGCGAAGTCGGCGGCGGTGCGGACGGTGCGCTTCGTCTCCGTCGACGTTTCACGTGAAACGTCGCCCATCACGCCGAGCACGTCCTGTGGAGGAACTCCCGCAACCTGTGGAGAAGTGGCGCTCTCAAGCGTGGACTCCCCGGTGGAAAACTCTCCGCCGCCGATAGCCTCGGGGTAGGTGTCCGTCACCGGATCGACCCGGTCCGTCGCCCCGACTGCCACGCCATCCGTCGTCTCCTGCTCATCGATCACGCCCGACGCCTTCCCTGTCGCTTCCTGCGTCCGGAGCTGTCGCCCGTCCGTGATCCTCCACGGGGCGCGGCGTCTCCCGAACGCTCACCGCGGCTCCCGGTGGGAGCAGATGGCCACGATACGCGCGCCGGATCGGCCCAGGCCACCCGAAGCGCGACGGTCGAGGACTCGAGCAGGCCGTCGCCGAGCGAGGTGGTCGTCGGCGCCGAGCAGCCCAATGCCGCCAGCGTCGGCGCCGCGGCGGCTATCTCGTCGTCGACCGACGACCCCTTCATGGCGATGAGCGCGCCGTCGGGGTCCACCAACGGCATCGACCACCCCAGCAGTCGCTCCAGCGGAGCCACCGCGCGGGAGGTGACCACGTCGAACCGGCGTACGCCGTGGAGGGCGTCCGCACGGCCACGGACGACCTCGACGTTGCCGAGGTCCAGGGCCGTGGCCACCTCTTCGAGGAACGCGGTACGGCGGAGCAGGGGCTCGATCAGCGTCAGGCGCAGGTCGGGCCGCACGATCGCGAGAACCAGACCGGGCAGGCCGGCGCCTGAGCCCACGTCGGCCACCGCGGCGCCCTCGGGGACCATCGTCTCGAGGATGGCGCAGTTCAGCAGATGACGGTCCCACAGCCGTGGGACCTCACGCGGCCCGATCAGGCCCCGGACGGTGCCGGCGTCGGCGAGCCAGCCGGCGTACGCCGTGAGCAGCGCCATCCGGTCGGCCGG
This sequence comes from Nocardioides sp., assembly GCF_047607365.1. GTDB lineage: Bacteria > Actinomycetota > Actinomycetes > Propionibacteriales > Nocardioidaceae > Nocardioides. The sequence goes on along the minus strand of NZ_JASGDD010000219.1, from coordinate 30,388 downwards.
GACGACATGAGCGGCAGCCGGCGGGGCGGCGGGTGGGGCGAAGGGATCCTCGGAGGTCACGGGTGCTCCTGTTTCACGTGAAACATGGTCCGGCACGAGCCGGCTCCAACGAAGAGCCGGGGCGCCGTTTCACGTGAAACGGCGCCCCGGCATCGGGGACGAGCTGGTGAGCGTCAGGCGGGCTGGACGACCACGTAGCGCCGCGGCTCGGCCCCGTCGGAGGACGAGGTCAGGCCCGCGGCGGCAACGGCGTCGTGGACGACCTTCCGCTCGAAGGGCGACATGGGGGAGAGCGAGACCGGGGCGCCGGTCTCCTTCACCTGGGCGACGGTCTGGGCCGCGAGCGCCTCGAGGGTCGCGCGCCGTCCGGCGCGATACCCGGAGATGTCGAGCATCAGGCGCGACCGCTCACCGGTCTCGCGGTAGACGGCGAGGCGCGTGAGCTCCTGGAGGGCGTCGAGCACGGTGCCGTCCTCGCCCACGAGGTGGGAGAGCTCCGCGCCCACGATCGAGACCGCGGCGCGGTCGCCGTCGACGTCCATGTCGAGGTCGCCGTCCAGGTCGGCGATGTCGAGGAGCTCCTCGAGGTAGTCGGCGGCGATGTCGCCCTCCTGCTCCAGCGCCTTCACACGGGGAGAGGCCTCGTCGGCGGAGTCGGCCGACACGGCCTCGGTGTCGATCACGTCGTTCTGTTCAGTCATGTCACGGTCCTTCTCAGGGGAGTGGGTGCCGGCGTACCGGCGGAAAGTCTCTGCGCCCGGAAGCGCGATGTTTCACGTGAAACAGCTACGGCTTGGGTGGGCCCTGCTTCTTCTGCCGCGCGGCCTTGGACTGTCGCTTGGGCTGCTGGCGCGTCGCCGGACGCTGCTCCTCGACGACGGTCGTCTCCACGACGCCGCCGTAGATCTGGCCCTTGGCCTCCGCCTTGGCGCGGTCCCGCTGCTCCTTGGCCTTCGCGGCCGGCGTCCCTGGGGCGGGGTTGTTCCGGATGACGTAGAACTGCTGCGCCATCGTCCAGAGGTTCGAGGTCGTCCAGTAGATCATCAGCGCGATCGGGAAGGCGATGCCGCCGACCGCGAAGACCACCGGGAGGACGTAGAGCAGGATCTTCTGCTGCTGGGCGTACGGACCCGACATCGCGTCGGCGGGCATGTTCTTGCTCATCAGCTGGCGCTGGGTGATGAAGGTCGTGGCCGTCATCGCGATGACGAGGATGATCGCCAGGACGACCACGTTGGTGGTCTCGTGATTGGTCAGGGTCTCGGAGATCCGCGCGCCGAAGATGGAGCCGTCCTTCAGGGAGCTGACGTCGCCCTCGTCGAGGAAGCCCTTCGGCTTGTTCTTCGCCGCGTTGCTCAGCAGGTGGAAGAGCGCCAGGAAGATCGGCATCTGGATCAGGAGCGGCAGGCAGGACGCGAACGGGTTGGTGCCCGTGTCCTTGTAGAGCTTCATCGTCTCCTGGGCGAGCCGCTCACGGTCGTGACCGTACTTCTTCTGCAGCTCCTTCACCTTCGGCTGGATGAGCTGCATGTTGCGGCTGGAGTTGATCTGCTTCACGAACAGCGGGATCAGCAGCGCCCGGATCGTGACCGTCAGACCGACGATCGAGAGCGCCCACCCCCATCCGGAGTTCGAGCCGAGCAGGTGCCCGAACAGCCAGTGCCACGCCAGCAGGATCGCCGAGATGGCGTAGTAGAGCGGCGTGCCGATGGCGACGATGAGGTCTCCCACGTGGGATCAGACTCCTTGCTTCGCGGGCGGCACGGGGTCGTAGCCTCCGGCCGCCCAGGGGTGACAGCGGAGCAGGCGTCGCAGGGCGAGCCAGCTCCCCTTGAGGGAACCATGGCGCTGCACGGCTTCGAGCGCGTACGCCGAGCAGCTGGGGTGATAGCGGCACACCTGGCCGTACAACGGGCTGATCAGGAAGCGGTAGGCCCGCAGCAACCCGACGAGAAGATGCTTCACGACGACATCCCCTCGGCAAGGGACTCCAGGCCCTGGATCCGCCCGAGACAACGGGCGAGGTCCTGGCGGAGTTCCAGCGACGTGGCACCGGCCGCCGGCGGCAGGGCGCGCACCACCAACACAGCAGAGCCCGGGAGCGCCTCCGAGTGAGGAAGCAACTCCCGGGCCTGGTGTCGAAGTCGACGCTTCACGCGGTTGCGGGTCACCGCCGGACCGACGGCCTTGCTGACCACGAACCCCACGCGCAGCGGAGGCGTCGCGTCGCGCGGAGCCGGCGAAGCCGACTCGACCAGCGCGTGGACCACGACGGTTCTCGCGGCGGCGCGCCGCCCACGGCGTACGACGGCGGCGAAGCCGTCCGAGTCCGTGAGGCGCGCGCTGCGGGGAAGCACGGTCAGCCGAGGCCGACGGGCCTCAGACGGCGAGGTCCTTGCGGCCCTTGCGGCGACGAGCGGAGAGGATGGCGCGACCGGCGCGGGTCCGCATGCGCAGACGGAAACCGTGCGTCTTGGCACGACGACGGTTGTTCGGCTGGTAGGTACGCTTGCTCACGAGGATTTCCTTTGATCAGTTCTTGGGGAAGACCGAGCAACGGTACGCGTGCGCGAATGACAGGGTCAAACCCTCGCGACGAGCCTCCGCCGGCTCTCTCCACGATCTTCTCCAGGCCTGTGGACAACGGCTTGCAGCGGGCCCTCGCGTGGAGTTAGGTTCACGGCTCATCGTCTGCTCTCCACGCGTGAAAACGGCTCCACAAGCTGTGGACAAACGTGTGGAGAGAGCGCGAGATCATGAGGGCGGCCTGCGAGATCCGGAGGCCGGTCGCGCGGGACTGACTTGGGACAGAGGGGGCCGCCGCATGGAGCCGAGCGGGACCGGCAGCACACACCACGACGAGGTCTTCGAGCGGGCCTGGCGCGCCGTGGTGGAGGGCCTCCAGCCGAGTCAGCAGGCCTGGGTGCGGACCAGCGCGCCGGTGGCGATCCATGGGGACACCGCGATCGTCGCGGTTCCCAACGACTTCACGCGCAACCGCCTCGAGGGCGCGCTGCGCTCGCAGCTCGAGGAGTCCCTCAGCGTCGAGCTGGGCCTGGAGGTCCGGATCGCCGTCACGGTGAACCCCGCACTCGACATCGAGACCACCGACGTCCCCGAGCGCGTCGAGCCCCCGCGGCCCGCGGAGCCGCTGAGCGCCACCCAGGAAGACTTGTCGACAAGACGACAGATCGATGCCACGCCCGGTCCCGTCGCTCCGGCGCCGGCCCTCGTGCCCACCCCGCCCCGGCCGCAGCGTGCCGACGAGGCGGCGCAGAGCACGCTCGAGACGCGCCTCAACCCGAAGTACACCTTCGAGACCTTCGTCATCGGCTCGTCCAACCGCTTCCCCCACGCCGCCGCCATCGCGGTCAGCGAGGCACCGGGCCGGGCGTACAACCCGCTCCTGGTCTACGGCGAGTCCGGGCTCGGCAAGACCCACCTCCTGCATGCCATCGGGCACTACGCCCGAGCGCTCTACCACGGCGCCAAGGTGCGCTACGTCAGCAGCGAGGAGTTCACCAACGAGTTCATCAACGCGATCCGCGACGACCGGCAGGACCGGTTCAAGCGCCGCTACCGCGACGTCGACGTGCTCCTCATCGACGACATCCAGTTCCTGGAGGGCAAGACCCAGACGCAGGAGGAGTTCTTCCACACCTTCAACGCGCTGCACAACGCCAACAAGCAGATCGTGCTCACCTCCGACCGCAGCCCCAAGCGCCTCGAGGCGCTGGAGGACCGGCTGCGCAACCGATTCGAGTGGGGGCTCATCACCGACGTCCAGCCGCCCGACGTCGAGACCCGGATCGCGATCCTGCGGAAGAAGGCCGCCATGGAGCGGCTCACCGCGCCCTCGGACGTCCTGGAGTTCATCGCGACCAAGATCCAGACGAACATCCGCGAGCTCGAGGGCGCGCTGATCCGCGTGACGGCGTTCGCCAACCTCAACCGCCAGGACGTCGACATGTCGCTGGCCGAGATCGTCCTCAAGGACCTCATCCCCGAGGGGGGCGAGCCCGAGATCACGACCGGGCTGATCATCGCCCAGACCGCCGCGTACTTCGGGCTGGCGATCGACGACATCACGGGTCCCTCCCGCGGGCGCCACCTGGTGATGGCCCGTCAGATCGGGATGTACCTCTGCCGCGAGCTCACCGATCTCTCCCTGCCGAAGATCGGCGCGCAGTTCGGCGGCCGCGACCACACGACGGTGATGTACGCCGAGCGGAAGATCAAGCAGCTCCTCGCCGAGCGGCGCGCGGTCTTCAACCAGGTCACCGAGCTCACCAACCGGGTGAAGGTCTCCGCCCGCCAGGCCTGAGGCCTCAGTCCAGCCGCGTCGCCTCGAGGTGCGACAGGAGCACGCTCAGCCGCTCCCGCAGCTCGACGACCTCGGCCAGGCTGATCCCCATCGCCCGCCCCAGCTCCCCGGGTACGCCGGCGGCGCGCTCCTCCAGCTCGCGCCCCTCGGCCGTGAGCGAGACCAGCACCCGCCGCTCGTCCTCGGTGTCGCGCGTGCGGACCACCCGTCCCGCCGACTCGAGTCGCTTGAGCAGTGGGCTCAGGGTGCCCGAGTCGAGGTGCAGCCGCTCACCCAGCTCCCGCACGCTCATCGGCGAGGACTCCCAGAGTGCCAGCATGACGAGGTACTGCGGATACGTCAGGTCCAGCCCGGCCAGGAGCAGGCCGTAGGTCCGCGTCACCGCCCGGCTGGTCGCGTAGAGCGGGAAGCACAGCATGTCGTCGAGACGCATACCGCTGTCATCCATGGCCGCCACCCTACCTCTTGCGTAATTAAGTTGTGCACAATACAGTTGCTCACATGACACCGATCTACACCGCCTCCGCCGCGAGCACCGGCGACGCGCGCAACGGCCACGTCCAGTCCACCGACGGCATCCTCGACCTCGACGTCCGGGTCCCGAAGGAGATGGGCGGCGCCGGCGGGGCGACCAACCCCGAGCAGCTCTTCGCCGCGGGCTACGCCGCGTGCTTCCACTCCGCCCTCAAGCTCGTCGCCGGCAAGGCCGGGGTCGACATGACCGACTCCGAGGTGGTCGCCGACGTCTCCATCGGCGACAACCGCAGCGGGGGCTTCCAGCTCGCCGTCCAGCTCGAGGTGACGATCCCCGGCACCGACGAGGCCACGGCCCAGCAGCTCGCCGACCGCGCCCACCAGGTCTGCCCCTACTCCAACGCCACCCGCGGCAACGTCGACGTGGCCATCACCGTCGCCTGAGCCCTCCCGGAGGTCGCTCGCCGCTGTGCACAACACCGAGCCGACCCTTGAATTACACGGTGGTGAGATGCGGAGTGGCCACCGGACCGGCCACAGCCGCCGCGCGGCGTGCACATGGGCGGCAGCCGCTCCCCACACTCGTCCACAGCCCCTGTGAGCGGCGTTTGCGGAGCATGACCTGCGCAAACGCCGCTTCTCCACAGATTCCACGGCTGCTATGACTCCTATGGACCTACAACCGGACCATTCCCTCGTGAAACCCGTCCGACCGGCCTATGGGGGATAACTCACGCATGGCAGGATGCAACTCACCCCTCATCCCTGAGCCGCACCATGCGTGAAAGGTCCCGATCGTGAAGTTCCGCGTCGACCGCGATGTGTTCGCCGAAGCCGTCGCCTGGGCAGCGCGCAGCCTGCCGGTCCGCCCGAGCACCCCTGTGCTCTCCGGCCTCCTCATCGACGCCACCGACGAAGGCCTGGTGCTCTCCAGCTTCGACTACGAGACCTCGGCCCGCGCCACCCTCTCGGCCGAGGTCGCCGACGAGGGTCGGGCGCTGGTCAGCGGTCGCCTCCTCGCCGACATCGTCCGCAGCCTCCCCGCGAAGCCGGTCGAGCTCACCCTCGACGGCGCTCGCGTGAGCCTGACCTGCGGCTCGGCGCGCTTCAGCCTCCAGACGATGCCCGTCGAGGACTACCCGACCCTTCCCGACATGCCGACCGCCGCCGGCACGGTGAAGAGCGAGGAGTTCGCCCACGCCGTGGCCCAGGCGGTCACCGCCGCGGGCCGCGACGACATGCTCCCGGTCCTCACCGGCGTCCGGATCGAGATCGACGGCGACACCATCTCGCTGCTGGCGACCGACCGCTTCCGGCTCTCGATCCGCGAGCTCACCTGGAACCCCGTGACCCCGGACAGCACCCTCGCCGCGCTCGTCCCCGCGAAGGTCCTGGCGGACACCGCGAAGTCGCTGACCGCCGGCTCCGAGGTCACCATCGCCCTGTCCGCCGGTGGAGCCGGCGAGGGGATCATCGGCTTCGAGGGCCAGGTCGCCGGCGGCGTACGCCGGACGACCACCCGTTTGCTGGACGGGGAGTTCCCGAAGGTCCGCAGTCTCTTCCCCAGCGAGCACCTCACCATCGCCAAGGTGGACAAGTCCGCCCTCGTCGACTCGGTCAAGCGCGTCTCGCTCGTGGCCGAGCGCAACACGGCCGTGCAGCTCGCCTTCAACGACGGCGTCCTCACCCTCGACGCCGGCACCGGCGACGAGGCCCAGGCGTCGGAGTCGATCGAGGCGACGGTGACCGGCGAGGACCTGACCACGGGCTTCAACCCGACGTACCTCCTGGACGGCCTGGGAGCCATCGACGCGGCGGTCGTCGAGCTGGCCTTCACCCAGCCGTCCAAGCCGGTCGTCATCTCGGGCGCGGAGGACACCGGTGACGACACCGCGGAGTTCCGCTACCTCCTCATGCCCCGGCGCCTGCTCTCCTGACTTCGCAACACCGGCTCACACGTCTCCCACGGGAAGGTTCGCCATGCACCTCGGTCTCATCGGTCTGGGCAAGATGGGCGGCAACATGCGCACCCGGCTGCGCAACGCCGGCCACACCGTCACCGGATTCGACCGCAACCCCGACATCTCCGACGTCGCCTCGCTCGAGGAGCTCGTCGAGGCCCTCCCCTCGCCCAAGGTGGTGTGGGTGATGGTCCCGGCAGGTGATCCCACGCGCTCGACGATCGCGGCGCTGAAGGAGCTGCTCGGCGAGGGCGACCTCGTCGTCGACGGCGGCAACTCGAAGTACACCGACGACGCGATCAACGCCGCGTCGCTCGCCGAGAAGGGCATCGGGTTCGTCGACTGCGGCGTCTCGGGCGGCGTCTGGGGCCTGCAGAACGGCTATGCGCTCATGTACGGCGGCAAGGCGGAGGACGCCGAGAAGGTCATGCCCGCGCTCCTGGCCCTCAAGCCGGACCACACCGAGGACGGCCTCGTCCACTGCGGCTCCACGCCCGGCGCGGGCCACTTCTCCAAGATGGTCCACAACGGCATCGAGTACGCGATGATGCAGGCCTACGCCGAGGGCTGGGAGCTGCTCGACAAGGTCGACATCGTCGACAACGTCCCCGAGATCTTCGCCTCCTGGCGCACCGGCACCGTCGTCCGCTCCTGGCTGCTCGACCTGCTCGTCGACCAGCTCCGCGCCGACGAGCACCTCGACAAGATCCGCGGCTACGCCGAGGACTCCGGCGAGGGCCGGTGGACCGTCGAGGCCGCCATCGAGAACGCGGTCCCGCTGCCCGCCATCTCCGCCTCGCTCTTCGCCCGCTTCGTCTCCCGCCAGGAGGACGACGTGGCCATGAAGGCGATCGCGGCGATGCGCAACGGCTTCGGCGGCCACGCCGTGATCTCGGAGTCCGAGGCCTGAGCCTCCCCGATGCGATGTCCGCGATGACGGAGCCCTGAGTGCACGTCTCCCACCTGACGCTCCGCGACTTCCGCTCCTACGAGCTGACCGAGGTCGAGCTCGAGGCCGGGGTCACCGCGTTCGTCGGGCTCAACGGGCAGGGCAAGACCAATCTCGTCGAGGCGGTCGACTACCTGTCGCGACTGCAGTCCCACCGGGTCGCGACCGACGCGCCGCTGGTCCGGGCCGGCGCCGACCAGGCCCTCATCCGCGCCGCGGTCGTCCGTGAGGGACGTACGGCGACCCTCGAGGTGGAGATCAACGCCGGTCGTGCGAACCGTGCCCGGATCAACAAGTCGCCGCTGCCGCGCACCCGCGACCTGGTCGGCGTCGTCCGCACGGTCGTCTTCTCACCCGAGGACCTCGTGCTGGTCAAGGGCGACCCGGCCGAGCGCCGGCGCTTCCTCGACGACCTCCTCGTGCTCCGCACCCCGCGCCTCGCCGGCGTCAGGGCTGACTATGAGCGGGTCCTGCGGCAGCGCAACACCCTGCTGAAGTCGGCGCGCGCCCATCGCGGCGGCCGGGACGGGATGCTGGCGACCCTCTCCGTGTGGGACGAGCAGCTCGCGCGGGCCGGCGCGGAGATCCTCGCCGAGCGGCTCGCGCTGGTGGAGTCGCTGGCGCCGTACGTCGGGAAGTGCTACCGGGCGATCGCTCAACGCCGGTCGGCCCATGCATTCGCCTCACGCGACGACGCCGAGATCGCCTACCGCTCCTCCTTCGACCTCGGCGAGCTCGCGGCGCCCGCGCCGGAGGGGGTCGACCTGCGACCGCTGCTGGAACGGGCCATCCTCGACGAGATCGAGCGCCGCCGCAGCGACGAGCTGGACCGAGCGGTCTCGCTCGTCGGGCCGCACCGTGACGAGCTGGTCCTCACGCTGGCTGGTGGCGGGCAGCAGCTGCCGGTGAAGGGCTACGCGTCGCACGGGGAGTCGTGGTCCTTCGCCCTGGCTCTCCGCCTGGCGGCCTACGACCTCCTCCGCGCCGACGGCGACGACCCGATCCTCATCCTCGACGACGTCTTCGCCGAGCTCGACGCCACCCGGCGCGAGCAGCTGGCCGACCTCGTGGCCGGAGCCGAGCAGGTGCTCGTCACCGCCGCCGTCGGCGCCGACGTGCCCGAGGTGCTGCGCGGCGCTCGCTACCGCGTCGCCGGCGGGGAGGTCACCCGTGAGTGAGGACGAGGACCCGGCCGCCGGCACCACGGCGGGCGCCGCCGATGAGCACATCAAGCCCGACGGTCTCGACCTCGCGCGGGCGCTGACCCGGGCGACCGCCGGATCCACGCCGAAGTCCCGCACCCGCACGCGCAAGCGCGCCCAGCCCGGGCAGCCGGGACAGTCCTCCCGCGGCCGGGTCGGCGCCGCCCACCCCGACGACCGAGACCCTCAGCTCCTCGACGCCACCATCGGGCGACTCGTCGAGGAGCATGGCTGGCAGCTCGACCTCAAGGTCCACGCCGTCCTCGGCAACTGGGCGGAGCTGGTCGGGCCCGAGATCGCCGACCACTCGACCCCGGAGTCCTTCAGCGACGGCAAGGTGGTGGTCCGCACCGACTCGACCGCGTGGGCCACCCAGCTGCGGCTGCTCGCGCCCGACGTCGTACGACGTCTCAACGCCGAGCTCGGGAACGGGACCGTCCTGCAGATCGAGGTGCTGGGTCCGGCCGGCCCGACCTGGAAGAAGGGCCCGCGATCGGTGCGCGACGGTCGGGGGCCGCGGGACACCTACGGCTGATCCGCCTTGACCGCAGGACGCGCGCCAGAGCCGATCTGGCGGACTCAGGGACGTACCGGCCCCCAGCCGACCCCCTGAGAGGGCGTTCTGGAGGCCATTCCCGGGCGCTGTGACCACATTGTTGTCCACAGACCCCTCCTGGTTGTGGGGTGCACCCTGAATTCCGGGCCTCAGGCCGGTAGCATGGCTCCGTGACTGAGCCCGAGCTGAGCCCTGAGTACGACGCGTCCGCGATTCAGGTGCTGGAGGGCCTCGAGGCGGTCCGCAAGCGTCCCGGCATGTACATCGGGTCCACCGGCACCCGCGGCCTGCACCACCTCATCTGGGAGATCGTGGACAACGCGGTCGACGAGGCGCTCGCCGGCTACTGCGACACCATCCTCGTCACCCTCAACCCCGACGGCTCGGTCAGCGTCGTCGACAACGGTCGCGGCATCCCCACCGACACCGCTCCCGGCCAGGAGCTCCCGGCCGCCACCCTGGCGCTGACCGTGCTCCACGCCGGCGGCAAGTTCGGCGGCGGCGGCTACAAGGTCTCCGGCGGTCTCCACGGCGTCGGCTCGTCGGTGGTCAACGCGCTCTCGACCCGGATGCACATGGAGATCAAGAACCGCGGGTCGCTCTGGGAGCAGGAGTTCACCCTCGGCGTCCCGGACTACCCGCTGCGCGAGGTCCGTCCGCTGGAGGACGGCGAGCGCACCGGCACCACGATCACGTGGTGGGCCAGCGCCGACATCTTCGAGACGACCACCTACAGCCTCGACACCATCGTCACGCGCTTCCGTGAGATGGCCTTCCTCAACAAGGGCCTCAAGATCGTCCTCCGCGACGAGCGGCCCGAGGGCGCCGAGCTCGCCGAGCTGGTCTCCGACCCGCTCGAGCACGACAGCGTCGACGGGAGCGCGCGCGGTGACGAGATCCAGGTCGTCGCGAGCGAGGACGGCAGCGAGAGCAAGGGCATCGAGCAGGTCTTCCTCTACGAGCGCGGCCTCGCCGACTACGTCGACTTCCTCAACAAGAAGAAGGTGGCCCTCTCCCCCGTCATCGCCTTCGAGGCCGAGACGGGCGACGACGCGCCCAACCCGATGAGCCTCGAGCTCGCGATGCAGTGGCAGGGCACCTCCTACAACGAGTCGGTGCACACCTTCGCCAACACCATCAACACCCCCGAGGGCGGCACCCACGAGGAGGGCTTCCGCGCGGCGCTCACCTCGCTGATGAACCGCTGGGGCCAGGAGTGGGGCCTGATCAAGAAGGCCGAGGACCGGCTCACCGGCGACGACATCCGCGAGGGCCTCACCGCGATCATCAGCCTGAAGATCTCCAACCCGCAGTTCGAGGGCCAGACCAAGGCCAAGCTCGGCAACACCGAGGCCAAGGGCTTCGTCCAGGGCGTGGTCAACGACCGGCTCGGAGCCTGGCTCGAGCAGAACCCGGGCGAGGGCAAGGACATCATCCGCAAGGCCCAGGCCGCCGCGACGGCCCGGATCGCGGCGCGCAAGGCGCGCGACCTGGCCCGCAACCGCAAGGGCCTGCTCGGCGGCGGCGGGCTCCCCGGCAAGCTGAGCGACTGCCAGTCCAACAAGCCGGAGGAGTGCGAGGTCTTCATCGTCGAGGGCGACTCCGCCGGCGGCTCGGCGCGGCAGGGCCGCGACCCGCGGATCCAGGCGATCCTCCCGATCCGCGGCAAGATCCTCAACGTCGAGAAGGCCCGCCTCGACAAGGTCCTGGCCAACCAGGAGGTCCAGTCGATCATCAGCGCGCTGGGCACGGGCGTGCACGACGAGTTCAACGTCGAGAAGCTGCGCTACCACAAGATCGTGCTCATGGCCGACGCCGACGTCGACGGCCACCACATCAACACCCTCCTGCTCACCCTCCTCTTCCGGTTCATGCCCTCCCTCATCCGGGACGGCTACGTCTACATGGCGCAGCCGCCGCTCTACCGCCTGCGGTGGAACAAGCCGCACGAGCACGAGTTCGTCTACTCCGACGCCGAGCGCGACGCGCTGATGGCCGACGGCATCGGCCAGGGCAAGAAGCTCCCGAAGGAGAACCCGGTCCAGCGCTACAAGGGCCTCGGCGAGATGAACGCCAAGGAGCTGTGGGAGACCACCATGGACCCCGAGCAGCGCCTCATGCTGCAGGTCACCCTCGACGACGCCGCCCAGGCCGACGAGATCTTCTCCATCCTCATGGGCGAGGACGTCGAGTCCCGCCGCACCTTCATCCAGCGCAACGCCAAGGACGTTAGGTTCCTCGATATCTGATGACTGAGACCCCCGTTCCCGGCGGCCGGATCGAGCCCGTCGAGCTGCAGACCTCGATGCAGCGCGCCTACATCGACTACGCGATGGCCGTCATCGTCGGCCGAGCCCTCCCCGACGTACGCGACGGCCTGAAGCCCGTGCACCGTCGCGTCCTCTACGCGATGTACGACGGCGGCTACCGCCCCGACCGCGGCTTCTCCAAGTGCAGCCGTGTCGTCGGCGACGTGATGGGTCAGTACCACCCGCACGGCGACTCCGCGATCTACGACACCCTCGTGCGCCTCGCGCAGCCGTGGGTGATGCGCGCACCGCTCATCCACGGTCAGGGCAACTTCGGCTCGGCGGGCAACGACGCCGCCGCGGCGATGCGGTATACCGAGTGCCGGATGGCGCCGCTGGCGCTCGAGATGGTCCGGGACATCACCGAGGAGACCGTCGACTTCCAGCCCAACTACGACGGCCGCTCCTCCGAGCCGACCGTCCTGCCGAGCCGCTTCCCGAACCTCCTCGTGAACGGCTCGGCCGGCATCGCGGTCGGCATGGCGACGAGCATCCCGCCGCACAACCTCCGCGAGGTGGCAGCCGGCGCCACGTGGGCGCTGGAGAACCCCGACGCCACGCGGGAGGAGCTCCAGGACGCCCTGATCGAGCGGATCAAGGGCCCGGACTTCCCCAACGGTGCGCTCATCGTCGGCCACGCCGGCATCGAGCAGGCCTACCGCACCGGCCGCGGCTCCATCACGCAGCGGGCGGTCATCGAGGTCGACGAGGACAACCGCGGCCGCACCTGCCTGGTCATCACCGAGCTGCCCTACATGGTCAACCCCGACAACCTGGCCCTCAAGATCGCCGAGCTCGCCGACTCGGGCAAGGTCCAGGGCATCGCGGACGTGCGCGACGACACCTCGGACCGCACCGGACAGCGGCTCGTCGTCGTACTCAAGCGCGACGCGGTCGCCCGCGTCGTGCTCAACAACCTGCTCAAGCACACCGAGCTGCAGACCAACTTCAGCGCCAACATGCTGGCCCTGGTCGACGGCGTGCCGCGCACGCTGTCGATCGACCAGTTCATCAGCAACTGGGTCGAGCACCAGATCGAGGTCATCCGCCGGCGCACCGAGTTCCGGCTGCGCAAGGCCGAGGAGCGGGCCCACATCCTGCGCGGTCTGGTCAAGGCCCTCGACGCGCTCGACGAGGTCATCGCGCTCATCCGCCGCTCGCCCGACGTCGCCGAGGCGCGCGCCGGGCTGATCGAGCTCCTCGACATCGACGAGCTGCAGGCCACGGCGATCCTCGACATGCAGCTGCGCTCGCTCGCGGCGCTGCAGCGGCAGAAGATCATCGACGACCTCGCCGCGATCGAGCTCGAGATCGCCGACCTCCAGGACATCCTCGCCAACGTCTCCCGCCAGCGCCAGATCGTCATCGAGGAGCTCGGTGACATCGTGGAGAAGTACGGCGACGACCGTCGCTCCCAGATCATCGCAGCCGACGGCGACCTGTCGATGGAGGACCTCATCCCCGACGAGGACCTCGTCGTCTCCATCACCCGCGGTGGGTACGCCAAGCGCACCCGCGCCGACCAGTACCGCCTGCAGAAGCGGGGCGGCAAGGGCGTTCGCGGCGCGACGCTGCGCGGCGACGACGTCGTCGAGCACTTCATCGCCACGACCAACCACCACTGGCTGCTCTTCTTCACCACCGCCGGCCGGGTCTACCGGACCAAGGCCTACAACCTCCCGGAGGCGGCGCGCGACGCCAAGGGCGGTCACGTCGCCGGGCTGCTCTCGTTCCAGCCGGACGAGAAGATCGCCCAAGTGCTCGCCATCCGCGACTACGAGCAGGCGCCCTACCTCGTGCTCGCCACCCGCAGCGGCCTGGTCAAGAAGACCCGCCTCGGCGACTACAACTCCCCCCGCCAGGCCGGTGTCATCGCGATCAACTTCCGCGAGGACGACGACGAGCTGATCGGCGCCGAGCTGGTGAACTCCGACGACGACATCCTGCTCGTCTCCCGCCGCGGTCAGTCGATCCGGTTCACCGCCGACGACGGCCAGCTGCGGCCCATGGGCCGCGCGACCTCGGGCGTCTCGGGGATGAAGTTCCGCGACGACGACGCGCTGCTGTCGATGTCGATCATCCGCGCGGCCGACGTGGCCCACGAGAACAGCGACGTCGACGTGCAGTACGTCTTCACGATCACCGACGGCGGCTTCGCCAAGCGCACCCGGATCTCGGAGTACCGACTGCAGTCGCGCGGCGGCCTGGGCATCAAGGCCATGCAGCTCACCGACGACAAGCGCGGCTCCCTCGTGGGCGCGTTCATCGTCAAGGACGGCGACGAGATCCTCTCCATCACCGCCACGGGCCAGGTGGTCCGCTCCCCCATCGACGACAACTTCGCCCCCAAGGGCCGCTCCACCATGGGCGTGAAGTTCGTGTCGCCGAAGAAGTCCGACAGCGTCGTCGTGGTGACCCGCTCGGTCGAGGCGCAGGAGGAGGACGCCGGCATCGAGGCCGGCCCGGACGGCGACCCGGACACCGGCGCGGATGAGACTCCGTTGGCATCCGACGCTAATGTCGGCGGGAACGACGACAACGCCGCGTCCGCCGACGCGGCCCCCGACTCGGAGGACTGATGGCTGACGACGACACCGCGGTGCGGGCAGGTCTGGGCCAGCAGATCAAGGACCGGTTGCAGGCCGCCGCGGACGAGTTCAAGACCACCGCGGTCGGGCAGCCGGGCCCGGTCAAGCCGAGCGGGAAGTCGCCCCGCCGGGCGCGCCTGACGCTGTCCCGCATCGACCCCTGGTCGGTGATGAAGGCGGCCTTCCTGCTCTCGATCGCGCTCGCGATCGTCACGATCGTGGCCGTGTTCATCGTCTGGACGGTCCTCGGCGCCGCCGGTGTGTGGGACTCGATCAACTCCTCGGTCCAGGACATCGTCGGCGGCCAGGACACCTCGACGTTCAATGTGGAGGACTACCTCGGCACCGGGCGCGTGATGGGCTTCACCGTGCTCGTCTCGGTCATCGACGTCGTACTCCTCACGGCGGTGGCCACCCTCGGCGCCTTCCTCTACAACATGGCCGCCGCCCTCGTCGGCGGCATCGACGTGACGCTGACCGAGGACCGCTGATCCCCGTTTTGGGGCTCGGCGTCACCCTCGGGTAACGTTCCCTCTCGGCCTGAGGGGCTTCCACCCGACGGCCACCTGCGCTTATAGCTCAGACGGTTAGAGCACCACACTGATAATGTGGGGGTCGGAGGTTCAAGTCCTCCTAAGCGCACGCACGACGGCTCGCTTCCTCGAGGATGCGGGTCGTCAGTCAGTTAAGGGGTCTTACATGGTGAAGCGTCTCCTCCTGGTCGTCGCCGCCGTCGCCGGCGCGGTGGTCGCCAAGAAGCAGCTCGACAAGTCCAACGCCGAGCGCGCCCTCTGGGCCGAGGCCACGGACCCGGTGGAGCCCCAGAGCTGACCGTCGTACGACGGGGCGTTGGCGCAATTGGTAGCGCACCTGCTTTGCAAGCAGGGGGTTAGGGGTTCGAGTCCCCTACGCTCCACAGAGGAAAACCCCAGGTCAGCCTGGGGTTTTCGTCATTTCTTTGGCTTCCTTCTGGATCCGCCGCCGGCAGCTATGAGGGACTGGTGGGGGACTCGACTGACGGCTTCGATTACTCGCCCATGCGCCAGCCCGGAAGTTCTGGAGCTGTCGGAGCACGTCGGCCGCAGTCGCCTCGTCGACCGCGTCACCCGAAATCTGCGCCAGCCAACAGACCAGATTCCGTCCAGCGACGAAGGGGATGCCGTCCAGCTCATAGCCTTCGGTCACCCTGTGTTGCGCAGGGCCCCAAATGACGACGAGGGGCTTGACCATCGGCGGGAGTTGCCGCGCGCGGTGCGAACCCTTCTCGCGTTTGTGGAGCCCGATGGCGATGCCTTCGGCGCGGGTCCGTGCTCGTGATGCTGAGCGCGCCATCTCGTGCACGTCGGTGCCATCGCTTCGCCACTTCGAGTCGATGGCTACGAGCCCACCCTCGCGTGCGACGACGAGATGGTCGAGATCGCCGATCTCGAGATTGATGCTGTCGACCCAGCCCCAGATCAGGCCTTTTCGCTGGGCTCGCTCCAGCTCGTCGCGCGTCGCCTCTTCGCCCCACGCACCGCGGAGCTGTCGGATGGCGGCCTGCTCCTGTACAAGGAAGGCGACGGAGACGATGTGCAGTGGTACGGCAACGACCACGCACTGAAGCACGCCGAGGAGCCACCAGCGGAACGGCCCCAGGGGCTCGGCCAGGAGGAGGGCGGTCTCCACAATGAGCAGCGCGACGACACCGGAACCTGTGGCGAAGAGGAGTTTCCTGTGCCGCGCTACCCACAGGCGAAACTGGCCCCGGTACTCACGCCGCGGGAACGGGCTGTACTTCGCCATCGATCTCAGCTCATCAGCCTGCGGTGAGGAAGGCCTGATAGCGCTGATCGAGGAGGAGCCGGTCGGGGCGTTGGGTGCGTCGCTCAGGGAGGACCATCAGCTGTTGGCCGTGGAACTCCTGGATGCCGTGGCGCAGCATCGGTCCGTCGACCTCTGCAAGGACGTCGGAGTTGATCCGCACCTCGTAGTCGGGGGTGATGCCGAGGATCTGCCGGTCGTACGCGGCGTGGTGCATCTTGCAGAGCGTGAGCCCGTTGGTGATCACCGGACGGCCGCCGGTGCTGTCCTCGTGGATGTGCGCGGCGTCGAGGAGATCGCTGTGCCGGAAGGAGCAGACCGCACACGAAGTCTTGTAGGCCCGCAGGACTGCCGCCCGGAACGGCCGCTGGTGGAGCCGGATCTTCGTGAGCTGCTGCCGGTAGGAGGGATCAAGCTCGAGCTCAACGGAGGGCCAGACGATGTCGGGCTGGGGGACGGCGTCGATGTCGACCACGAACTGGAGATCAGGTCGCTCTTCGCCCACGAGGAAGATCGGGTAGAGAGCGCTGTATCCGCCGCCCTGGACTCCGAGCCACCAGATCAGCGGCAAGCGTTCGATCATCGCTTCGCGCAAAGCGCGGTTCTCGAAGTGGTTCGGGTCGTCGCCGCGCATCTTGTACCGGTAGAAGCCATCGGTTCCTACCGCATCGTCGTACGGGCGATCGGCTCCGTCGGGGCGGTAGACGGTCCTGACGGCTGGCGCCGCGGCGAGCTGTCCAGGCTTCCAAATGCCCTGCTGGGTGGGCATCAATCGGATGGTCTCGCCCGCCAGCTGGAGGCCAGTCGTGTCCTCCTGGGTGAATGTCTCCTTGCCGGCCGCCCGCTGCCGGTCGAGCCATGTGAAGGCAGCGTGCCTGATCGCCAGCTCACGCAGTCGCTCAGCTGGAGTCACCACCGGATCATCGCAGCCGCCCGCTGCGATAGGTGGCAAGTTGTTGAACTCGTGCCCGGCCGTGGCGATCGTTCCGTGGTTTTTACGCGACGGATCCGGACGATCCCGCCGATGAGTCGACCGCGGCGAGGTGACGCGCCCCGGGCGGGTGGTCGTGCGGGTGCGGGTTCAGGGTGGAGCGCGGTCGTCGACGGGTGGTGACGGGCGGCGAGGAGGCATGCCGCCGGGTCGTCCGGGGAACCTTCCCGCCATGAAGCTGTATGCGGACATGCCGGCGCGGCGGGTGGGGCAGGTGCTCACGGACGTGGCGGCGGTGGCGTTCGTCGTGGTCTGCCTCGTCGTCGCGCGGAAGGTGCACGAGGCGGCGCTCAAGCTGGCGGCGCCGGGGCGGACGATCGAGTCCTCGGCGAATGATCTGGCAGGTCGGCTGCGGGATGCGGGCAGCACGCTCTCCGACGTGCCGCTGGTCGGCGACGCGGCGAGCAAGCCGTTCGACGGCGCGAGCGGAGCGGCCGAGGGCCTCGCGACCGGTGGCGAGAACCTCGTCCGCGCGGCGACGACCTTCGCGAACTGGATCGGCGTCACGGTGTTCCTCATCCCGGTGCTGCTCCTGCTCATCTACTACCTGCCGGCGCGGGTGAGGTTCGTACGCCGGGCGACGGCGGGCCAGCGGTTCATCGACTCCGGCGCCGACCTGGATCTCTTCGCGCTGCGCGCGATGGCGCATCAGCCGTTGCACGTCCTCGCCCGGATCGACGACGACCCCGCCGGCGCCTGGCGCCGGGGGGACGTCGCCGTGCTCGACCGGCTGGCCGAGCTGGAGCTGCGTGACGTCGGCCTGCGTCCGCCCCGCGTGCGCGGCCCGCGCCGGCCGACGAGTGGTCCTCCGAGTGGTCCTCCGCGTCCATAAGTGCTGGTGAAGAGGAGCGCCGGCGGCCGAAGCGCGCGGTTTCACCAGCAGTTGCGTGCCGTGCCGTGGCGGGCCGCTACGGTGCGGGGGTGATCGCGGACTACAGGCTGCCGGAGATGCCCCCCGAGACCGCGTACGCCGTCTGGCGGCTGCGCCAGGCCGTCTTCATCCTCGAGCAGGCGTGTCTCTACCCCGATCTCGACGGCCGCGACACCGAGGCCGGCACTCGCCACGTGGTGCTCACCGAAGACGCCCCCGACGCGGACAGCCAGGAGGTGCTCGGCTACCTCCGCGTCCTCGACGACGGCCCCGAGTGGCGGATCGGGCGGGTCGTGCTGGCGCCCGCGGCCCGCGGCCGCGGGCTGTCGGACCGCCTCATGGAGCACGCTCTCACGCTGACGGCCGGGCGCGACGTCGTACTCGACGCTCAGACGCCGCTCGCCGGCTGGTATGCCAAGCATGGGTTCGTCGCGGACGGACCGGAGTTCCTCGAGGACGACATCCCCCACACCCCCATGCGGCTGAGGCGCTAGGGCATGTCTCCTTACTCGGGCGGCGCCTCCGCGGCGCCGCATCCCGCCCGGCTTCGTTGTCGACGCGAGGCGCAGCACGCTGCGCTCTCGCGCCTCCGCCTCGCCGGACCGGGCGCGGACACCACGGAATGCGCTTCGCCCGAGTAAGGAGACATGCCCTAGGAGCGATCAGGTCGCAGCTCGTCCAGCACGATCAGGGTCTTCGTGCCGATCAGCTTGCCGGTCTTGCGCATCTGGTTGACGACGCGCGCGAGGTGGTCGACGTTGTCGACCCGCACCCGGATGAGCGCGTCGGGGTCGCCGGCGATGGTGAGCATCTGCACCACCTCCGGCATGGCCTCCAGGTCGGCCCACACCTCCGAGGTCTCGATCGATCCGAGGAGCCTGATCTCGACGAAGGCCTCGATGCCGGCGCCGTCGCGGGACCTGCTCACCACCGTCGTGTAGCCCTCGATCACACCGTCGCGCTCGAGACGGTCGATCCGGCGGGTGACCGGCGCGGGCGAGAGACCGACGCGCTGGGCGATGTCGGCCACCGGTCGGCGGGCGTTCTCGGTGAGCAGGGAGAGGATCTGGCGGTCGATCGCGTCCACGCACGAATCCTACAAACAAGAGCGCGAATCATGGTTTCCGGCGGCACATGATCGCAGCGGCGATGCGGGATCTGATGGAATCGTGCGCGAATCTTGCCTCAACCTGGGTGAGCGCGGGAGTGTGATCCAGAACACAACCGGAGGTGGCGGATGCGGTCGGTGACGAGCCTCGACGAGCGCTACACGGCGACCCACGGCGAGGTGATGCTCAGCGGTATCCAAGCGCTGGTGCGGACCCTGCTCGACCAGCGCCGGCTCGACGCGCGCCACCAGCGGGACACCGGCCTCTTCATCTCGGGGTACCAGGGCTCGCCGCTGGGCGGCATCGACCGCGAGGTCGCCCGCATCCACACGATGGCCGACGACGCCGGCATCGTCTTCCGCCCGGGCCTCAACGAGGAGCTCGCGGCGACGGCCGTCGCCGGCACCCAGCTGGTCGGCGAGCTCGAGCACCGCACCGTCGACGGGGTCACCGGCATCTGGTTCGGCAAGAACCCCGGCCTCGACCGGGCCGCCGACGCGATCCGGCACGGCACCATCAGCGGCACCCACCCGCTCGGGGGAGCGGTGGCGTGGATCGGGGACGACCCGTCGTCGAAGTCCTCCACCGTGCCGAGCTCGTGCGAGCCGATGTGCCGCAGCCTCCACCTGCCGCTGCTCGCCCCGGGCAGCGTCGCGGAGATCCTCGAGCTCGGCCTCCATGCGGTCGCCATGTCGCGCCACGCCGGGCTGTGGACCGGGGTGAAGATCGTGGCCGACGTCGCCGACTCCTCCGCGATCGTCAGCGTCGACGGCCTGCTCGACCGCATCCCCGATCTGGGCCGCGAGCGACGCTTCACCCCTCCGACCCTGCTCCCGCCGACCAACCTCGACGCCGAGCACGACCTGATGACGCAGCGGCTCGCCCGTGCCTGCGAGTACGCCGAGGCCGCAGACCTCAACCGGATCGTGCACGAGCCGCCGGCAGCCCGCACGGCGATCGTCGCCGCCGGCCTCAGCCACCAGTCCCTGCTCCGCGCGCTCGCCGACCTGGGCGTCACCGACGAGGCGCTCGACCAGCACGGCATCCGGCTCGTCCGCCTCGGCATGCCGTGGCCGCTCGAGCCCGGGCTCACCCGCCGCCTCCTCGCCGGCGTCGAGCGGGTGCTCGTCGTGGAGGACAAGACCGCCTTCGTCGAGGGACTGATCAAGGAGGCGCTCTACGGCACCTCCCATCAGCCCGTGGTCATCGGCAAGCACGACGAGCACGGAGCCCCGCTGCTCAGCCACCGCAGCGAGCTGCTCGCCGACGACATCGTCGCCGCGCTGGTCCGGGCCGTCCCGGGCCTGGCCTCACCGGCCTTCCGCGTGCCGGCTCCGCGACGGCGTACGCGGGTGCTGGAGGTGCTGCCCGCGCGCACGCCCGCCTTCTGCTCGGGCTGCCCGCACAGCGTCTCGACCCGTGCGGAGGGGGACCAGCTCGTCGGCGTCGGCATCGGCTGCCACGCGATGGTCGCGCTCGAGCAGGTCGCCGACGGCCCCAAGCGCGGCAAGCTCGTCGGGATCACCCAGATGGGCGGCGAGGGGACGCAGTGGCTCGGGCTCGAGCCCTTCACCGACGACCGGCACTTCTTCGCCAACGTCGGCGACGGCACCTTCTACCACTCGGCGTCGCTGGCGATCCGGGCCGCGGTCGCGGCGGGCAGCACGATCACCTTCAAGCTCCTCTTCAACGACGCGGTCGCGATGACCGGCGGCCAGCGGCCCGAGGGGCAGATGGACATCCCCGAGCTCACCCGCTGGCTCGCCCTCGAGGGCGTACGCCGGACGGTGGTGACGACCGCGCATCCCGAGGCCTGGCGGGCGGTCCGCTTCGCACCCGGCGTGAGGGTGCTCCACCGCGACCGGATCCCGGAGGTCCAGCGCGAGCTCGAGCGGGAGGACGGCGTCACGGTGCTGCTGCACGTCGACCGCTGCGCCACCGAGGAGCGACGGCTCCGCAAGCGCGGCCAGGTGGCGGCGCCGAAGGAGCGGATCTGGATCAACGAGCGGGTCTGCGAGGGCTGTGGCGACTGTGGCTATAAGTCGACATGTCTCTCTGTGGTGCCGGTCGACACCGCCTTCGGACGCAAGACCCGGATCCACCAGTCCTCCTGCAACCAGGACGCCTCGTGCCTGGCGGGCGACTGCCCCTCCTTCGTCTCGGTCGTCCCGTCGTCGAGGCCACGGACGGCGCCGGTCCCGGATGTCGCGCTGCCCGAGCCGCAGCGGAGGGTGGGAGACGACGTCCTGGTGAGGATGCCCGGGATCGGGGGCACCGGCGTCGTCACGGTCTCCGCGGTGCTCCAGATAGCGGCCTTCCTCGAGGGCGGATTCGCGGCCGGCATCGAGCAGATCGGGCTGGCGCAGAAGGGCGGCCCGGTCATCTCGGACCTGCGCTTCTCCGACCGCCCGGTCACCGGCCAGATCCGCGCCGGCCGGGGCACCGTCGACGTGCTGCTGGCCTTCGACCCGCTCGGCGGATCCACCGAGCCGATGCTCGACGCGCTTCGCGAGAGCGCCATCGCGGTCGTCAACACCGGCGAGGTCGCGACCGCCGTCATGGTCCAGGACCCCGGCGTCACGATGCCACCCTGGCAGGACCTCCGCTCCCGGATCGACGCCGCCACCACCGCCGCCCAGAACGTGTACGTCGACGCCGACCGCCTCGCTGAGCGGCACTTCGCCGACCACCTCCCGAGCAACCTCATCGTCGTCGGCGCGGCCTACCAGCACGGTGTGCTGCCCATCGGCGCCGCGGCCATCGAGCAGGCGATCCGGCTCAACGGGACAGCGGTCGAGACCAACCTCGCGGCCTTCCGGCTCGGGCGGATCGCCGTCGCGAGCCCCCACTCGCTTGAGGGGAGGCCCGACTCGCGTGAGGGGAGGCCCCATTCGGCGGGAGGGGAGGGCCGGCTCGGCGTGCTCGCCGCCGAGCTCACCGCGTGGCAGGACCGGGCGACGGCGGAGCGGTTCCTCGACGACGTACGCGGGGTGGAGGCGCGGGCCGGGGCCGAGGTCGCCGGCGCCTATGCCGAGGGGCTCTTCAAGCTGACGGCCTACAAGGACGAGTTCGAGGTCGCGCGCCTCCACCTCGACGGCGTCGAGCGCGCCAGGCTGGCCGACCAGTTCGGGGAGGATGCCACGGTCAGGATCCTGCTGCACCCGCCGGTGCTCCGTGCGCTCGGCATGAGGCGGAAGATCGCCCTCGGAGCGTGGATCCTGCCGGTGCTGCGCCTGCTCTACGCCCTGCGCGGCCTGCGTCGCAGCCGGCTCAACCCGTTCGGGCTCGGCGAGGTCCGCCGGACCGAGCGCCGGCTCGCCGCCGACTACCGCGACGCCGTCCACGCGGTGCTCGACCACCTCACGCCCGCGACGCTCCCGCTGGTCCTCGAGCTGGCGGCCACCGCCGACCTCGTCCGCGGCTACGAGCAGGTCAAGCTCCGCAACGTCGAGCGCCATCGCGCCCGCGTCGCGGAGCTCCTGGCCGAGGTCGAGCGGGCCGCCGCCGGCGTACCCGAGGCAAGCACTCCCGCAGCGGGACGAGCCCTGCTACCGTGACAGTGACGCTGTCACTGTCACCTAGGTCACGTGCCTAGGCCCAACCGGGGAGGGCCCACCCATGCCTGCCAAGCCGTCCATCTACGAAGCCGAGCACGAGGACTTCCGCACGACGTGCCGCACGTTCATCGAGCGCGAGATCGTGCCCTTTCACGACCAGTGGGAGAAGGACGGCATCGTCCCGCGCGAGCTGTGGACCAAGGCCGGCGCGGCCGGCCTGCTCTGCTTCGACGTCGACGAGGAGTACGGCGGCCCCGGCATCAAGGACTTCCGCTTCAACGCGGTCTTCCA
This sequence comes from Nocardioides sp., assembly GCF_047607365.1. GTDB lineage: Bacteria > Actinomycetota > Actinomycetes > Propionibacteriales > Nocardioidaceae > Nocardioides. The sequence continues at coordinate 7,403 of NZ_JASGDD010000219.1, read as the reverse complement.
CGAGGAGCTGGCCCGCGCTGGGTGCAGTGGACCGGGCTTCTTCGTCCACACCGACATCATCGTCCCCTACATCTCCCACCTCGGCACCGAGGAGCAGAAGCAGCGCTGGCTGCCCGGGACGGTGAGCGGTGAGACGATCACCGCGGTCGCGATGACCGAGCCCGCCGCCGGGTCGGACCTCCAGGGCATCCAGACCCGCGCGGTGCTGTCGGAGGACGGCAGCCACTACATCCTCAACGGCTCCAAGACCTTCATCTCCAACGGCATCAACGCCGACCTTGTCATCGTGGTCTGCAAGACCGACCCCGAGGCCGGGGCCAACGGCATCTCGCTCCTGGTGGTGGAGCGCGGGATGGAGGGCTTCGAGCGCGGCCGCAACCTCGACAAGGTCGGCCTCAAGGCCCAGGACACCGCCGAGCTGTCCTTCACCGACGTCCGCGTGCCCGTCGAGAACCGCCTCGGCGACGAGGGCTCGGGCTTCATCAGCCTGATGACCCTGCTGCCGCAGGAGCGGATCTCGGTCGCCTCCATCGCCGTCGCGGCGATCGAGGCCGTGCTCGACCTGAGCCTGGAGTACGCCCGCACCCGGAAGGCGTTCGGCAAGCCGATCGGCCGCTTCCAGACGATGAGCTTCGACCTCGCCGAGATGGCCACGGACGCCTACATCGCGCGGCTCTTCATCAACGACGCCATCACGCAGCTCAACGCCGGGACCGCCGACACCGTCCTCGCGTCGATGGCCAAGTGGTGGACGACCGAGCTGCAGAAGAGGACCGTCGACAAGGGCGTCCAGATCCACGGCGGCTACGGCTACATGATGGAGTACCCCATCGCGAAGGCCTTCGTGGACAGCCGGATCCAGACGATCTACGGCGGCACGACGGAGATCCAGAAGCTGATCATCAGCAGGTTCCTCGGCCTCTGAGCCCGGGGACGACGGGCGGAGCCCGGGGGCTCCGAGCCGCCGCCGTACGCTGAGGGCATGCCCGTACCGTGGTGGAGTCGCCGCCTGTGGGGGGCGCACCTGCTCGGGCTCGTGCTCCTGGCGGCGGCGATCCTGCTGGGCTACTGGCAGCTGAGCGTCTGGCAGGACCACCGCGCCGCCGCCAAGGTCGACCTGACCCACGCCAACCCGAAGCCGCTCGACGACGTGCTCGGCCCCGACGACCCGTTCCCGGGCGACGCCGTCGGCCGGCCGGTCACGATCGCCGGCACCTGGGTGCCGGACGCCACGGTCTACGTGTCGGGCCGCGAGCACGACGGGCACGAGGGCTACTGGGTCGCCACCCCGGTCGCGGTGGGCGACGATCCGGACGGCTCGGCGATCTACGTCGTCCGCGGCTGGACCGAGGAGATCCCCCCCTCGGGCTCAGGGGAGGCCCCCTTCGGCGTCGAGGGGGCGGTCACCCTCACCGCATGGCTGCAGCCCGGCGAGGGCGACCTCACGGCCGCCGACTCTGGCGATCCGCGGGTGCTGTCGCAGATGCGGCTCGCCGACCTCATCCAGTTCGTCGACCAGGACCTGTACGGCGGCTACGCGATCGATCAGGAGCCGACCTCCGGCCTCGAGCCGGCCGACCTCTCCCAGCTCCCCGACGCCGGCGCGGGCGAGGGACTGCGCAACTTCCTCTACGCGATCGAGTGGTGGCTCTTCGGGGGCTTCGCGATCTACCTGTGGTGGAAGTACGTCCAGGAGCTGCGCCACCCGGACGACCCCGACTCCCAGGACAGCCAGGCCCCCGCCGTACCCTCGAACGCGTGACCCAGCTGGATCGCCGGCCCCACCCCCGGCTCTTCGCCGCCTACCGCATCCTCGCGATCGCGGTCGGCATCTTCCTCCTCGTGGCGAGCATCGACTGGCTGCTCGTGCACCTCGTCAGCGACTCGGTGCCCGACCTGTGGTGGCTGTGGATGATCCACGGCTACGTCTACATGGCCTACCTCGTCGTGGCGGTGCCGTTCACCCGCAAGGCCGGCTGGCCGCTGTCGTTCGTGCTCCTCATCATCGCCGCGGGCCTCGTGCCGGTGCTCATGTTCTTCGTCGAGCATCACGTGTCGCAGCGCTACAAGCGCGAGCATCCCGACATCTACGGCCCGGTAGGCTCACCGGCGTGACTTCAGCGATCCTCCACACCAACCGCGGCGACATCACCATCGAGCTCTTCGAGAACCAGGCGCCCGCGACGGTCGAGAACTTCGTCGGGCTCGCCAAGGGCGAGAAGGGCCAGGATGTGAAGTCCGGCCCGTTCTACGACGGGCTCGGCTTCCACCGCGTCATCGACGGCTTCATGATCCAGGGCGGCTGCCCGCTCGGCACCGGCACCGGTGGCCCGGGCTACACCTTCAAGGACGAGTTCACCTCCGAGCTCACCTTCGGCAAGCCCTACCTCCTGGCCATGGCCAACGCCGGCCCCGGCACCAACGGCTCGCAGTTCTTCATCACCGTCGCCGCCACCCCGTGGCTCAACATGCGGCACACGATCTTCGGCGAGGTCACCGACGAGGCCTCCCAGGGCGTCGTCGACGCGATCGCCACGACCCCGACCAAGCCCGGCGACAAGCCGGTCGACCCGGTCGTGATCGACAGCGTCGAGATTGTCGACTGAGTCTCCCTCGCCCGCCCCGGAGTCGCCGACCTGCTATCGGCACCCGGGGCGGGAGTCTCACATCCGCTGCCAGCGCTGTGATCGGCCGATCTGTCCCGACTGCATGAACAGCGCCTCCGTCGGCTTCCAGTGCCCCGAGTGCGTCCGCGAGGGCAACAAGGGCGTGCGACAGGTGCGGACGTCGTACGGCGGTCTCGTGCCGCGCGGCCTCAGCGTCGCGCTCGTCCTCGTCGGTCTCAACGTGGTCGTCTGGCTCGTCATCCAGGCGACCGGAGGCGACTCCTCGTGGGTCGTCGAGTGGCTGAGCCTGCTCCCCAAGGGCCGGTGCGACGTCGAGGGGGGCTACTACTCGGGGATGAGCGGCGCGTCGTGCTCGACGGTCGGCGATTGGATCCCCGGCGTGGCCGACGGCGCGATCTGGCGCATGGTGACCTCGGTCTTCACCCAGGTGGAGCCGCTGCACCTGTTCCTCAACGTGCTCAACATCTGGATCCTCGGGCCGCAGCTCGAGGCCGTCTTCGGCCGGGCGCGCTTCCTGGCCGTCTACGCGGTCGCCGGGCTCGCCGGATCGGTGACCGTGCTGTGGCTCGGCCCGGAGTACGGCGACACCATCGGCGCCTCGGGCGCGGTGTTCGGGCTGCTCGGGGCGCTGCTGGTCGTCGTACTCCGCTCGCGGCAGCCCCCGCAGGGCATGCTGATCTGGATCGTGCTCTCGATGGGCTACAGCTTCGCGGTGCCCAACATCTCGTGGCAGGGCCACCTCGGTGGGCTCGTCGGCGGCTTCCTCGTGGCGGCGGCGTTCGCCTGGGCGCCGCGCGGAGCGCGCCGCCGGCTCGTGCAGTGGGGTGCCGTGGCCGCCGTGGTCGTGGTCATCGCGCTGCTCACCGTCGTCCGGATCGTCGACCTGAGCGGCGGGACCCCCGTCACGTGAGCGGCTTGGCGTAGCTGAGATCCCTCAGACCGGCGTACGCCGGCGCGACGACGTGCGCCGACGGCGTCATGTCCCAGCCCAGCTGGATGGCCGGATCGTCCGCGTCCTCGCGGTAGGCGGCGACGTAGTCGTCCCCGTCGATCGAGGCGACGAGGTCGTCGATGCCACCGACCGCCTCGATGACGAAGGGCTCGGGGTACGGGACGCCCTGCAGGGTGACGGTGCTGCCGGTGCACTTGATCCCGGTCGTGCTGATCACCCGCTGGCCGGCGATGGTGACCGCCTTGGCGCCGCCGCGCCACAGCGCGTTGACCACCGCCTGGATGTCCTGCTGGTGGACCACCATCGCGTTGCCGTCGTCGGCGTCGGCCGCCTCGATGAGGTCGTCGGGGGCGTCACTCATCGTGATGGTGACGCCCGGGCCGGAGACCTCCACGAAGCCGGCCGGGTCCTTCAGCGCCTCGGCCTCGCGGCGGAGCTTGCGCACGCTGGTGTCGGCCACCTGGTTGGTGAGGTCGGTGACCTCCTCGTTGAGGCTCTTCACCTGCTCCTCGAGCCGCTGGTACTGCCGGGACTCCGAGCCGACGAGCTGGGAGAGGTCGGTGTAGCGGCCGGGACGCAGGTCGGTCCCCTGGCTGTTGAGCGCGCTGACGACGAAGAGCGCGCCGCACGCCGCGACGACCAGGGGGGTGCCGAGGCGCCAGCGCCGCATCCGCGCGCGGTGCGCGTGGGGCCCGTGAGTGCTGGCCGGCTCAGTCACATGGCCTAGGGTATGCGCCGTGTCACCTCTGAAGCGCAAGCGCGAGATCGATGTCCTGGCGGGGGCGCGGGAGCCGATCTTCACGGTCCGCTCCGTCCTCGCGCTCCTCCTCGTCGTCGCCGGCGTGGCCTGGATCGGCTACTACTACCTGGTGCCGCGGCCCGAGCGCCTGCACCCGCACGGCCCGCACTTCATGATGGAGTGGCACCACTGGAACTACCTGATCGGGTTCGCGCTCTTCTTCGTCGGCCTCTTCGTGGCCGCGCACCCCTCGACCCCCCTCGGCCGCGGCCGCGGCGTCGTGGTCGGGATGCTGGGCTGCTTCCTGGCGGGACTCGCGTGGATCTGCGTCTTCTACGTCTTCAGCGACGACCTGTCGCCGATCTGGGTGATGAACGACCTCGGCCAGAAGAACCTGATCGTCGGCATCGCGTTCATGGCGACGGGATTCGCGTACGCCACCCGCTGGGAGTGAGCCTCAGGTCACCGTCCACGCGGTGAATTACATGGAGGTAGTTATCCCCACCTGTGTGCACAGGTGGGGATAACTGTCTCCGGGGCGAGGCCCCATTCGGGCTGAGGGGAGGCCCTATTCGGGCTGAGGGGAGCCCCCACTCGGCGGGCGGGGAGGCCCTATTCGGCGCAGGGGGGGAGGTCGCCCGACTGCAGCTCCACCCCGGGTGTCGGCGTGATGCAGGTGGCGGCGGACGTCGTCGGGGCGGGGGTGTAGCTCGACACCGAGATCTGGACGGTCTGGCCCTGCGGCAGGGTCGTGCCGGCTGCCGGGAACTGCGCGGTGACGGTGCCGGCGGGCTCGGTCGAGGACGGGTCGGTGGTCACCTGGGGCACGAAGCCCTTGTTGCGGATGACCTCCTCGGCGTTCTCCTGCGTCCTGCCCACGAGGTTGGGCACCTTCTTCGGGCCCTTCGACACCTTGAGCGTGATCTCGGTGCCGTCGTTGACCATCTGGCCCGCCGAGGGGTTGGCCTCGATCACCTGGCCGGCGGGCTCGTCGCTCTCGACCTCCTGGCTCTTCACGGTGAGGCCGAGCTCGGTGAGCCGGCTCGTCGCCGCGTCGAGCGAGAGCCCGACGACGTCGGGGACGCTCACCTGCGGCTTCCCCTTCGACAGCACGATGGAGACCGCCGAGCCGGGGTCGGCGTAGGAGTTCTGCGCCGGCTCCTGCGAGATGACGCTGCCGCTCGGCACGGTGTCGGAGTTCTCGTAGCCGGAGACGTTGACGGCCAGGCCGGCGTCGCCGATCTCGACCCGGGCCTGGTCCTCGGTGAGGCCGACGAGCTGCGGCACCTGCACCTGGTCGGGCGCCCCCGGGAAGAGCTTGGGCCACAGCAGGACGCCGCCGACGATGATCGCGAGGATGAGGACGGCGATCCCGATCACCAGGCCCGTCCGGCCGCGCGCGTCGTCGTACTCGTCGTCATCGTTGAAGGGGACCGGCCCGGTGTCGGCGCGGACCGCGCCGGCGACGGCCGTCGCGGCGGCCGGGGCGACGACGGGCGGCGGCGTGGTCGTGATCGGCTGGCCGTCGAGGTAGCGCTCGATGTCGGCGCGCATCGCCGCGGCCGACTGGTAGCGGTCCTCGACCCGCTTGGCGAGCGACTTGAGCACGATGGCGTCGATCGCCTTCGGCAGCGACGGGTCGTGGTCGCTCGGCGGCTGCGGCTGCTCCCGGACGTGCTGGTAGGCCACCGCGACGGGGGAGTCGCCGACGAACGGCGGCCGGCCCGTGAGGAGCTCGTAGAGCAGGCAGCCGGCCGAGTAGACGTCGGAGCGGGAGTCGACCTGCTCGCCGCGGGCCTGCTCGGGGGAGAGGTACTGCGCGGTGCCGACGACGGCGGCGGTCTGCGTCATCGTGGACGACGCGTCGGAGATGGCGCGGGCGATCCCGAAGTCCATCACCTTCACGTCGCCGCTCGGGGTCAGCATGACGTTGCCGGGCTTGATGTCGCGGTGGATGATGCCCGCGCGGTGGCTGTAGTCGAGCGCTGACAGGACGCCGGAGGTGATCTCCAGGGCGCGTTCGGGGAGGATCTTGCGGCCCTCGCGGAGGATGTCGCGCAGGGTGCGCCCGGCGACGTGCTCCATCACGATGTAGGGCTGCATCACGCCGTCGGGCGTCGGTTCCTCGCCGGTGTCGTAGACGGCGACGATCGCGGGGTGGTTGAGGCTCGCGCTGGACTGCGCCTCGCGCCGGAACCGCGCCTGGAAGGTCGCGTCGGAGGCGAGGTCGGGGCGCAGCCGCTTCACCGCGACCACGCGGCCGAGCCGCCGGTCGGTGCCCTTGCGGACCTCCGCCATGCCGCCGCGGCCGAGGAGCTCGCCGAGCTCGTAGCGGCCACCGACGGTCGGCGGTCCTCCCGCGTTTCCGGGGGTGTCGGTCATGGCGTCTCCTTCCGGGCCGCCGGAGACGAGGTCTCCGCGGTGGTGGTGCTGCTGGTCGCCGCCGAGCTGGTCTGCGTGCTCGCGCTGGCGGACGGGGTCGACGACGTGCTCGCGCTGCTACTGCTGGGGGTGGCCGACGCGCTCGAGCTCGAGGAGGTCGACGGGGTCGACGACGCGGTCGACGCGGCCGCGCCGTAGTAGGTGACCTCGACCGAGTCGCCCTCGCTGAGCCCCTCGGTCGGGGAGACGGACTTGACCGTGTCCTTGGTCTTGTCCCCGGGGTTGTCCACGACCTGGGGATCGGGATCGAGCCCCTTGGCGCGCAGCGCCGCCAGCACGTCGTCGACGTTCTCGCCGATGTAGTCGTCGGCGTCGATGTCGAACGTCGACGCCTCGTCGGTGGGAGAGGCGCTGGTGGTCGTGCTGGTGGGCGTCGTCGCGGAGGTCGTCGGCGTCGTCGGCGCGTCGTCGTCGGAGGAGCCGCGCAGCAGCAGCCAGCCGAGCAGCGCGATGACCAGGACGACGAGCACCGTGATCACGATGGCGGCGACCGGCTTGGCGGCGTCCTCCTCCGTCGTCGTCCGGGTCGTCGTGGTGACCGGTCCGGTCACGGGAGGCAGCGCCTGGGTGGCCGGGCCCTCGTCGGCCATCGCGCCGCCGGCCACGACCGGCGGCACCGCCCCGGCGATCGCGGTCGCGGCGG
>NZ_JASGDD010000218.1:0-4541 GCF_047607365.1 Nocardioides sp. | reverse complement strand
GTGGCGGCGCTGACGGCGAGCGAGTCCCGGGTGACCGGCCTCGCCGCCGCCGGACTGCGCAACCGCGAGATCGCCCAGCGCCTCTTCGTGACGCCCAAGACCGTCGAGGTGCACCTGTCCTCGGCCTACCGCAAGCTCGGCATCTCCGGCCGCGACTCCCTCGCCGCGGCCCTCCGGGGCGATCCCGCCGAGCGCGACCGCCGCCACCTGGAGCGGGTCCGCTCCGGCGAGCCGGACGGACGCTCAGGCGCCGGACCCGCGGCGCCGGCGCTGTCGCCCGAGGGCGTAGCCGGTGCCGAGGAGGCCGAGTAGCGCGATGCCGCCCGCGGCGAGGAGCGCCACCGGCGGCCCGCCGTCGGAGCCCTCGCCCTGGGGCTCGGTCGCCGCCGTCGTACGGGCGTCGTCCTCCGGTGCCGTGGTGCCGCCGGTGCCCGTCTCGCTCGGCGTCGGCGACGGTGTGGGGGTCGCGTACGTCGGCACGCCGGTGATCTCGCCGGAGACGCCGACGCGCAGCACGAACGGCACCTCGTAGGACGACGTGGCCCGGTCGTCGATCAGCGAGACGACCACGGGGAACGAGCCGGCCCGCGCCGAGGCCAGGAGAGCGTCGTCGCCGCTCTCGCGGTTGCGGTAGGCCACGACGGCGGTCGTGCCGCCGCTGGTGCCGCCGCCGGTCGGGTAGAGCGACCACGTGTCGGCCGGGACGCTCCCGGTGGCCGCGACCGCGCGCGCGTCGGCGCGGGTCGGGCCGAAGAGGTCGAGGGAGAACGGCGAGCCCTGCTGGCTGAGCGCGGCGGCGAGCTTGCCTGCCGGCTTCGCGATGGTCATCGAGGCGGCGAGCTGCTGTCCCCAGCCGACGTCGACGCTGAAGACCTGGATCTCGTTGGGCACCAGCGTGCCGCGGTAGACGCCGGGGGCGAGCGGGGTCGCGGTGGCGAAGGAGGTGCCGCCGGCGGTCTCCTCGACCGGCTTGCCGCCCGGCGGCGGCACCCAGGCGACGCCGCTCGCCGCGGGCGGCAGGGCCGTGGCGTCGGCCACCGGGAGCTCCTCGGTGACGACCAGCTCCAACGGCGTCGTGAACGGCTGCCCGCCGCCGTCCCGAGTGACGCTCAGCAGGAGCTGCTCGTCGGTGGCGCAGGCGTCGTCGGTCACCGTCGCGACCACGAACGGCCGGTCCATGCTGCGCGATGTGCCGGGAGTCGCGCTGGCGCAGGAGCCGCCGTCGGCCCCGCTGAGCTCGACCTGCAGGCCGTCCCAGAGGTCGGCCTTGGCGTGGTCGGCGAACGTCGGGGTGAGGATGCTGGCGGAGAGGGTGAGCGAGGAGCCCGGGTGGCTCCGCTCGACGGCGTAGGTGCGCACTCCGGAGACCGTGCCCGGCCCGCCGAGCTGGTCGCTGTACGAGCCGGCCCGGATCGTCGGCGCGTCGGTGGCGCTCGTGCCGCCGACGACCGGCTCCCCCGTGGGCTCGTAGGGGCGGACCGCCCGGGTGGCGAGCGTCGCGAGGGCGTCGATGAGGCCCTCGGCGGAGCCGACGCCGTAGTAGCTGCCGTGGCCCGCCTTCGCGATGCAGCGGAGCGCGTCGGCGGCCTTGCCCCCGACGTCGAGGCCCACCACGTCGATGCGCAGGTCGATGCCCTGGCTCGCAAGCTTGCGGGCGACCTCGCACGGGTCGGGCGGGCAGGTGGGCTCACCGTCGGAGACCAGCACGATCGAGCGCTTGCCCGTCGTGCCCAGATCCCTGCCCGCCTCCTGCAGCGCGTAGCCGATGGGCGTCTCGCCGTACGGGTGATAGCCGGCGACGGCCGTGCGAAGGTCGTCGCGATTGTGGGTGCCGATGTCGACCACGCGCTCGGAGTCGGTGCAGGCTCCCGGATCGGTGCGGCTGAACACCGTCGAGCCGTAGACCCGCAGCCCCACCGGGGCGTCGGCGGGCAGCTGGTCGATGACCGTGCCGAGCGCTCGCTTGGCGCCGTCGATCTTCGTGCCGCCGCCCGAGGCCGGCTCGGCCATCGAGCCCGAGGCGTCCAGCACCAGCATCAGCCGCCCGGGGTCGTCCGTCGTGGTCGTGGCGGCGGCTGACGGCGGGGCCGGTGGCAGGGCGGTCACGGCGGCGACCGTGCACAGCGCGGCCACGAGGGCCTTGAGGGCTCTGAGGGCGTGGAACGTGCGGCGGGGTGAACGGGGCATCTGGTCGCCTCCCGAGACGATTCAACGCTCGCAGTATGCCCTCGGGAAGTCGGTAGGATCCACGGGTGACTGAGATCGAGATCGGGCGGGCGAAGCGGGCCCGGCGGGCGTACGGGTTCGACGACGTGGCGATCGTGCCGAGTCGGCGGACGCGCGACACCGAGGAGGTCAGCGTCGACTGGCAGATCGACGCCTACCGCTTCGAGCTGCCGATCCTGGCGGCGCCGATGGACTCGGTCATGTCGCCGGCCACCGCGATCGCGCTCGGCAAGCTCGGCGGCCTCGGCGTGCTCAACCTCGAGGGCGTCTGGACGCGCTACGAGTCGCCCGAGCCGATCCTCGACGAGCTCGCCGGCCTGCGCGGGGTCGAGGCCACCAAGCGCCTCCAGCGGATCTACGCCGAGCCGATCAAGGCCGAGCTGATCTCCCAGCGGCTCAAGGAGATCCGCGACGCGGGCGTCACCGTCGCCGGCGCGCTCAGCCCGCAGCACACCAAGGAGTTCGCCAAGACGGTGGTCGACGCGGGCGTCGACATGTTCGTCATCCGCGGCACGACGGTCTCGGCCGAGCACGTCTCCTCCCAGGCCGAGCCGCTCAACCTCAAGGAGTTCATCTACGAGCTCGACGTCCCTGTGGTGGTGGGCGGCTGCGCCACCCACCAGGCGGCCCTGCACCTGATGCGGACCGGCGCCGCCGGCGTCCTCGTCGGCTTCGGCGGCGGCGCGGCCCACACGACCCGGACCGTCCTGGGCGTCGCGGTGCCGATGGCGTCGGCGGTGGCCGATGTCGCCGCCGCCCGCCGCGACTACCTCGACGAGTCCGGCGGCCGCTACGTCCACGTCATCGCCGACGGCTCGATCGGCACCTCCGGCGACCTCGCCAAGGCCATCGCCTGCGGCGCCGACGCCGTCATGGTGGGCAGCCCGTTCGCCCGCGCCGCCGAGGCGCCGGGCAAGGGCTTCCACTGGGGCTCGGAGGCCCACCACGCCGCCCTGCCGCGCGGTGAGCGCGTCGAGTTCGACACCGTCGGCTCGCTCGAGCAGATCCTCTTCGGCCCGAGCATCGTCGCCGACGGCACGATGAACCTCGTCGGCGCCCTCAAGCGCGCCATGGCCACGACGGGCTACACCGAGCTCAAGGAGTTCCAGCGCATCGAGGTCGTCGTCGCCAGCTGACCTCCGGGGGGGGAGTCACCGGTTAACCGGTGACTCGGGAACTTCTCGGCCGGCATGACCCCCGAGAAGTTCCCCTCCAGGCCGGGTCGTGTGACGCGAGGTGGCCGAGTGACTCAGCTCTCGACCATCTCGTCCCACGTCATGGCGGGCACGCCCAGCTCGGCCATCCGGATGGCGTAGGTGCGGTGGTGCCGGCGTGCGTCGCCGTAGCGCCCGAGCCGGTGCAGCAGCCGGACGAGGTCGGCGTAGGCCGGCTCGTCGTAGGGATCGCAGGCGAGCAGGCGGGCCAGCCAGGGGAGCGCCTCGCGGGGACGATCCCCGGCGACCAGCGTCTCGGCGAGCGCGCGGAGCACCTCGCGCCCGAGGCCCTCGAGCTCGTCGCGGGCGGGCATCGCCCATTCGGCGTACGGGTCGTCCTCGCAGACCTCGCCCGAGTGCAGGGCCGCGGCCGCCTCCAGCAGCGGTACGGCGTGCGGGTCGCCGGTCCGGGCGGCGTCGAGCGCCCGGTGCGCGGTGCGACGGGCGTCGACGACGTCGACGTCCAGGTGGCGCAGGTCGAGCCGGACCCGCTCGCGGTCGGCGACGACGTAGTGGTCCGGGCCCAGCCGGCGTCCGGGGTCGAGCACGGCCCGGACATGGGAGAGCGCGACGGAGAGCCGGTTGCCGACGTTGTCGGCGTCGGGCCAGATCAGGGCGGCCAGACCGGCGCGCGACACCCCCTCCTCGCCACGCACGGCGAGGACCCGCAGCACGTCGCGTGCCTTCCGCGACGGCCAGGAGGCGAGCGGCACCGCCACCCCGTCGACCACGAGGGCGAAGGCGCCGAGCACGTGCACCGAGACCGCGGCACTGCCGATCGTGCCGACCTCCCGCAACGGTCCCGCGATGTGCCAGGCGTCCTCGTGTACGCCGAGTGAGCGCAGCTGCTCCTGCGCGATGGTGGCGGCGACCCGGTCACGTGCCAGACGCGCGGTGACGACGTCGTTGATCAGGATGCGGCGCTGCGCGCCGAGTGAGTGCCAGATGCCGGCGGCCTCGCGCAGGCGAGGGTCGTCGGCCTCCCCTCGGCCGGCGACCACGGCGAGCTCGAGCGCGTCGGCGGTGGTCGGCAGGTCGCGGTGGCGGGCCGCGACCTCCAGGGCGCGTTCGGCGAGGGATCGGGCCCGGTCGGCGTCGCCC
>NZ_JASGDD010000217.1:0-11013 GCF_047607365.1 Nocardioides sp. | reverse complement strand
GATCGGCGAGCTGGCCGCCGCGCTCCGCGCCGGCGACGCGGACGCGGCCCTGGCGGTCCTCGCCGGCGGGCGTGCCGCGGTGAGGCTCGTCGATCCCGACGACCCCGCGGCCATGCTCGCGCTGCAGCAACGGCTGACGACGCACGCCGTGCGGCTGCACGAGGTGGCCTCCGGTGGCGACCTCGCGGCGGTGCTGGCCCTCGCCGACGAGCACCGGCTGCTGTGCGCCCACCGCGACGGCCCGGCGGGCGCGTCGTTCTGGAACCGCCGGGTCGAGCGGTGGCTGGCCGACGAGCTCGGCGTCGCCTACCTCCCGGAGTGGTACGCCGGACGGCCCCTGCTCATCACGGCCAACGACTACGGGCTCGAGCTGTTCAATGGGGACACTGGCGTGGTCGTGGCCGATCCGGAGGGCCGCGACGAGCTGCGGGTCGTCATCTCGGGGACCCGCCCGACGACGTACGCGCCCTCGAGGCTGGCGGAGGTCGAGACCCTCCACGCGATGACGGTGCACAAGTCGCAGGGCTCGCAGTCCCGCGAGGTGACCGTGCTGCTGCCGCCGGCCGACTCGCCGCTGCTCACGCGCGAGCTGTTCTACACCGCGGTCACCCGCGCCCAGGAGCGGGTCACCGTGGTCGGCAGCGTCGAGGCCGTCCGGGCGGCGATCGAGCATCGCGCGCAGCGCGCCACCGGCCTCGTCGGGCGGCTTGCCTCGGGGCCGGGCTGACGCCCGGCGCCCTCACGCGGACTCGTTCGTTCCGGAGTCGTTCAGATGCTCGATGAACCACGCCGCGATGGCGGCGGTCACTGCGCCGACCACGGCGATTCCGATCAGCATCAACGCTCCGGCGACGACGCGCCCTTGGGTGGTGACCGGATAGCGATCGCCGTAGCCAACAGTCGTGACCGTCGTGAACGCCCACCACAGTGCGTCCGGAAACGTCGTGATGTTCGCGTCGGCCGCCCCGCGCTCTGCGTCCAGTTCGGCAAGGGAGCCGAGGAGCACGGCGGTGACGGCCGCGCCAAGCACGTAGACGGTCACGCGGCCGACGAGTCCGCGTGAGACGACGCGGTCAAGCACGCGCGCGAACGTCAACAGTCGGAGCAGCCGCAGCGGTCGGAGCATCGGCAGCGCGATCAACACGACGTCGTACCAGTGTCGGTAGATGTAGGTCGACCGTTGCTCGGCCAGCACGACTCGCACCAGGAAGTCCGCGACGAAGGCGGCCCACACCGCCCACGACACCACGTGCAGGGAGGACAGCAGGCTCGCGTCCATCCGAGGGTCGAGGATGGGCCATGCGTACGCGATCAAGAATGCTCCTGCGAGCAGGAGCAAGGGCACGTCGGTCCGGCGCTCCCACGCTTCCACGCGCGTCACGCGCCGCAGTCTAGGACCTGTGGAGCTCCACCACGGTTGCAGCGTGACCGCCCGACCTTGGCCGAGGAGTGAGATGTCCCCTCGTCTCAGGCACGGCCGCTAGGGTCTAGCCGTGCCCTACCTCCTGCGCGTCGAGCTCCCCGACATCCCCGGGTCGCTCGGACGCCTCGCCACCGCGATCGGTGAGGCGGGCGGGGACATCGAGGCGATCGAGATCGTGGAGAAGTCCCACGAGGGCTGGGCCGTGGACGACGTCCTCCTCGAGACCGCGCCGGGAGCCATGCCCGACTCGATCGTGTCGGCGTGCAACCAGCTCGACGGCGTACGCGTCATCTGGATCTCGCGCTATGCGGCCGGGGGCAACCTCTTCCTCGACCTCGAGGCGGTCGAGAGCCTGACCGAGGAGCCCTCGGACGCCCTCACCCGCTTGGTCGAAGTGCTGCCACACACCTTCCGGTCCGACTGGGCCGTGCGCATCCACCGCGCCAGCGGCACCATCGACCGCACCGAGTCGGCGCCCACCGACCTGCCGTTCGTCGAGATCGAGCGCGCCTGCCCGCTCGACGTCGACCCCGACGAGACCCATCCCGACGACGAGACGATCTACGCCGGCGCCCGCATCGACGGCAACGAGATCGTCGTCATCGGCCGTCGCGGCGGCCCCGAGTTCCTCGACTCCGAGCTCGCCCGCCTCGGCCACCTGGTCAGCCTCGCCACCTCCATCGCCCGCCCCTGACCCTCTCGCCGAATGGGGCCTCCCCTCGTGCCGAGTGGGGGCTCCCCTCACGCCGAGTGGGGGTTACGAGCCGACGACCTGAAAGCTGGCGAGCGTGGGGTCGGCGGCATAGGCGATCCGTACGCCGTCCGCGGCTGCCCCACGGAGCAGTTCGATCGTCTCGACCGTGATCTCCTCGCCGGGAACCAGCACCGGCACGCCGGGCGGATAGGGGGCGATCAGCTCGGCGCTGACCCGCCCGACCGCCTCCTCCGCCGTGACCGTGGTGGCGGCAGCGAAGAAGGCCTCGCGAGGTGTCATCACCTGAGCGGGAGCAGGGGTGTCGGCCAGCAGCAATCCGGATCTCGGGGCGCGGCCGCGCGGGCCTCGGGCCGCACGCCCCTGGGTCTCGGCGACGAGGAGGCAGACCAGGCGGTCCACGTCCTCGGGCCGGTCGAGCATGGTGACGGACGGGACGATCAGGTGCTCGTCGGCCAGCTCGGGCGCGAGCCCCGCGGCGATCAGGGTCTGCTCGAGCGCGAGCCCGCCGCCGTGAGGGATCTGGATCACCAGCTTGGTGGGGTCGATGGCGTGCGTGTCGGGGCCGGGGACCACGAGTCCCGCCGCCCGTAGCCGGTCCCGCGCCCGCGCCACCGCCACGATCGCCGCGCCGAGCAGCTCCTCGCCGAGAGGGCTGTCGAGCAGGGCGACCGCTCCGTCCGTCGAGGCGAGGATCGAGCCGGCGGGGCTGGTGGTGAAGGAGAGGTCGAAGGCGCGCTCCAGCCGCCCGCGGTCCAGTCGCTCGGTCCGGGCGAGCACGATCGATGCCTGTGAGTACGCCGGGAGCGTCTTGTGGGCGCTCATCACGATCGCGTCGGCACCGAGCGCGAGAGCGTGCGACGGCAGCGACGGGTGGAAGCCGAGATGGGCGCCCCACGCCTGGTCGACCACCACCGCGAGCCCTGCCTCGTGCGCGGCCGCGATGAGCGAGGACCGGTCCGACAGCGTCCCGACGTACGACGGCTCGACGAGAAACAGCGCCGTCGCCCTCGGCCATGCCGCGATCGCCTCGGCCAGCGCCGCGGCGGAGATCCCCTCGACCAGCCCGTCCGCACCGATCGAGGGTGCGATCCATCGCGGGGTCAGGCCGGCCAGGATCAGCCCCGACAGCACCGACCGGTGGGCGTTGCGCGCGACGAGCACCTCGTCACCGGGAGGGCCGACCGCGAGGGCGAGCACCTGGTTGGCATGGGTGGATCCGCCGGTGGAGTAGCGGCACCAGTCGGCGCCCCAGCGCTCCGCCGTACGCGCCTCGGCGGCGGCCACCACCGAGACGGCCGACTTGACCGGCGCCAGCCCGCCGAACATCGGCACGTCGCCGGCGTCGACCTCGCCCAGCTCGGGCCAGATCGCGCCGGCACGGTGCTTGTGACCGGGGATCGTGAACGGCGAGCCGGGATCGGCGACGAAGCGCGACCACGCGCGCAGGAGCTCCGAGTCCGGCATGGCGACAGTCTGCCCGTGGCAGGACGTGCGCGCTTCCGGCGCGACACCCCCATGCTCCCCGCGTGTCGCGCCCACGCAGCGCCCGTCCTGGCGTCCACGCCCTCGGAATAGGCGCGGTGCGGTCGGGCATTGACCCCACATGGCGACTTCCAGCGACTACATCCCCAGCACGGCCCAGTGGGTCCGCGACCAGGTCGAGGCGTTCGAGTCCTCCAACGGCGCCGAGGGCAACACGCTGCGCGACACCGGCGACCCGATCATCGTCATCACCAACCGCGGCGCGAAGACCGGCGCGATCCGCAAGACGCCGCTCATGCGCGTCGAGAAGGACGGTCGCTACCTCGCCGTCGCCTCCAAGGGCGGCGCCGACGTCAGCCCGGTCTGGGTGCACAACTTCCGCGCCCACCCCGAGGTCGAGCTCCAGGACGGCCCGGTCAAGAAGCCCTACGTCGTACGCGAGCTCGACGGCGACGAGCGGTCGCAGTGGTGGGACTACGCCGTGCAGACGTGGCCGACCTACGGCGAGTACCAGAAGAAGACGGAGCGGCAGATCCCCCTCTTCCTCTTGGAGCCCGTCGACTGAGTAGCCTCGGGCGCCATGAGCGCGATCGACGGCGTCAGCGAGATCTTCGACCCCGAGGAGTGGGACGAGGTCCCCGGCTTCGAGGACCTCACCGATCTCACCTACCACCGCGCCAAGGCGCACGGCACCGTGCGGATCGCCTTCGACCGGCCCGACGTGCTCAACGCCTTCCGTCCGCACACGGTCGACGAGCTGCTCCGCACCCTCGAGCACGCGCGTACGTCCGCAGACGTCGGCTGCGTCATCCTGACCGGCAACGGCCCCAGTGCCAAGAGCGGCAAGTGGGCCTTCTGCACCGGCGGCGACCAGCGCATCCGCGGCCGGGCCGGCTACCAGTACGAGGACAAGCAGATCGGCAGCGGCGACACCGGTGCCGAGGAGCCGAGCGTCATCGACAAGGCCAAGCTCGCGCGACTGCACATCCTCGAATGCCAGCGGCTGATCCGCTTCATGCCGAAGGTGGTCATCTGTGTGGTTCCTGGATGGGCTGCTGGTGGCGGTCACTCCCTTCACGTCGTGTGCGATCTGACCCTCGCGTCGAAGGAGCACGCGCGGTTCAAGCAGACCGACGCCGACGTCGGCTCCTTCGACGGCGGCTACGGCAGCGCCTACCTTGCCAGGCAGGTCGGACAGAAGTTCGCCCGTGAGATCTTCTTCCTCGCCGAGGAGTACGACGCCGAGACCATGCACCGCATGGGCGCGGTCAACCGGGTCGTCGACCACGCCGACCTCGAGCGCACCGCCCTGGCGTGGGGCGAGGCGATCAACGGCAAGTCCCCGACCGCCCAGCGGATGCTCAAGTACAGCTTCAACCTCCTCGACGACGGCCTCGTCGGCCAGCAGCTCTTCGCCGGCGAGACCACCCGCCTGGCGTACATGACCGACGAGGCCCAGGAGGGTCGCGACCAGTTCCTGGAGAAGCGCGACCCCGACTGGTCGCCGTACCCCTGGTACTACTGAGGGATCCTCCCGATCGGAATCGGGCGTGCGTCGGTGGCCGGACGTCGCCATGATGGGGAGATGAGCCGCCGCGACAGGACCTTCGCCGAGATCGCGGCGGAGGCGAAGGCCGCGCCGAAGCACGAACGCACGGTTCGGCCGGGCGGGTTCAACGTGAACGGGGAGCTCTTCGACCCGTCAGGCCATCTGCTGAGCCGGATCGGCGAGGTGAGTCCGAAGAGGGCTCAGGAACTGGTGGCCGACGGTGCTCTGGTGGCCTTCGAGGGCTGCGGATGCGGTGGATCGGTCGGATGCGAGACCGAGTGGATTGAGCCGGGCGTCCTCGGAATCCTCGCATCGAGCCGGCCGCGATTCGTCAAGGGCCACGGCTCGCCGACGTGGATCGATCTCTGGGAGGGTGATGCAGGCCTCGCTCTCTATGCACACGGCGACGTTGAATGGGGCGGCCTGCTCGCCTGAGCGTCGGATGCGACGTGTGTGACGCACGGGAGCTGTCCTGACCTGCGGGGATGCCGCAGGCGACCCGTCCCCTGTCGTGCCGATCGGGTCCCGCCCGGCTGGGCCTTTGGTCCTAGGCTGCCACCGTGGGGACGCGGGGGGAGTCAGCTCGTCCTCGGCTGACGGCGGGCGGGCGCGCGGGGCTGATCGGGGTGGTGCTCATCTGCCTCGGGCTGTCCGTCGCGGCCACGTGGGGCGCGCACGAGGTGGTCAAGCGGAACCTTCGCGACCGGCTCGCGTTCGAGTCCTCCCAGGTCGACGTCGCGATCGTGCAGCGGATGCAGGCGTACGTCCAGATCCTGCGTGGCGGCGCGGCGTTCTTCGCCGGCTCGAACGGGGTCTCCCGTGACGAGTGGGTGGCCTACGTCGACGCGCTCGACCTCGGCGACCGCTATCCCGGCTTCAAGTCCCTGTCGTTCGCGCCGGCCGTCGCGGACGCCGACCTCGACGCGTTCGTCGCCGGCGTACGTGCGAGCGAGGTGCCGGACGGGATGGAGGACCCGGCGCTCATCTCCCACTACACCGTGCGCTCGCCCACGGGCGTTCCGGGAGAGACCGCCCTGCACTCGCCGATCCTCTACGTCGCCCCGTTCTCGCCCGAGAACCAGATGGTGCTCGGCGTCGACATGATGCAGGATCCCATGCGTCGCGCCGTGATGGAGGAGGCCCGGAGACTGGGCGAGGCGCAGGTCAGCCCGCGCCTGCGGCTGGCCGGGCAGATCGACGACCGCCCCGGCTTCATCGCCTACTTCCCGGTGACCGAGCACGGCGAGTTCGCCGGATGGCTGAGCGCCGCCTTCCGGGCGCCCGACTTCATGGTCGGCCTGCGCGGCGAGTTCGCCTCGCACCTCCAGTTCGAGGTCACGGACGGCGACGGCGCGCTGCTGTGGTCGAGCAGGCCGCCGAAGGCCGACGGCACCCCGGTGCCGCTCGGGGCGGCGTCCTCGCTCCAGCGATCCGGCTCGGTCGAGCTCCCGGGGCAGACCTGGGTGGCCCGGTACGCCGCCGGCCCCGGCTTCGCCACCCCGGTCGAGGCGCTGACTCCCTGGATCGTCGGTGCCGGCGGCCTGGTCCTGACGATGCTGGTGCTGGCGGTCGGGCTCTCGGGCGGCGGATGGCGCCGCCTGGCGCTGCACTACGACGCGCAGCACTCCGAGCTCGTGGCGAGCGCGGCGGTGATCCGCTACCAGGCCTCGCACGACTCGCTGACGGGCGTCGCGAACCGCAAGGAGTTCCGCGAGCGGCTGGACGAGGCCATCGAGGCCGGCGAGGTCGGCCTGGTCTACGTCGACGTCGACGGCTTCAAGTCGGTCAACGACACCTTCGGCCACCGCGCGGGCGACGCGCTCCTCGTCGTCCTCGCCTCCCGGCTGACGCAGGCCGCCGGTCCTCGCGACACGGTCGCCCGGCTCGGTGGCGACGAGTTCGCCGTCATCGCCCCGAGCGGCGCCGGGAGCGGCGAGGGCGACGCCGCCCGCGAGACGGCCGACCTCGGCCGGCGACTGCTGGCCGCGATCGAGGAGCCGGTCGTCCTCGGGGTCGACGGGCTCGACGAGGACTCCCGCACCGTCCGCGTCTCGGCGAGCGTCGGCCTCGCCCGGTCCCCGCGCGACGCCCAGGACGTGGACGGCCTGGTCCACGCCGCGGACACCGCGATGTTCTCCGCGAAGCGCGGCGGCGGCCGCGCCTTCGTGGACGTCGCCGACCTCGCCGGGCCCGCTGAGCCCCCGGACCGCCTAGGCAGCCCGGACGACGACCCCGCCGTCACCCCGCCGTCCGCCGAAGGCTAAGGCCGCGGTCTCCCAACAGCCCGCCGTCGGGTGAGAGACGGGGCGCGATCGGGTATGACGGGAGGGTGAGTCTCACTCGGGTGACGACGTCGGCGGAGCTGACGACCTACCGCTATGTCCGGTTCGCGCTCCTGGCGCTGCTGCTCGCGCTCGCGATCTCGGTGGCGGCCGAGACCGTGCGCGGCGGGTGGCAGACCTCGATCAGCGCCTACTACTACACCGCCGCCGGGCCGGTCTTCATCGGCGCGCTCACCGCGATCGGGGTCTGCCTCGTCGCGCTGCGCGGCTTCACCGACGCCGAGGACGTCTGCCTCAACCTGGC
Source organism: Nocardioides sp. (assembly GCF_047607365.1). Classification (GTDB taxonomy): domain Bacteria; phylum Actinomycetota; class Actinomycetes; order Propionibacteriales; family Nocardioidaceae; genus Nocardioides. Next base: position 3,258 of record NZ_JASGDD010000217.1, on the reverse strand, counting down.
GGGCGTCTCGGCGCCGATGGTCGCCTTCGTGCCCACGCCCGAGGAGGGTCGGCTGCCCGACGTCCCCGCCATCGTCAACAACGCCCTGACCTACCTCGCGGTGCTGGCCGTCGGCTACCTCGTCGTCCTCCTCGCCGTACGCCGTCAGCCCGGTCGCCCGACGCCCTGGGGGATCGCCGGCCTCGTCCTGACGGCCGCCGCGTGGCTGGTCGGCGTGACGTGGGTGCTGGCCGACCGCGACTCCTTCGCCGCGCACGCGCATGCCCTCGCCGCGGTCTTCACCTTCCTGCCGTTCGCCGGCGTGGTGGTGCTCAACACCGACTGGGGCGTGCGCCATCTCGCGCGCGAGGCGTCGGCCAGCCCCACCCGGCTCGACGGCGCCTACTGGTCGATCGTGGCCGGGATGGCCGCGGTGTGCGTCGTCTTCGCCCTGGCGCACGCCTGGCGCTTCGCCCTCCTGGGCACCGAGGTCGGGCTGCTCGCCCTCTTCGCGCTGTTCTGGGGGCTGAGGCTGATCGACGATCGAGGAGGCGAGGCATCGCGGTCGGGGATGGGAGCCATGCCGATCATGTGACTTCTGTCACACGGGACGTCGGCGGTCTACTCGACTTCTCGGGCCGCACCGACCCGGGAGATCAGGAGAGATGCCATGTTCCGGACCGGCCGCCTGGCGGCGCCCCTGTCGATCGCGGTCGCCGCCGTATCGCTGTCCCTCGCCCAGCTCCCCGCCGCGTCGCCGGCGGCGGCGGACGACACCGTGAGCTGCGACGGCGGCGACACCCTCACCGGCGGAGTCCTCACCGTCGCCTCGGGCGAGACCTGCACGGTCTCCGCGACCACCTCGCTGCAGAAGCTGGTGATCACCGACGCCACCTCCGCCATCACGGTGCCCGACGGCTACTCGCTGAGCATCGTGGTCGACGGCGTCGAGACGGGCCAGGCCTACGACGGCGCCAACGTCACCGCGCCGGTGCTCGTCCCCGGGACCTACGGCTCCAGCTCCGGCACCGGCGTCCAGCTGGTGCTCACGACCACCCTGCCCTACACCATCTTCGGGACCACCTTCCCGCTGCGACAGGCGCTCGCGATCGACTCCTCGGGAGTCAACGCCGGCCGCTCGGTGAGCCAGGCGGTCAGTGGCGGCAGCTACGACGCCGACGGCGCCGACGGCGTCACCATCGCCTCCACCGGCGAGGGCATGGCCGGCATCGACGTCGAGGGCGGCGAGTACCGCATCACCGACCCGACCATCGCCTTCGACGGCAACGGCCGTCTCGACTTCGCCGGGATCGGCGCCGGCATCCGGGCCGCCAACAGCGGCACCAGCGTGCGGGTCGAGGGCGCCGACATCGACAACACCGGTGCCGTCCGCTCCGGCGTGGTGGTCACCGACGGCGCCACCGGCGTGATCAAGGACTCGACCATCGTCACCCACGACGGCACGCTCCCGAGCGACTACACGCTCTCCCCGCCGCCGAACATGCGCGCGGTGCCGTGGGCGCTCGGCCTGACCGGCAACGTCCGGGCGACCAACATGGTCGGCAACGGGACCAAGGCCACCTACCTCAACGACGACGTCTCCTCGACCAACTGGGGCGTGCTCTCCACCGACTCGACGTCCAACAGCTTCCTCACCTCGATCGGCACGAAGGTGACCACGCTCGACGGCGGCTACGGCTCGTACGCCGACGGGAGCAGCGTGACCGACACCTTCCTCGGCACGACCTTCGACGTCGACGACTACGGCGTGATCAGCACCGGCGGCACGATCAACCTCGGCGACGCCAGCACGGCGGCCGTCGCCGCGCTCAACGTCGAGCACAGCCTCGGCCTGACCGCCGAGGACATCGCGGACGTCGTCGCCGGCGCCACCACGATCGACTCCGGCCGGTTCGGGATCATGTGGCACGGCGGCGGGAGCAGCAACATCGCCGGCGGCACGGTGAACATCGGCGGCGCCACGGCGATCACGACCGGCGAGACGACGTTCCAGGACAAGGCCAGCGGCGTCACGCTCAACCTCGACGGCTCCGCCGGCGCGACCGTGAAGAGCGGCACGGGTGTCATCTTCCAGGTGATGGAGAGCGACGACCCGGGCGGCCTGAGCACCACCTCGACCTACACCGACCCGGTCTACGGCAACCCCGGCGCCACGGCGACCCGCACCACCAGCTGGGACCTGACCGACACCTCGAGCAGCAAGAAGCCCGCGGTGGTGAACCTGACCGACATCGCCACCACCGGCGACTACTACAACGCGGCCTACGAGACGGTGCCGAAGAACCTGGTCCTCAACCTCTCGGGCTCGAAGGTCACCGGGCTGATCTCCTCCAGCACCTCGGTGCACGACGTCGGCACGATCACCTACGCCGGCGACGGCTACCGGCACATCGGCGAGGTGACCAACACGGTCTCGGCGCCGGTCAACAACGGTGTCATCGTCGACCTGGCCGACGCCTCCACCTGGAAGGTGACCGGCACGTCGTACCTCACCAGCCTCACCGTCGACGCGACCTCCACGATCGTCGGGCAGGGCGGCAAGACCGTGTCCATCACCCAGGGCGGCACCACCTACACGGCCGCGGACCTGGCAGGCCGCACCATCACGGGGACGTACGGCGACCCGATCGTGGTCTCGGTGCCCGACTCCGACGCCGCCTCGACCACGACGGTCGCGGCGGACGGGACCACCTACGGTCACGCCGGCTCCGCCCGCGTCTCGGTCGCCGACGCCGCCGGAGAGCCCGCGTCCGGAACGGTCACGGTCGCCGTCGACGGCACGACGGTGGGCTCGGCGACGCTGACCGGCGGCGCCGCGACCGTCGCTCTTCCCGCCGACGTGGACGCCGGTCGCCACACCGTCACCGCGACGTACGCGGGAGATCCCGGCGAGGCCCTCGCCGGCTCGACCGCCTCGACGACCTACGCGGTGGCCAGGGTCTCCTCCAGCGCGACGCTGAGGCTGGCCAGGCACAAGGTGACCCGGGGCACGAGGGTCAGGGCGACCATCACGGTGCGCGCCGCCGCCACGCCCACGGGCGTCGTCCGGGTCCTCAAGGGCGCCAAGGTGATCGCGAGCTACAGCCTGAGCGCCGCCAGGAACGGCACGCTCAAGGTCGCGCTGCCGAGGCTCCGCAAGGCGGGCACCTACCGGCTGCGCGTCGTGTACGCCGGCAGCACCAACGTCAGCGGATCGCGCAGCGCCGCGGTGCGGCTCAAGGTGACCAGGAGGTAGACCTCTCAGAGGCGGGCCGCGCG
>NZ_JASGDD010000216.1:0-8980 GCF_047607365.1 Nocardioides sp. | reverse complement strand
GTGGGGGCGAGCCTCGCCCCCACTCGCCCTGAGGGGAGGCCCCACTCGGCGTTGGGGTCCCGGGATCTCGCGTCGGCAGCGGTAGGTTGGGGGACGGGTCGACAGGCGGAGGAGAGAGCGATGACGGGCGGAGCGCGAGTGGCGGGTCAGGCGGGGACACGGGAGCGGGCCACCCGCCCGTTCCAGGCGGTCGTGGACGAGCTCTCCGGCTCGTCGGAGTTCCGCAGCGCCCAGGAGATCCACGCAGCCCTGCGCACCGCCGGCACCGGGGTCGGGATGGCGACGGTCTACCGCGCCCTGCAGTCGCTGGTCGACGCGGGGAGCGCGGACGTGGTCAAGACCGACTCGGGCGAGTCCGTCTACCGCGCCTGCAGCCAGGGTCACCACCATCATCTGGTGTGCCGCTGGTGTGGGCACACCGTCGAGGTGCAGGGGCCGGCGGTGGAGCGGTGGGCCGACGCCATGGCGGCGCACCACGGATTCTCCGACGTGAGCCACACCATCGAGCTGTTCGGGACGTGTGCCGACTGCGCTGAGCGGCGGTCGTAGCGGGCGCCCCCCATGGCCCACAGCCACACCGACGGCACATCGGAGCCGGTCGCGGTCACCCGCGGACCGCGCATCGCGCTGCTGGTGCTCCTCGCCGTCGTCGCCGTCGCGACCCTCGTCGGGCTGCGCGATCTGTGGCCCGACCGGAGCGCGGTCGCCGAGGCCACCTCACGAGCCCAGTTCGCGGCACCGGGCGTCACCTTCCCGAAGGCCCGGATCGTCAGCATCACCCAGGGATGCGGCACCGAGGACGACGTCGAGGAGGGCGGCCTCTCCGACCCGGAGACGCTCGCCGCGGCGGGCTCCTGCGACCTCGCCACGGTCCGAGTGCTGACGGGTGACTCCGCCGGTCGCCTCAGCAAGGTCGAGCTGCAGGGCCCGATGGCGTCGTCCGGACTCGGCCCCGGGGATCGGATCGAGTTGATGAGCGTTCCCGGCAGCGCGGACACCGCGTCGTCGGCGGTGGCCGGGCCCCTCGCGGACTCGGAGGCCCAGACGTTGGACTCGGCGTTCGGGATCGACCGGAACGGGTCCTTGGCGGTCCTGGTGGTCGTCTTCGTGGCGCTCGTCGTCGTGGTCGCCCGGCATCGAGGGCTCCTCGCCCTGGTCGCGCTCGTGTTCAGCGGACTGATGCTGGTCCGGTTCGTCCTTCCGGCGCTCGTGGCGGGCGGTCCCGGGCTGCCGATCGCCCTCGTCGGCTCGTCGGCGATCATGTACGTCGTCCTCTACGTCGCCCACGGCCTCTCCCTGCGGACGAGCGTCGCGCTGGCGGGGACGCTGGCCGGCATCGCGGTCACCGCCGCCGTCACGCAGTACGCCGTCGCGTCGACGCACCTCAGCGGCTTCAGCGACGAGGCCTCGGGGGTGCTCTCGGCGATGGCGGGCGACATCGACTTCCGCGGTCTGCTCACCTGCGCGATCATCGTCGCGGGCCTGGGCGTGCTCAACGACGTGACCATCACTCAGGCCTCGGCCGTGTGGGAGCTCCGCGCCGCGGCCCCCGACGCGCCCCGCCGGGACGTCTTCGCGCGGGCCATGCGGATCGGGCGCGACCACATCGCCTCGACCATCTACACGATCGTCTTCGCGTACGCCGGGGCGGCGATGTCCGTTCTCCTCCTCCTCTACCTCTACGACCGGCCCGCTCTGGAGCTCCTCACCCAGGAGGACATCGCCACCGAGGTCGTCCGCACGCTCTGCAGCGCGATCGGGCTGGTCGCGGCCATGCCGATCACGACCGCGATCGCCGCCTGCCTGGCCGTCCGGGCACGCCCGGCCGGACCCGCGGTGGGCGGAGACCCGGACCCGCCCGATGCCCACGATCCCGTCTTCGACGACTTCTGGGGGGAGCGACGCTCCGCCGGCCGGCCGCCTCGAACGTGAGACGGCGGGCGCCGTCCCCCGGTTGCGAGGCACGACGTCCCGATGGATATAGTGAGAACCGTTATCACTAGATCCGACAGGGAGCTCCACCGTGAAGCACAACGTCCATCCGGCCTACGGGCGCACGACTCCCGTCCTCCTCGTCAGCGGCCTCGACGAGGCCGCCATGCTGGCGAGCGCCATCTCGCTGCAGTTCGGCCTCGCCGGCGCCGTCGCCGTGCGCCACACCATCGACCCCGGGCGGCAGCTCCTGCATCGCGTGGTCAGTGACGTCACCGGTGTCATCGAGCGCGAGGAGATCAGCCTCGCTCACGCCTGCGTGGACTGCGCCATCCGCGAGGATATCGTCCCCACGCTGGAGCGCCTGGCACGCTCGGGCCGCTGGTCGCGGATCGTGGCGTGCCTTCCCGTCGCCGCGGAGGCCGCTCAGGTGTGCCGGGTGCTGGGCTGGGCGCCGCGCAACGCTCCGCACGTCGCCGTCGCCGCCGTGATCGCCGCCCTCGACGGAGCGACGGTCGCCGAGGACCTGCTGGGGGAGGACCTCCTCGACGAGCGCGGACTGGCCACGTCGGGGGACGATCGCCGCGGCACCGCGGAGGTCGGCTGCGCGATGGTCGAGTACGCCGACGTCGTCAGCCTGACCGAGCCGGCCTGCGCCGAGGAGAGGGCGCTGCTCGCCGCCCTCGCGCGACCGCGGATCCCGATCGTCGAGGACCCCTCGCTGCTCGACGCCGAGACCCTGGCGGCCGGGGTCCATCGCCACCAGGCTGTCGAGGCGTGGGTCGCCGCGGTCCGTCGTGGCGGGCTGCCGCCCGTGCCCGACGGCGGCGCGTGGCGTCTGGATCTCTCCTCCGACCGTCCGTTCCACCCGCTTCGCTTCCACGACGAGCTCGCCACCCTGGGCGCCGGCCCCCGCCGATCGCGCGGCTGCTTCTGGCTGCCCACGCGGCCCCGCGACATCTGCGTGTGGGACGGGGCCGGCGGCCAGGCGAGCGTGGGGTCGAGCCGCCGGTGGGGACGCGGCGAGTCGCCGCTCACCCGGATCGTGGTCACCGGCATCGACGACGACCGCGACGGGCGCGCGCAGATCAGGGCCGCCTTCGGGCGCTGTCTTCTCACGGACGAGGAGCTCGCCGGCCGCGGCCGCGTCTGGGACGAGTCCTGGGACGGGCTCGAGCCGTGGCTCGGCCCGATCAATCGTGTCGCGTGAGCCGCTGATGGGAACGATTCCCAATCTCATAGGCTAAGGTTCCATTGTTAATGAACGTCGTTATCACTATCGAAAGGCAGGCAAGCATGAGGGCACGTCAGTGGGGTCTGGGTCTGAGCGTGGTGGCCGCGGTGGCTCTCGCCGCGGGCTGCGGGTCGGACGACGAGGCACCGAGCGCCTCGGGCTCGACCTCGTCGAGCGCCGAGACCGTCGACGTCGTCGCCTCGACGGACGTCTGGGGCGACGTGGTGAAGCAGGTGGCCGGCGACCTGGCGGGCTCGACGGTGCGGATCACCTCGATCATCAGCGACCCCGACACGGACCCGCACTCCTACGAGGCCGACACCCAGAACCAGCTCGCCCTCTCCAAGGCCGACCTGGTCCTGGAGAACGGAGGGGGGTACGACGACTTCGTCGACACCATGCTCAAGACCGCGGGCGGCGACCCGGTGGTGCTCAACGCGGTCGACATCTCCGGGCACGTCGCGCCGGAGGACGGAGAGCTCAACGAGCACATCTGGTACGACTACCCGTCGGTGCAGAGGATCGCCGCGAAGGTCGAGGAGGCGCTCGCCGCCGCCGACCCGGCCAACGCGTCGACGTACGACGCCAACGAGAAGGCCTTCTCGACTCGGCTCGACGGCTTCATCGCGACCGAGGCGGAGATCAAGAGCGCCCACCAGGGCGAGGGTGTGGCCATCACCGAGCCCGTCCCGCTCTACCTGCTCGAGGCCGTCGGCCTCGTCAACAAGACGCCCGACGAGTTCAGCGAGGGCATCGAGGAGGGCGAGGGGATCTCGCCGGCCGTGCTCAAGGAGACAACGGACCTCTTCGCCGGCAAGTCGGTCGTCCTGCTCGCCTACAACGAGCAGACCACCGGCCCCGAGACCGAAGCGGTCCTCAAGGCCGCCAAGGAGAACGACATCCCGGTCGTGGGCGTACGCGAGACCCTGCCGGACGGTCAGGACTACCTGACCTGGATGGCCGACGACCTCGCGCAGCTCCAGTCGGCGCTCGGCTGATCGGGGATCGCTCGGCATGACGGACGGTTCTGGGGCGTGTTCTCCCCCTCGGCCGGCGCTGGAGCTTCGCGACGCGGCGCTGAGCTACGGCAGCCACCGGCTGTGGTCCGGGCTCGACCTGGAGGTGCGCCCCGGTGAGTTCGTGGCCGTGCTGGGCTCCAACGGCTCCGGCAAGTCGAGCCTCCTGCGGGCGATCCTCGGCCTGCAGCCGCTGACGTCCGGGTCGTTGCTGGTCGCGGGCCGGCCGGCCCGGCGGGGGAGCCGCCGGATCGGCTACGTCCAGCAGCAGCGCCGGCTCGACCCGACGACGCCGTTGCGCGCGCGTGACGTCGTACGCCTCGGCCTCGACGGCCATCGGTGGGGGATCGCGCTGCCCGGGCGGGTCGGCTGGCCACAGGTGGAGGAGGCGCTGGAGCACGTCGGCGCGCTGGAGTACGCCGACATGCCCGTCGGCCTCCTCTCCGGCGGAGAGCAGCAGCGCCTCCGGATCGCCCAGGCGCTCGTCTCCGACCCGGAGCTCCTGCTCTGCGACGAGCCGCTCCTCTCGCTCGACCTCGCGAGCCAGCGGACCATCACCAGCCTGGTCGACCGCCGCCGCCGCGAGCACGGCACCGCCGTCGTCTTCGTCACCCACGAGATCAACCCCGTCCTGCCGTACGTCGACCGGGTGCTCTACCTCGCCGGCGGCCGGTTCCGGGCCGGGACCGTCGGCGAGGTGCTCACGTCGGAGGCGCTGAGCGACCTCTTCGGCGCCCCGATCGAGGTCGTCCGCTCGGGCGGTCGCATCCTGGTCGCCGGCGTTCCCGACTCGCCCGAGGACGTCCACCACGTCGAGGAGCCGTCGCGGTGAGTGGTTCCGACGTCTGGCACCAGATCTTCGACTTCACCGACTACGGCGAGCTGCTGGGCCTGGTGCACAACTCCCTCATCGCCGGAGCGATCCTCGGCCTGGTCGGCGGGCTGATCAGCAGCTTCGTCATGATGCGCGACCTGCCCTTCGCCGTCCACGGCGTCAGCGAGCTGTCGTTCGCCGGCGCGACGGCCGCGCTGCTGATCGGCGTCAGCGTGGTGGCGGGTGCGCTGGTCGGCTCGCTCATCGCCGCGGTGATCATCGGCTCGCTCGGCGCCAAGGCCCGCGACCGCAACTCGGTCATCGGGGTGCTGATGCCGTTCGGGCTCGGGCTCGGCGTGCTCTTCCTCGCGCTCTACCACGGACGCGCGGCCAACAAGTTCGGCCTGCTCACCGGTCAGATCGTCGCGATCGACACGCCCCAGCTGCGCTGGCTGAGCGTGACCGCGGTCGTCGTGGTCGCCGGCCTCCTCGTGCTCTGGCGTCCTCTCGTCTTCGCGAGCACCGACCCGGAGCTCGCCGCCGCGCGCGGCGTGCCGGTGGCCGCCCTGTCGCCCGTCTTCATGCTGCTGCTCGGGCTCGCGGTCGCGATCTCGATCCAGATCATCGGCGCGCTGCTCGTGCTCAGCATCATCTGCACGCCGGCGGCGGCCGCCATGCGGGTCACCGCCTCGCCGCGCGCGATGCCGCTGCTGAGCATGCTCTTCGGCTTCGTCTCGGTGATGGGCGGGATCCTGCTCGCCCTCGGCGGCAGCGTGCCGATCAGCCCCTACGTCACGACGATCTCCTTCTCGATCTACGTCGTGTGCCGCCTGATCGGCGGCTGGCGCAACCGTCACGGCTGGGCGCGGCCGGCGATTGGTCGGGAGGCCGCGTGACGCCGAGGCGCGCCCGCGCGCTGGGACAGGCGGAGCTCGTCGCTCTGCTGGTGATCCTCGTGATCGCGGGCCAGCGCTGGATCCGCGCCGAGATCACCTCGGAGGCCGTGCAGACGTGGTGCACGATGTTCGTCGCGGTGGTCGTGCAGTCCACGCCGTTCCTCGTCGGCGGAGTGCTGCTGTCGACGGTGATCTCCCGGCTGGTCTCGGAGCGGATCATCCGGAGGATCGTGCCGCGCAGTCCGGTCCTCGCGGTGCCGGTCGCAGGGCTCGCCGGCATCTGCCTCCCCGGGTGCGAGTGCGCGGCGGTTCCCGTCACGGACAGCCTCCTGCGCCGGGGAGTCGGCCCGGGGGCCGCCGTGACCTTCCTGCTGGCCGCGCCGGCCATCAATCCGACGGTGATCGTGTCCACGGCGGTCGCCTTCCGCGCGGACCAGACGATGGTGGTGGCCCGCGTGGGCGCCTCGCTCGCCACGGCCGTCCTCGTCGGCTGGTGGTGCGTGCTGCGAGGTGACCGGCTCCGGCTGGAGCGACGGGTCCGGGCGCACGACCACCATCAGTCCTTCCTCCAGGCCGCGCACCACGACTTCCTCCACGCGGCCGGCTTCCTCGTCTTCGGGGCCATGGCCGCGGCGGCGGTCAACACGTTCGTGCCGCGCGAGATCATGGACTCCGTCGCCGGCCACGCCGTGCTCGGCGTCCTCGCCCTGGCGACGTTCGCGTTCGTCGCCGCGCTCTGCTCGGAGTCGGACGCGTTCGTCGCGGCCAGCCTCACCTCCTTCTCCGACACCGCCAAGCTCGCCTTCCTCGTCGTCGGGCCGGCCATGGACGTCAAGCTGGCCACGATGGAGGCCGGTCAGTTCGGGATGGCGTTCGCCCGGCAGTTCGTGCCGGTCGTCCTCGTCGTCGCCCTGCTGTGCGCCGTCGCGACGGGATGGCTGCTGCTGTGAGCCGCCGTACGCAGGGACTCGTCGTCGCGCTCCTCGCCGCCGTCCTCCTCCGGTTGGCGTGGTCCGGGGAGTACCTCCGCTTCGTGCTGCCGTGGATGCGCTGGCCGATCGTCGGCGCCGGCCTCGTCCTGGCGCTGATGGCGCTCGGCCCCGCCCTCAGCCGTGGCCCCGAGGGCGAGCGGGTGCCCTGGTCGACGTGGCTGCTCCTGGCGCCGACGATCGTCGTCTTCGCCGTGTCGCCCCCGCCGCTGGGCGCCTACCTCGCCGAGCACCGGCCCTCCCAGGCAGCGGCGGAGCCGGCCACGGCGCTTCCGCCCGCGCTCGTGATCTTGCCGGACACGGGCTCGGGGCCGCGTTCGATCGGGGTGGACGACCTCACCTGGGACGCGGCCCAGGACGACGACCCGATGCAGCTCACGGGCGTGCCGCTCACGATGGACGGCTTCGTCAGCGGGACCGGAGACGCGTGGTACCTCACGCGACTGGTCATCTTCTGCTGCGCCGCCGACGCCGTGGTCGAGCGGGTGGAGATCCGGGGCGCCCCCGCTCCTGCCCGCAACCGCTGGGTCCGGGTCACCGGCACCTGGGTGCCGCAGACCGGCCGGAACGGCACCGACCCCGTCCTGGAGGCGAGCGAGGTGACGCGCATCCCCACGCCGAAGGACCCCTACGGGGCGGGTTGACCCCCCCAGGCCGAGTACGACGTCGCGCGATCGCCGGGCGAGCAGCGTGGCGTCCTGGACCTCCATCGTCTCGCCGTCGCGGACCATGGTGCGCGGACGCTCCTCGACGACCAGCGCCTCGAACCCGTCGGGCAGCCCGGGGAGGAGGTCCGCGGCGAACCACATCGCCTGCCGGTGACGCTCGGACAGGCGGTGGCCGAAGCCCTCGACCGGCGCGTGGCCGACGACGAGGAGGTGCCCGCCCGGGGCGACCGCTCCCGCCAGGCGCCTCGTCACGTCGACGATCGTGCCGGCGGCCGGATGCAGGAAGTGCGTGGTCACGAGGTCGAACCGCCGGCCGGCGGCGTCGAAGGAGCGCGCGTCGACCCGCCACCAGTCGGTGCGCTCGCCGACGCCGGCGGACTCGGCATGCCGCGCCGCGCGGGCGAGCCCGTTGGCGGAGAAGTCGGCGCCGGTCGCGTGCCAGCCCTGCCGGGCCAGCCAGATGACGTCGCCGCCCTCGCCGCAGCCCACGTCGAGTGCCGTGCCCGGTGTGAGGGCGGTCGCCTCGGCCACCAGCTGCGGGTTGGGCCGGCCGCTCCAGACGGCGTCCTCGCCGGCGTACCGCTCCTCCCAGCCCTCGGGCTCGAAGAGCCTCGCGATCTCGTCGTCGTCCATGGCCCCACCGTGCCCGGGGCCGGAGCGGGTTGACAAACTCTGTTGCCGGAACGGCAAGATTCCCACGTGGCGGAGCTCGACGAGGTGCTGGAGGCGCTCGGGCCCCGGCTACGCGCGCTACGGGCCGAACGGGGGACCACCCTGGCCCAGCTCGCCGAGCGCACCGGCATCTCGGTGAGCACCCTCTCCCGGCTGGAGTCGGGTCGCCGCAGGCCGACGCTCGAGCTGCTCCTCCCACTGGCGAAGGCGCATCAGGTGGCGCTCGACGAGCTGGTCGACGCGCCGGAGACGGGCGACCCTCGGGTCCGGTCCCGGCCGATCAGGCGCCACGGCCGCACCTTCCTGCCGCTCACCCGGCGGCCCGGGGGAGTGCAGGCGTTCAAGGTGATCATCCCGCCGGAGGACGGAGGCAGCCGTCGCGAGGAGCCGCGCACCCACGAGGGCTACGAGTGGATCTACGTCCTCTCCGGCCGCCTCCACCTCGTGCTCGGCGAGCGCACCCTCGACCTCGGGCCGGGCGAGGTCGTCGAGTTCGACACGCGTACGCCCCATCTCGTGCTCAACCTGGGCGAGGTGCCGGTGGAGATGATCGGGCTCTTCGGGCCGCAGGGAGAGCGGATGCACGTCCGCTGACGCGGTGGGCGTCAGACCGGGACGAGCTCGAGCGACCCCACGGCGTAGCGCGCCAGGATGGTGCGGGCCAGCTCCGGATGCGCGCCGAGCGGCTCCGAGACCGCGACCGCGCCCGCCTCGAGGGCCAGCTCGGCCGCGCGGTCGGGCAGCCAGCCCGGCGCGAGG
>NZ_JASGDD010000215.1:0-12597 GCF_047607365.1 Nocardioides sp. | reverse complement strand
GGCGCTCGACCTCGCCGGCGTGGCCGGGCGGCCGGCCCGGCTGCTGTCCGGCGGTGAGCGCCAGCGGCTGCTCCTCGCCCGCGCCCTCGGGTCGGGGCGCCCCCTGGTGGTGCTCGACGAGCCGACCTCGCAACAGGACGAGGCCCATGCCGAGCTGGTCTCGGCCGTCCTCCGGAGCGCGGCGGACAGCGACCGCGCCGTCCTCTGCGCGACCCACGACCCCCTGCTTGCCGAGGCCGCCGACCACACGCTCGCGCTGTAGCGCCGCCGGGGCTCGCTACCAGCGCTCGACGACGAGGCTGGGGACACGCTCGAACTCACCTACGTTGCGCGTGACCAGCACGAGGCCCAAGGATCGGGCGTGGCCGGCGATCTGGAGATCGTAGGGACCGATGGGAGTGCCGCGACGCTCCAGCGCTGCTCGGACGGCCGCGGCGTGCCCGGCGGCATCGGGCCCGAAGTCGAGCGGCTCGGCGACCGTGCTAGTGAGCTCGTCGACGGCAGCGTGGTTGCGCGCCGGCTCCGCCGAGCGCTCGGCGCCGTAGCGCAGCTCATAGAGCGAGACCGACGAGAGGCCGACCCGGCCTGCGGCGCGGAGTCGCTCGATCAGTCCGTTGTCGCGCTTCCTCAGCGCCTCGATCGCGATGTCGGTGTCGATGAGGTGACGCAGGCTCACGCCCACGTCCGCTTCTGCATGGCGGGCTGATCACGCGTCCGCAGATAGTCGTCGGTGACGAGGGCGGGCGTGTCGAAGAAGTAGTCGGCCCGCCGCCCGACCGGTGTGATCAGCCGCGACTCCCCGATAACGGTGACCTCGACCTCCGTCACCGACTCGTCGAAGGCGACGCCCTTCGGCAGCCGGACCGCCTGGGTGGTGTTGTTGAGGAAGAGCTTGGTGAGAATGGGCATGGCGGCCTCCTATATGTTCGAAGTATATACCGAGGTCGTGTGCTCAGGCGAGCCAGCGCAGGGAGCGGCCGTGGCCGTGGGTGTGCGCGACGGCACGGCCGTCGAGGCCGAGCACGAACGTCTGCTTGTCGGCCGGGATCGCCGGCCCGGTCGCGGTCACCGACGGCAGCACGTTCTTCCCCTCGTTGCCGACCCAGTGGCATCGCCCGCCGGCGACCAGGTCGCGGATCAGGCGATCGAACCGCTCGCGGTCCGCGGGCTCGAGATAGGCGACGACGGCCGAGTGGAAGACGACCACGGCGCCGTACGCCGAGGCCTCCTCGACCAGGGCGGGGAGCTCGTCGAGGAGGTCGCCCGCGACGATCCGCGGCGGATCGCTCCGGGCGACGTCCACGGCGTGGCGCAGGCGGGCGCGGCGGTCGTCGTGCTCGGGCCACACGAGCGTCTCCAGCCAGGCCATGTCGTGCTCGTCGGCGACGTCGAGCGGGTGCAGGTCGACGCCGCCGCGCCAGGCCACCTCGGGCAGCGCGACCGGCAGCGGCGCAGGCCCCTTGACCCGGCACGCCAGCACGCCGTGCGGCCCGACGATCTCGCCCAGCTCGACCCGGCCGGCGTCGGTCTGCCACGCGTAGGCCCAGCGGTCGGGATAGAGGCACAGCCCCGCCGAGGCGCCGACCTCGAGCAGTGCCAGCGGCTCGCCCCCGGCCGCGGCGGCGACCAGCGAGAAGGCCGGCACGAGCGTGGCGAGCCGGCCGACCTCGTTGGTCTGGGTGGCGTGGGTGAGGATCGTCTGGCGGATCGTCCCCTCGTCGCCGAGAAGGGCCTCGCGCAGAGCCGAGTAGGGGCCTGGAGCGGCGACGCCGTGGAGCCGGGCGGCGGCGAAGACCAGATTGGGCTGGTGCTTGATCGGCGGCAGGTCGGCGAGCCACCCGATGACCTCGGCGTCCTCGGCCAGCCGCGTGGACCAGTCGGCGAACGTGGGCGAGTCGCCCTCGGCGTACCGCGCGAAGTCGCGGTACTCGGCGGCGATGTCGTCGAAGAGCAGCACCTGCGGTCGTCGCGATCAGCCGTCGATCAGACCGGCGGCATCGGCCGCGACGACGCCCTCAGCGCCGACGGCGACCTCGGAGACCGGAGCCGGCGGGAGCGCAAGCCACCGGTCGTCGGCCATGGGGACATAGCGCAGCGTGGACTCCGAACTCGCGGTGACGGACATGGCTCCATTCTGAGACTCTCGCCGGAACGGGTCCAGCACAGCAGCCACCACCGACAGGACCGTTAGGGTCTGCGCCGTGGACTCGATGCCGCCCGACCTGCTCGCCGTCGCGACCGCGGCCAAGGGGTTCATGCCGCTGGACGAGGGCGAGCTCCTGCACCGGCTCGCGCGCGAGCGGCTCCCCCACGGCCCCGTCCTCGAGGTCGGGACGTACGCCGGGAAGTCGGCGGTCTACCTCGGCGCGGCGGCCCGCGAGGTCGGCGGCGTCGTGTTCACCGTGGACCACCACCGCGGCTCGGAGGAGAACCAGGCGGGCTGGGAGCACCACGACGCCTCCCTGGTCGACGCGCGCACCGGCCGGATGGACACGCTCCCCCACTTCCGCCGCACCATCGAGGCCGCCGGGCTCGAGGAGGTCGTGGTCGCGATCGTCGGCCAGTCCCCGACCGTCGCGCGTGCCTGGACCACGCCGCTGTCGCTGCTCTTCATCGACGGCGGCCACGGCGAGGAGCCGGCGCGCGCCGACTACGAGGGCTGGGCGCGGCACGTGATGCCCGGCGGCCTGCTCGTGATCCACGACGTGTTCCCCGATCCCGCGGACGGGGGGCGGCCGCCGTACGAGCAGATCTACCTGCCCGCGCTCGCCTCCGGCGACTTCACCGAGGTCGCCGCGCTGGGCTCGCTCCGGGCCCTGCGCCGGCTACGGCGAGAGCCGGCGGATCCGAGCTGACGGGCAGCCGCACTCGAGCGCCAGCTCCGGGAAGTCCGGGGCCAGCGAGGTGCCGCGGTAGATGCCGCTGCCCGGTGTAGAGCCGCCGTACCTCTCCCCCAGGGCGTCGGCGGCGAGGATCACGGCGGCGGCGGTGAACGTGGTGTGCTCGGCCGGCCAGAAGACGTCGGGGTTCTCGTTGGGGTGGCCGGGATCGGCGTAGACCCACCCCGTCCAGTAGCCGCCGTCCTCGGCGCGCAGGAACTGCATGTCCGCGAAGAGGACCAACGCCCGGTCGTGGTCGCCGAGCCCGTCGAGGGCCATCACGAGCTCGCAGGTCTCAGCGCCCGTGACCCAGGGGTTGGTGTCGACGCAGCGCGAGCCCATGCCGGGAACGACGAAGTCGTCCCAGCGGCTCTGGAGGAGCCGCACCGCTTCAGCGCCGCCGACAGCGCCGCCGAGCACCGGGTAGTACCAGTCCATCGAGAACGTGGACTTGTCGGCGAAGAGGTCGGGGTGGGAGCGGATCGCGTGGCCGAGCCGCCCGCCGGCGAGCTCCCAGTCGGGCTGCGGGTCGCCGAGGAGCTCGGCGAGGGCGACGCCGGCGCGCAGCGAGTGGTAGACCGACGAGCAGCCGGTGAGGAGACAGAGGTCGTCGACGGGCGTCCACTGGATGCCGCCCCACCCCTGCTGCAGCCCGACGACGAAGTCGAGGCCCGCGCGCACGCTCGGCCAGTAGGTCCGGACGAAGTCCAGGTCGCGGCGGACCAGCCAGTGGTGCCACAGGCCCACGGCGAAGTAGGCGCTCATGTTGACCTCGCCGCGCTCGTCCTCCACGGCGCCGGAGACGATCTTCATCGGCCACGAGCCGTCGCCGCGCTGCAGCGTGGGCACCCAGGCGTACGCGCGCTCGGCGGCCTCGACCTCGCCGCCCACCAGCAGCCCCATGGCCGCCTCGACGTGGTTCCAGATGTCGGCGTGCTGGTCCTCGCCCCAGGGGATCTCGCCCGAGTCGTGCTGCACCGCCCTGATGGAGGCGGCGGTGGCACGGATCTGCTCCGGGGTGAGGATCCCGTCGACGTACGGGATCTGCGAGCTCACGATCCCGAGGCCTCGAGGGGCTTGGCGAAGTAGAGCACCAGCGACTTGCCGATCACGGGGTCGAGGACCTTGCCGGCCGCGCGCAGGAGGCGCGGGTTCCTCATGATCTCCCAGACCAGCAGCCGGTGATAGGCCTTCGCGAGCGGATGCCCGTCGTCGTCGACGCCGACGGCGCTCTTGATCCACCAGTACGGCGAGTGCAGCCCGTGCGCGTAGGACTTGCCGGTGTAGACCATGGCCGTGCCGGGCGTGCCGTCGTTGGGCCGGCCGCCCTTGGTGACCTTGTCGATCAGCTCGTGGTCGGTGTAGATCCTGATGTGGCCGCCGGTGGCGTTGTGGTAGTCGTCCGAGAGCCGCCAGTTGATCACCTCGGGCAGCCAGCGCGGGACCGAGATCGCCAGGGTGCCGCCCGGGCGCAGCACCCGGATCAGCTCCTTGATCGCGTCGACGTCGGCCCAGATGTGCTCGAGCACCTCGGCGGCGATCACGCGGTCGAACTCGCCGTCGGCGAACGGCAGCGCGAGCGCGTCGCCCTCCTTCACGTCGGCCTCGGCGCCCTCGGGCACCTCGCCGGCCTCCTTCATCGCCGCGAACCACTCACGCACGCGTGCCAGCTCGTCGGCGTCCTGGTCGAACGCGACCACGTCGGCGCCGCGCCGGTAGGCCTCGAACGCGTGCCGGCCTCCGCCGGCGCCCATGTCGAGCAGGCGCTCGCCGGGCCGCAGGCCGAGCCGGTCGAAGTCAACGGTCAGCACGGGTGCTCTCCTCCTGATAGCTGCGGACGGTCTCCGCGAGTACGACGGCGGTCCGCTCGCCCACGGCGCGCCAGCTGAACGACTCCGTGACCCGGGCACGCCCGGCCGCGCCCATCCGGGCACGGCGATCGGGATCGTCGAGCAGGGCGCCGATGGCCTCGACGAGGCCGTCGACGTCGCCCGGCTCGACCAGGTCGGCGCAGAGGCCGTCGGGGCCGACCACCTCGGGGATCGCGCCCGCGCGGGAGACGACGAGAGGCGTCGCGCAGGCCATCAGCTCGGCCGTCGGCAGCGAGAAGCCCTCGTACAGGCTCGGCACGCAGGCGAGCTCGGCCGAGCCCATGAGCGCGACGAGCTCCTCGTCGGTGAGGCCGTGGGCGAAGGTGACCCGATCGGCGATGCCGAGACGGTCGAGGAGCCGCTCGGTGCGGCCCCCCTCCTTGGGCTTGGTGACCAGCACCAGCTCGAGCTCGCGCTCGGTGAGCAGCTTGGCGAAGGCCTCGAGCAGCACGTTGACGCCCTTGAGCGGGGCGTCGGCGCTCGCCATCGCGAGCAGCCGGCCCGGGACGCGTGGGGTGGCCGGCGGGACGAAGAGGTCGTCGTCCACGCCGAGCAGGACCGTGGTGACGCGGGCGGGGTCGACGCCGAACTCGCGGATCACGTCGCGTTTGGAGGACTCCGAGGGGACGATCACCCGGCGCAGGCGCGGGGCCGTGCGGAGCTGCTGGCGCAGGAAGGAGTACCACCGCCACACCCCGAACCGCCTCTTCCACGACCGTGCCGAGGCGAGCTCGATGGCGCGGTCCATCGTGATCGGGTGGTGGATGATCGCGACGAGGGGAAGACCCAGCCGCTCCACGCCGAGCAGCGGGGTGGCGAGGGTCTGGTTGTCGAGGACGACGTCGAAGTCGTCGACCCGGTCGGCGAGGAGCCTCATCACGCGCCGGGAGAAGGTGAGCGGCTCCGGGAACGCCCCCGAGCGCATCCGCAGCCACTCCTCGACGTCGATCAGGTCGCGGAACTCCCGGACCGCGGGGTTGCGGAACTCCTCCCCCGGCCGGTAGAGGTCCAGGCTCGGGACCTCGGTGAGGAGGACGCCCTCGTCGAGCTCGGGATAGGGCTGCCCGGAGAAGACCTCCACGGTGTGGCCGAGCGCGACCAGGGCGCGGCTCAGCCGCTGGACGTAGATCCCCTGGCCCCCGACGTGCGGCTTGCTGCGGTAGGACAACAGAGCGATCCGCATGCGGAGGACCCTACAGGGGCCCGCCTTCGCGGCTCCTGGAAGACTGGCGGGGATGACCCTCCAGCGCTCGCAGGCTCGCGGCCTCGCCGTGGTCGGGGTCGTCACCGTGGCCGCCAGTGTCGCGCTGAGCCTGGTGCGGGTGCCGTCCGCGGTGCTGTTCGGCGGGCTGATCGGCGGCATGGCGCAGGCACTCGGCTCCGAGACCCCCGTGGCCGTCCCCGCGCCCGCCTTCCGGGTGTCCCAGGCCATGGTGGGCGTGATCATCGGGGCGGGGATCTCGCTGGACGCGCTGGGGGCCATGGGGCGCGACGCTCCGACGATCCTGGTGATCACGATCGGGACGGTGCTGGTGTCGCTGGTGGCCGGCCGGCTGCTCGCGCTCCGGCGCGACGTGTCGCCGGTGACCGGCGCCTTCGCCCTCATCGCCGGCGGCGCCAGCGGGGTCGTCGCGATCTCGCGCGACCTCGGCGCCGACGACCGGGTCGTCACCGTGGTGCAGTACCTCCGGGTCCTCATCGTGCTGGTCACGATGCCCCTCGTGACGGCGGTGGTCTTCCATCCCGAGCGGGGGCAGGGCGGCCTGGGCACGACGTCGAGCCGGCTCGACGAGTCGCTGCTCTACGTCGCGATCACGCTGGCGCTCGGCCTGCTCATCGCCCGGCTGGTGCCGGTCACCACCGCCATCCTGCTCGGGCCGATCCTCGTCGGCACGATCCTGGTCGCCACCCCGTGGTTCGACGCGGTCGCGGTGCCGGCGGTGCTCCAGTGGCTCGCCTACGCGCTGATCGGGATCCAGGTGGGGCTGCGGTTCACCCGCGCCTCCCTCGTCTCGATCGCTCGGATGCTGCCGGTCGTCACCCTCATCATCCTGGGGATGATCGTCGCCACGGCGCTGATGGGGTCGCTCCTCGCCGTGCTCACCCCGGTCGACGGGCTGACCGCCTACCTCGCCACCACGCCCGGAGGCCTGTTCGCGGTGCTCGCCACCGCCGCCGACGCCGGCTCGGACGTCACCTACGTGATGGCCGTCCAGCTCGTCCGGGTGCTGGTGATCCTCTGCTTCACTCCCCTGCTGGCACGACTGCTCGCACGGCGCGCGGCATAGCGATGCGGGCCAGCTTGCGATAGCGCCAGATCTGCGAGAGGCCGAGCCCCCAGATGAGGTACTGGAATCCGAACGCCCAGCGGAACGCGTCCGGCGTGTAGTCGTTCCCGCCTCCCGGCGTACGCCAGTCGAGGATCCAGCCGATCGCAAGGATCAGCACGAGCGAGGCGGCGAAACCGCCCTGGTTGATGATCCCGCTCGCGCTCGCGAACCGCTCCGGCGGGTTGGAGGTGCGCCCGAGGTCGAAGCCGATCATCGACGTCGGTCCGCCGATCCCGGCGACGAGCGCGAGGACGACGAGGACGCCGAGCGGAGCGTCGCCCGGCCAGACGAGCACGAGCGTCCACATCGCCATGCACGAGGTGACCACGCCGAGTGCGAGCGTCGACCGGTGCCAGGGCTCGTAGCCGATGAACCATCCGATCACCGGCCCCCCGAGGATCGAGGCAAGCGTCACGAGGGAGATCAGCAGGCCCGCGACCTGGTCGCTCTGGCCTTCGCCCTTCACGAAGAACGGCAGCCCCCAGAGCATGGCCAGCGCGTTGGCGCTGAAGGGCGTGGAGAAGTGCACCCAGAAGGCCAGGCGGGTGCCGGGGTTGCGCCACGACGACGCGAGGTCGCGGAGCACCGCCGCGAGCGAGCGGCTCGCGCCCCGCTGGGTGCGCAGGTGCGGCGCGTCGTGCAGCAGCGCGAGCGCGACGAAGAACAGGACCAGGCCGGCGACGCTGGACACGAGGTAGGCCTTCGTCCAGCCCAGGTGACCGAGCGCCCACGTCATCGGCAGGGCGGCGAGGATGGCCCCGAGCTGCCCGAGCGACCCGTTGAGCGTGCTCATCAGCGCGATCCGGCGCGGCGGGATCCAGCTCGCCGTCAGGCGGAGCAGGCAGATGAAGGTGAGCGAGTCGCCGATCCCGACGAAGACCCGCGCGATCAGCGCCGCCGGGTAGGTCTCCGCGAACGCGAACCCGGCCTGCGCCAGCAGGCCGATGAGGATCCCGCTCAGGATGACGCTGCGCGGTCCCCAGCGGTCGACCAGCAGCCCCACCGGGACCTGCATCGCCGCGTAGACCAGCAGCTGGAGCATCGTGAACGTCGCCAGCTGCGACGCGCTGATCCCGAACCGGTCCGCCGCGACGAGCCCGGCGACCGCCAGCGAACTGCGGTTGAAGACCGCGAGGAAGTACGCCGACAGCGCCACGATCCAGACCGTGAACGCTCTCCGCACGCGTCCACGCTATTACCGCAGCGGGCGGTATCCGGAATCGGTGAGGGCCGGCTCGGGCGCTCCGACGGCCTCCGGCAGCCGGCCGAGCACCAACCCGCGCACCACGAGGACGGCGGTGGCCCCCAGCACGACCCAGGCGCTGAGCAGCATGGCCAGGTGGAGGCCGTCCGTGACCGGGGCGGTGACGTGGCGCAGGGTGTCGAGGTGGCACAGGAGACCGAGGCCGACGAGCAGCAGGGTCAGCGGCGTCACGAGCCGTGAGTCGTCGCGTGCCGACAGCCGCCGGCCGGCGTACAGCAGCCCGGACGCGACCGCGATCCCGAGAAGCGGGAGCAGGGGCAGGGCGTAGCGCGCGTGGATCCAGCCACCGCCGGCGATGAACTGCGCGACGCTGACCACGTTGGCGGCGACGTAGAGGCCGGCGACTCCCCACGCCGCCGTCGTCGGGGTGAACCGGATCCGCTCGGGGCCGCGCGGCCGACGGGAGGCAGACGCCTCGGCGAGGCCGGCCAGCCCGGCGGCGAGCAGGATCCCCGCGAGGATCCGCCACTGGTTCGCCACGTCGCCGTCGGTCCACAGCGACGTCAGGAGCCGCCAGTAGAAGGACGGCGTCACACAGGTGAGGAGCCAGCTCCCGTTGGGCGTGCGGTCGAACTGCTGATAGAGCGCCGACGAGGCGGTCACGCTGCCGTAGAGCGCCAGGTTGCGGACGTAGAACCAGCCGATGGCGATCACGGCCACCGATCCCACCGCCGCGGCTCGGAGGGTCCCGGCCCGCCACCCCCGGGGCGTCCGGTCGGCGAGCACCGAGGCCGCCAGCACGGCCAGGCAGACCACCGCCACCACCGGGATGCCGCTGGCGCGGGTCGCGGCCGCCGCGGCGCCGGCGACCGCCGTCGCCACCAGCCGGGGACGGGTCACTCCGTGGCGGATGGTCCGGACCCCCAGCAGCAGTGCGAGGAAGGCCAGCGCGGTCGCCACGCCGTCGTTGTAGATGGCGCCGCCCACGTAGGTGACGGCGCCGCAGGACAGGGCGAAGGCGGAGGAGAGCACGGCGATCCCCGGCCGGCGCGGCACCAGCTCGCGCGCCAGCATGCCGACGAGGAAGACCGCGAGGGCGAAGCCGAGGCCGTTGAGCAGCCGCATCCCGAAGAGGCTCAGCCCGGGATGGCCGATCGCGTCGCCGAGCATGACCAGCGGTGCCGACAGCACGTAGTAGAGCGGCGGATGGTTGGCGGTCCAGATCCGCAGATGGGAGGGCCCGCGGTACTCGTTCGCAAGCACCTCCGCGAGGGCCGGGTACAGCACCGGGTCGTCCGCGATCGGCGTCTGGATCGTCGGCAGCTGGCCGTGGGCGACGGCGATCGCGTAGGCCGCGTTGGCGCGCTCGTCGGTCTTGAAGAACGGGGCCATCGAGACGGCCACCTGGGCGCTCAGGACGAAGGCCAGCACCGCCAGCAGGGCACAGGCCCGCACGGGCTCGCGCACACGTCGATCGACCGCCACGTCCGGAGCCTAGGGAGCGGTCCGGCGCTCCCCAACCCTCCGCCACACGACGCCACCAGACGTGCACGTGCGGTCCACCAGCCCGTCACCTCCCGGGCGTCCGCGCCTCACTTCGTGGCTTCCATCATCTGGCGCAATTCCTTCTTGAGGTCCGAGATCTCGTCGCGGAGGCGGGCGGCGACCTCGAACTGGAGCTCGGCGGCGGCGGCGCGCATCTGGTCGGTGAGCTGCTGGATGAGCTCGGCCAGGTCCGAGCTCGGCAGGCCGGCGGCCATGCTCGCGCCCCGGCTGGCCTCGCCCAGCACCGGCGTGGGCGCCACCTTGGGCTTGACTCCGCCGGCGCGCCCCTTGGCCTCGGTGCCCGCCCACGTCTCGAGGAGCGCCTGGGTGGACTCGTCCTCCCGGGCGAGCATCTCGGTGATGTCGGCGATCTTCTTGCGAAGCGGCTGCGGGTCGATGCCGTGCTCGGCGTTGTAGGCGACCTGCTTCTCGCGGCGGCGGTTGGTCTCCTCGATCGCCGCCTCCATCGAGGGGGTGATCTTGTCGGCGTACATGTGGACCTGGCCCGACACGTTGCGCGCCGCGCGGCCGATCGTCTGGATGAGGGACTTGTCCGAGCGGAGGAAGCCCTCCTTGTCGGCGTCGAGAATCGCGACCAGCGACACCTCGGGCAGGTCGAGCCCCTCACGCAGCAGGTTGATGCCCACGAGCACGTCGTACTCCCCCAGCCGGAGGTCGCGGAGCAGCTCGATCCGCTTGAGGGTGTCGACCTCGGAGTGCAGGTAGCGCGTCCGGATCCCGGCTTCCAGCAGGTAGTCGGTCAGGTCCTCCGACATCTTCTTGGTCAGCGTGGTCACCAGCACGCGCTCGTTGCGCTCGGTGCGCAGCTTGATCTCGTGGATGAGGTCGTCGATCTGGCCCTTGGTCGGCTTCACGATGACCTCGGGGTCGACCAGGCCGGTCGGGCGGATGATCTGCTCGACGACGTGCGGCGGCTTGTCGCCGCCGGCCTTGTCGAGCTCGTAGGCCCCCGGGGTGGCGGAGAGGTAGATCGTCTGCCCGACCCGGTCGAGGAACTCGCCGAACTTCAGCGGCCGGTTGTCCATCGCGCTCGGCAGCCGGAAGCCGTGGTCGACGAGGTTGCGCTTGCGGGACATGTCCCCCTCGTACATCCCGCCGATCTGCGGCACCGCCACATGCGACTCGTCGACGACGAGCACGAAGTCCTCGGGGAAGTAGTCGAGCAGGCAGTTGGGCGCGCTGCCGGGCGAGCGGCCGTCGATGTGCATCGAGTAGTTCTCGATGCCCGAGCAGGTGCCGACCTGCCGCATCATCTCGATGTCGTACGTCGTGCGCATCCTGAGCCGCTGCGCCTCCAGCAGCTTGCCGTGCGCCTCGAAGTCGCTCAGCTGCTGGGTCAGCTCGCGCTCGATCCCCCCGATCGCGCGCTCCATCCGCTCGGGCCCGGCGACGTAGTGCGACGCCGGGAAGATGTAGAGCTCGGGGTCCTCCGTGAGCACCTCGCCGGTGACCGCGTGGAGCGTCATCAGCCGCTCGATCTCGTCGCCGAAGAACTCGATCCGGACCGCGTGCTCCTCGTAGACCGGGAAGACCTCGAGGGTGTCGCCGCGGACGCGGAAGGTGCCGCGGGTGAAGGCGAGGTCGTTGCGGGTGTACTGGATGTCGACGAGCCGCCGCAGGATCGCGTCGCGGTCGTGCTCCTCCCCCACCTTGAGCCGGATCATCCGGTCGACGTACTCCTGCGGCGTGCCGAGACCGTAGATGCACGAGACCGTCGAGACCACGATGACGTCGCGCCGGGTGAGCAGGCTGTTGGTCGCGCTGTGCCGCAGCCGCTCGACCTCCTCGTTGATCGAGGAGTCCTTCTCGATGTAGGTGTCCGTCTGGGGGACGTAGGCCTCAGGCTGGTAGTAGTCGTAGTAGGAGACGAAGTACTCCACCGCGTTGTCGGGGAAGAGCTGGCGCAGCTCGTTGGCGAACTGCGCGGCGAGCGTCTTGTTGGGCTGCAGCACGAGCATCGGGCGCTGCAGCTGCTCGGCCACCCACGCGACGGTGGCGGTCTTGCCGGTGCCGGTCGCGCCGAGCAGCACGACGTCCTGCTCGCCGCCCCGGATCCGCCGGGAGATCTCGGCGATGGCAGCCGGCTGGTCGCCGCCGGGCCGGTAGTCGGAGACCACCTGGAACGGGGCGACTCTCCGCTCGAGATCGGTGACGGGGCGCATGCGCCAAGCCTACGGACCGCCACCGACATGATCGTCGCGATCCGAGCGGGACCGCTCTACTTCTTCCTGCGGTGGCGGTCTCCGAGCTTGACCGTGACCTTGGCGCCGGCCGGGAGCACGACGCCCGGCTTGGGCTTCTGCCGGACCACCCACTGCGCGCCGCGGTGGGCTCGCCGGATCTTGCCGAGCTTGCAGTGCGCGGCCCGGAGGGCGTTGCGGGCGGCCTTGAGGCGCTTGCCCACCAGCCTGGGCACCGTGCAGGTCGGCGTGGCCTGGTGGGGTGCGACGGTGTAGGTCAGCGAGATGGACGGCAGGGCCGTGGTGTCGGTGGCGATCGCCGTCCTGGACGCGCCCGAGCCGAACCCGCTGGAGCCCGCTCCGCCGCCCAGGCCGGCCGAGCTGGCTCCGCCGCCGCCTCCGCCGTAGACACCGCCGCCGCCACCGCCCCCGCTGGCGCGGCCGAAGTTGCAGGTTCCGTTCCCGCCGGCCCCTCCGGCGCCGAGGACGCCGGCCGAGCCGCCCACATCGCAGGCGCCGGCACCGCCCGCTCCTCCGGAGTCGGCCGTGCCCGGCTGCCCGGCGGAG
>NZ_JASGDD010000214.1:0-15551 GCF_047607365.1 Nocardioides sp. | reverse complement strand
GCGTGCCAGACGACGCCGGCGCCGGGCGACACCGGGTCCTCCTTGCGGGCGCGGCCGGCGCCCAGCCGCCACGCGGCGAGGCCGACGGCCATGGCGTCGAGGCGGGTCAGCACGCCGGAGCTCGGCGCGGTCACGACATGCGTCTCCCTGGCCGTGGGCAGCGTCGCGTCGGGGTCGCCGCCCTGAGCCGCGATCATGGCCCGCCACGAGTCCATGGCGCGGCCCGAGGCGAGCACGTCGGCGGGGTCGACGTCGTCGACCCCCGCGCCGGCGAGCATCTCGCGGGCCAGGGCGAGCGTGAGCTCGACGACGTCGGCGGGCCCGCCGCCGGCGAGCACCTCCACCGACTCGGCGACCTCGAGGCCGTTGCCCGCGGTCAGGCCGAGGGGCGTGGACATGTCGGTGAGGAGCGCGACGGTGTGGACGCCGGCGTCGCCGCCGAGGTCCACCATGGTCCGCGCGAGCTCGCGCGCCTGGTCCAGCGACTTCATGAAGGCGCCGGTGCCGACCTTGACGTCGAGGACGAGCGAGCCCGTCCCCTCGGCGATCTTCTTGCTCATGATCGACGACGCGATGAGCGGGATCGCCTCGACCGTGCCGGTGACGTCGCGCAGGGCGTAGAGCTTCTTGTCCGCGGGCGCCAGACCGGCGCCCGCGGCGCAGATGACGGCGCCGACCGACTCCAGCTGGGCCATCATCTCCTCGTTGGTCAGCGATGCGCGCCAGCCCGGGATCGCCTCGAGCTTGTCGAGCGTGCCGCCGGTGTGGCCGAGGCCGCGGCCGGAGAGCTGCGGGACGGCGACGCCGCAGGCGGCGACGAGGGGCGCCAGGGGCAGGGTGATCTTGTCGCCGACTCCCCCGGTCGAGTGCTTGTCCGCCGTACGCCGGGAGAGGGAGTCGAACGACATCCGCTCGCCCGTCGCGATCATCGCGTTGGTCCACCGCGAGATCTCGCGCCGGTTCATGCCGTTGAGCAGGATGGCCATCGCGAGGGCGGACATCTGCTCGTCGGCGACGACGCCGTTGGTGTAGCTCTGGATCACCCAGTCGATCTGGCTGTCGGAGAGCTCGTGCCGGTCGCGCTTGGCGAGGATGACCTCGACCGCGTCGTGGCCGGCGCTCACGCGGTCACACTCGCGAGGTCCTCGGGGCCGAAGGCGTCGGGGAGCACCTCGGTCATCGGCTTCACGCCCGAGACGGTCCACAGCAGCATGGCCGGGCCGCCGTTCTCCCACAGCAGCTGGCGACAGCGTCCGCAGGGCATGATCACCTCGCCGTCACCGTTGACGCAGACGACGTGGGTGAAGCGGCCGCCGCCGGTGATGTGCAGCTGGCTGACCAGCCCGCACTCGGCGCACAGCGTGACGCCGTACCCCGCGTTCTCGACGTTGCAGCCCGTGAGGACGCGCCCGTCCTCGGTGATGCCGGCGACGCCGACCCGGTAGTTGGAGTAGGGGGCATACGCGTGCGTCGCGGCCTGCACGGCCTGCTGGCGCAGGGCCTCCCAATCGAAGTCAGCCATAGCGCGCAAGCCTGACAGCGCCGCACGCTCCGAACAAGTCGAACAAACGTCTCAACTCCCGGCCCGGCATGAAACGTTTGTTACAGCCAGCGAAACAATTGTCGCAACTACGTAACACCTGAACAGATCCTGAGGGCTTTCCCTCCACGAGGGCCCCGACTCGGTTAGGTTGGCGCATCGCCCGCGGTGGGAGCCGGGGGGAACGACAATCCTGGACGCCTGGAGGCAACCGTGAACAAGATTCAGAAGGTGACGGTCAGCGGTCTCGCCGGCCTGCTCGCCACCGCGACGCTCGCTGCGTGTGGCAGCAGCTCGGACAGCTCCGACGGCGCGACCGACAGCGCCACGAAGACCGACTTCCTGCCCTGCATGGTCTCGGACGCCGGCGGCTTCGACGACCACTCGTTCAACGAGCTCGGCTACGACGGCCTCAAGAAGGCGGCGGAGGAACTTGGTTCGGACGAGCGGCATGTTGAGTCGAGCGCCGACACCGACTACGCCCCGAACATCGACAACCTCGTGTCCGAGGGCTGCGACCTGATCATCACCGTCGGGTTCAACCTCGCCTCGGCGACCAAGGACGCCGCGAAGGCCAACCCGGACGTCAAGTTCGTCCTCATCGACGACGCCGCCGACGGTGGCGACGACGGCAACACCTACGATGGCAAGGCCGACCAGCCGAACATCAAGCCGCTCCTCTACAACACCGCCCAGGCCGCGTTCCTCGCGGGCTACGCCTCGGCGAGCTACAGCAAGGCCGGCATCGTCGGCACCTACGGCGGCATGAACTTCCCGACCGTCTCGATCTTCATGGACGGCTTCGCCCAGGGCGTCGACTACTACAACGCCCAGAAGGGCAAGACCGTCAAGGTCGTCGGCTGGGACGAGGAGAAGCAGGACGGTGCGTTCACCGGCGGCTTCGAGGCCAACAACAAGGCCACCCAGACCGCTCAGCAGATCATCGACCAGGGCGCGGACGTCATCCTCCCCGTCGGTGGCCCGATCTACCAGGGCGCGCTGACCGTCATCAAGAACAACCCCGACAAGGGCATCGTGATGCTCGGTGTCGACGCCGACGTCTTCGAGACCGACCCGACCACCGACGACTACATCCTGACCTCGGTCGAGAAGAAGATCGACACCGGTGTCTACTCGGTCGTCAAGGACGCCGCGGAGAACCCCGACAGCTTCGACTTCACGCCCTACATCGGCACGCTGGAGAACGACGGCGTCGGCATCGCGCCGTTCCACAACTACGAGGACAAGGTCGACTCCGGTCTGGCCGACGAGCTCGACACGATCAAGGCCGGCATCATCGACGGCTCGATCCCGGTCAAGTCCTACCTCGACTGATCAGTCCCACCACGTCGCGAGGGGGGCCGGCTCGTCCGGCCTCCCTCGTGCGTTCTCCCCCCTAGGATCAGGTGACATGAAGCTCGTCCTCAAGGACATCACGAAGCGGTTCGGGTCGCTCGTCGCGAACGACAGGATCAACCTCACCGTCGAGCCCGGCGAGATCCACTGCCTCCTCGGCGAGAACGGCGCCGGCAAGTCGACGCTGATGAACGTCCTCTACGGCCTCTACCAGGCCGACGAGGGCCAGATCCTCCTCGACGACGAGGTCCAGCGCTTCTCCGGACCGGGCGACGCGATCGCCGCCGGCATCGGCATGGTCCACC
Organism: Nocardioides sp.; assembly: GCF_047607365.1. Taxonomy (GTDB): domain Bacteria; phylum Actinomycetota; class Actinomycetes; order Propionibacteriales; family Nocardioidaceae; genus Nocardioides. The sequence continues at coordinate 12,350 of NZ_JASGDD010000214.1, read as the reverse complement.
AGCACTTCATGCTCATCCCCGTCTTCACGGTCGCCGAGAACGTCATGCTCGGCCACGAGAGCACCGGCTTCGCCGGCTCCCTCGACCTCGACGCGGCGCGCGCCAAGGTCCGCGAGATCTCCGGCCGCTTCGGCTTCCAGGTCGACCCCGACGCGCTCATCGAGGATCTCCCCGTCGGCGTGCAGCAGCGGGTCGAGATCATCAAGGCGCTCTCGCACGACGCCCAGGTGCTCGTCTTCGACGAGCCCACCGCGGTCCTGACGCCGCAGGAGACCGACGAGCTGATGGGCACGATGCACCAGCTCAAGGAGGCCGGCACCGCGATCGTCTTCATCACCCACAAGCTGCGCGAGGTCCGCGAGGTTGCCGACCGGATCACCGTCGTACGCCTCGGGAAGGTGGTCGGCGAGGCCGACCCCAGCGCGACCAACGCCGAGCTCGCCTCGATGATGGTCGGCCGGCCCGTCGAGCTGACCGTCCAGAAGAAGCCCGCCGAGCCCGGTCCCGACGCGCTCGTCGTCTCCGATCTCACCATCCTCGACGCCGCCGGACACCCGCAGGTCGACGGCATCTCCTTCGCCATCCGCGCCGGCGAGGTGCTCGCGGTCGCGGGCGTCCAGGGCAACGGCCAGACCGAGCTCACCGAGGCGCTGCTCGGACTCCAGTCCCACACCACCGGGTCGATCAAGCTCAACGGCAAGGAGCTCGTCGGGCGCTCCGTGCGCAGCATCCTCGACGAGGGCGTCGGCTTCATCCCGGAGGACCGCAACGAGGAGGGCCTCGTGGCTGCGTTCACCATCGCGGAGAACCTCATCCTCAACCGCACCAACGGCGCCCCCTTCGTGCGGCGCGGTGCGGTGCAGCGCAAGGCGCGCGACGAGTTCGCCCAGATCAAGCTGAAGGAGTACGACGTCCGCGCCCCCGGGATCACGACGCTGGCCTCCCAGCTCTCGGGCGGAAACCAGCAGAAGGTCGTGGTCGCCCGGGAGCTCTCCCGCGACCTGACCCTCCTGGTCGCCGCCCAGCCGACCCGCGGCGTCGACGTCGGGTCGATCGAGTTCATCCACAAGCAGATCGTGGCGACGCGCGACGCGGGCGTCCCCGTCATCGTGGTCTCGACCGAGCTCGACGAGGTCGTCGCGCTCGCGGACCGGATCATGGTGCTCTACCGCGGCCAGGTGGTCGGCATCGTGCCGGCCGACACCCCCCGAGACGTCCTCGGCCTGATGATGACCGGCGAGCGGCCGGAGGAGGTCGCATGAGCGACACGACCACCCCCACCACCCCGAGCCCGGCGCCGCCGGACCGCAACGCCCGCTGGCGCGAGGTCGGCCGCGAGATCGTGGCCGGCAACGCCATGGTCTCCTTCCTCGCGCTCCTCCTGGCCGTCGTCGTCGGATCGCTCCTCATCGGCCTGACCAGCGCGGACGTGCGCGACTCGTTCGGCTCCTCCGACTTCCTCTCGAAGTTCTGGGAGACCATCACCGGCGCCTACGACTCGCTCTTCAAGGGCGCCATCTGGAACGCCGACGGCAAGAACTTCGACTTCCAGATCCGCCCGCTGACCGAGACCCTCAAGTTCGCCGGGCCGCTCATCGCGGCCGGCCTCGGCGTGGGCCTGGCCTTCCGCGCGGGCATGTTCAACATCGGCGGCCGTGGCCAGATGATCATGGCGGGCGCCTTCGCCGGCTGGATCGGCTTCAAGCTGGACCTACCGACGATCATCCACCTGCCGCTGGCGATCATCGTCGGCATGGTTGCCGGCGCGCTGTGGGCCGGCCTCGCGGGCCTGATCAAGGCGCGCACCGGCGCGCACGAGGTGATCCTCACGATCATGCTCAACTACATCGCCTACTACCTCGTCTTCTTCGCGCTGACCAAGAAGAACCTGCTGCAGGCGCCGGGCTCGGACAACCCGAAGTCGCTGCCGATGAAGGACAGCGCCACCCTGCCGAAGATCGCGGGAGACCACTTCAACCTCCACCTCGGCTTCGTGCTCGCGCTCGTCGGCGTGGCGGTGACCTGGTGGATCCTGAACCGGTCCGCGCTCGGCTACCAGATGCGCGCGGTGGGCCTCAACCCGACCGCCGCGCAGGCCGCCGGCATCAACGTCGGCCGGATCTACGTCGTCACGATGACGATCGCCGGCGCGCTCATCGGCCTGGCCGGCGTCAACCAGGTGCTCGGCACCGTCCCGAGCGGCGTCGGCACCGACGTCGACGCGGGCATCGGCTTCGACGCCATCACCGTCGCCCTGCTCGGCCGGTCGCGGCCGCTGGGCATCCTCGCCGCGGGACTGCTCTTCGGCGCGTTCAAGGCCGGCGGCTTCGCGATGCAGGCCTCCCAGGGCATCTCGGTCGACATCGTGCTCGTCGTCCAGTCGCTCATCGTCCTCTTCATCGCCGCGCCCCCGCTCGTGCGCGCGATCTTCCGCCTGCCGAAGGAGTCGAAGTGACCACCGTCCAGACGGATCTGGCGCACTCGGCGCCCATCGTCCGCACCCGCGACTGGAAGGGGCCGATCGTCTTCGGCGCCCTGATCGTCCTGCTCGCCGCGGCCCTCGTGCTCGGCGACCAGACCGGCTCGACGACGTACCGGCTCGCGGCGGAGAACGACTTCTTCTCCCTGCCCGAGGTGAGCCTGTCCGTCGGCGGCGCCTGCTGGGTCGTGGTCGTCCTGCTCCTGGCCTGTCTCGGCTTCGCGATCTGGCGCTCGCTCCAGGCCCTCACGCTGCCGCTCTGGCTCGCCGCGGTGTTCGCGGTGCTGTGGCTGGTGGGCCTGCTCACGTGGGCCGCCGCCGGCGGCACCATCCCGGTCGTGGGCCTCCTCGCCGGCGCGATCGCGCTCGCGGTCCCGCTGGTCTTCGGGGCGCTCGCCGGCGTGCTCGGCGAGCGGGCCGGCGTGGTCAACATCGCGATCGACAGCCAGCTCCTGCTCGGCGCGTTCGGCGCGGCGCTGGTCGGCTCGCTCACCCACTCGGCCTTCGCCGGGCTCATCGCGGCGATGGTGGCGGGCTCCCTCATCGCCCTGATCCTCGGCGTCTTCGCGATCACCTACTTCGTCGACCAGGTCATCGTCGGCGTGGTGCTCAACGTGCTCGTCACCGGGCTGACGAACTTCCTCTACTCCGAGGTGCTCACCGAGGACTCGGCGAAGCTCAACTCGCCGCCGTCGCTGCACGTCCACGCGATCCCCGTGCTGGGCGACCTGCCGCTGATCGGTCCGATCCTGTTCCGCCAGACGGTCATCGTCTATCTCATGTACGTCGTCGTGGTGCTCGTCGCCTGGGCGCTCTACCGCACCAAGTGGGGCCTGCGGGTCCGCGCGGTCGGCGAGCACCCGCGCGCCGCGGACACGGTCGGCATCAAGGTCAACCGCACCCGCTACACGACCATCCTCATCGCCGGCGCCATCGCGGGCATCGGCGGCGCGTTCTACACCCTCGTGTCGGTCTCGCAGTTCAACCGCGAGCTGACCGGCGGCGCGGGCTACATCGCCCTCGCGGCGGTCATCTTCGGCAAGTGGGACCCCGTCCGCGCGACGCTGGCGGCGCTGCTCTTCGGCTTCGCCTCCAACCTCGAGGGCGTGCTCTCGGTCATCGGGTCGCCGCTGCCGAGCCAGTTCATGCTGATGCTGCCCTACCTCGTCACGATCTTCGCCGTGGCCGGTCTGGTCGGGAAGTCCCGCGCGCCCGCCGCGGACGGCATCCCCTACAAGGTGGGTTGAGGCTTTTCGTCGAAGGCGGCGAGGAGCTGGTCGGCGGCGACGGTCGCGGCGAGCTCCCCCGCCAGCAGGCGGTCGCGGAGGTCGTCGCGGATGGCCTTCACGCCGGGGCTGTGCCGCAGCCGCTGCTCGAGCTCGTCGCGCACGAGGGCCCAGGTGAAGTCGAGCTGCTGGTGCGCCCGCTTGTCCGCGAGCCCGGCCTCCCCCAGGTGCTCCCGGTGCGCGAGCACCTGGTCCCAGACCCCGTCGACGCCGTCGTCGGCAAGAGCGCTGGCGGTGACCACCGGCGGCGTCCACGCCTCCATCCCCCGCACCAGGCGCAGCGCGCCGGAGAGCTCCCGGGCGGCGGCGCGGGCCTCGGTCTGACGCTGGACGTCATCGGGATCTGCTTTGTTGACGGCGATCACGTCCGCCATTTCCAGGATGCCCTTCTTGATCCCCTGGAGCTGGTCGCCGGTGCGCGCGATGGTGAGGAAGAGGAAGGTGTCGACCATGCCGGCCACCGTCACCTCCGACTGACCGACGCCGACCGTCTCGACGAGGATGACGTCGTACCCCGCCGCCTCGAGGACGGCCATCGCCTGCACGGTCGCACGGGCGACGCCGCCGAGGGTGCCCGCGGAGGGCGACGGCCGGATGAAGGCCCTCGGCTCCACGCTCAGCCGGGACATGCGGGTCTTGTCCCCCAGCACCGAGCCGCCGGTGCGCACGGACGACGGGTCCACGGCGAGTACGCCGACGCGATGGCCGGCCGCCGTCAGGCGCATGCCCAGCGCCTCGATGAACGTGGACTTCCCGACGCCCGGGACGCCCGAGACGCCGACCCGCACCGCGTCACCGTCCGGCAGGCCGGCGAGCAGCTCGCGAGCCTGCTCGCGGTGCTTGGTCGCCGTGGACTCGACCAGCGTGATCGCGCGGGAGATCGCCGCCCGCTGCCCGTCCGCGATGCCGTCGAGCAAGGCCTGCAGCTTCGCGTCGGTCATGGCCAAACCTTAGAGGTCGCGCGGGTAGGGCGTCCGTCGCGATGCCGCCGCGGGCAGAGCGTGCGCCCGATCCACCCGGCACGCCGACGCGATCGGCGTGTCGCGGCGGCGAGGCGCACGAACGGGCCGCCCTCGGCTCAGGCGAGGGCGAGGGCCTCCTCGTCGGTGAGCAGTCGCGAGCGGAGCAGGAAGCGGATCCCCATCGGGGCCTCGAGCGAGAAGCCGGCTCCCCGTCCGGGCACGACGTCGATGGTGAGGTGGGTGTGGGACCAGTAGGCGAACTGCTCGCGGGACATCCAGACCTCGACGGGCCGACCGGTGTCGCCGACGTCGAGGGTCCCGAGGAGGACGTCGGCGTCGCTGGTGATGAAGTCGCCGTCGGGGAAGCACATCGGCGCCGACCCGTCGCAGCAGCCGCCGGACTGGTGGAACATCACCGGCCCGTGATCGGCCTGCAGCCGCCGTACGACGTCGGCGGCTGCAGGCGTGATCGCGACCCGGGACGCGGCGTCCGGCGCCACGGCCATCAGAAGAAGCCGAGGGCGTCGGGCGAGTAGGAGACCAGGAGGTTCTTGGTCTGCTGGTAGTGCTCGAGCATCATCAGGTGGTTCTCCCGGCCGATGCCCGAGGACTTGTAGCCGCCGAACGCCGCGTGCGCCGGGTAGGCGTGGTAGTTGTTCGTCCACACCCGGCCCGCCTGGATCGCGCGGCCGGCGCGGTAGGCGGTGTTGATGTCGCGCGACCACACGCCGGCGCCCAGGCCGTAGAGCGTGTCGTTGGCCGTCTCGATCGCGTCGTCGAAGTCGCTGAACCTCGCCACCGACACCACCGGCCCGAAGATCTCCTCCTGGAAGATCCGCATCTTGTTGTTCCCCTCGAAGATCGTCGGCGCGACGTAGAAGCCCTCCGACAGGTCGCCGCCGAGGTCCACGCGCTCGCCGCCGGTGACGATGCGAGCGCCCTCGTCCTGGCCGATCTGGATGTAGGAGAGGATCTTCTCGAGCTGGTCGTTGCTCGCCTGGGCGCCGATCATCGTGGCGTCGTCGAGCGGGTTGCCCTGCACGATCTTCTTGACCCGGTCGGTGCCCGCCGAGAGGAAGAGGTCGTAGATCGAGTCCTGGATCAGGGCGCGGCTCGGGCAGGTGCAGACCTCGCCCTGGTTGAGGGCGAACATCGCGAAGCCCTCGAGTGCCTTGTCCTGGAAGGCGTCGTCCTTGTCGAGCACGTCGGCGAAGAAGATGTTCGGGCTCTTGCCGCCGAGCTCCAGGGTGACCGGGATGAGGTTCTGGCTGGCGTACTGCATGATCAGGCGGCCGGTGGTGGTCTCGCCGGTGAAGGCGATCTTGCGGATCCGGTTGGAGGAGGCGAGCGGCTTGCCCGCCTCGACGCCGAAGCCGTTGACGATGTTGACCACGCCCGCCGGGAGCAGGTCGGCGATCAGCTCGATCAGCACCATGATCGAGGCCGGGGTCTGCTCGGCCGGCTTGATCACGACGGCGTTGCCCGCGGCCAGCGCGGGGGCCAGCTTCCAGACCGCCATGAGGATCGGGAAGTTCCACGGGATGATCTGGCCCACGACGCCCAGGGGCTCGTGGAAGTGGTAGGCGATCGTGTTCTCGTCGATCGGGCTGGCGGTGCCCTCCTGGGCGCGGATCGCGCCGGCGAAGTAGCGGAAGTGGTCCACCGCCAGCGGCAGGTCGGCGGCCTTGGTCTCCCGGACCGGCTTGCCGTTGTCCCAGGTCTCGGCGACGGCGAGCAGCTCGAGGTTCTCCTCGATCCGGTCGGCGATCTTGTTGAGGATCACCGCGCGCTCGGCGGGACTGGTCTTCCCCCACGCCGGGGCGGCGGCGTGGGCGGCGTCGAGGGCGAGCTCGATGTCCTCGGCGGTGGAGCGGGCGACCTCGCAGAAGGGCTTGCCGTTGACCGGCGAGACGTTCTCGAAGTACTGCCCCTTGACCGGCGCGACCCACTCGCCGCCGATCCAGTTCTCGTAGCGTGACTTGAAGGAGACGACGCTGTCGGCGGTCCCCGGCTGTGCGTAGATGGTCATGGATGTGACGCTAGACACACCGCCGTTGCAGCAACGTTGCAGCGCCGGGAGCGCCCGGAGGGCTCAGCGCAGGTCGCGCTCCAGGGCCGCGAGGTGTGCGCGCACGCGGTCGCCCCGGGGCGAGGCGGGACCCAGGACGTCGTACGCCGCCTGCCAGATCTCCCAGTCGTCGCGCCCGTGCTCGGTGTCGGCGAAGCGGAGCAGCGCGTCGGGGTCGCCCGCCCGCAGCAGGCGGTCGCGGAGCTCGGCGCGCAGGCGCGCGCGGAGCCGCCGGATGCCCGGCGCGTCGGAGAGCGGGAGCAGGTCGCCGCGGTAGAGGTCGACCGCGCCGCCGACGTCACCGCTCGCGAGCCGCTCGCGCAGCGTGTCGACGTCGGTGCGGATCCGCGGGTCGATCCGGTAGGGCCTCGCCTCGAGTGCGAGCCCCATCCCCGCCAGCGCGGCGCGGAGCCGGGAGAGCTCCGCGCGCAGCGTGACCGCGGCGAGGTCCTCGTCGGAGAGCGCGACGGCGAGCTCGTCGCCGGTGAGGCCGTCGCGGTGGGCGGCGAGCAGGACCAGCAGCTCGGTGTGCCGCAGGCTCAGCCTGCTGGTGCCGCGCTCGCCCTCGAGGATGCCGGCGGGGACGCCGAGCGCGCGCAGCTGGACGGTCTCGCGGCCGGCGCCGTCGCCCGGCCGGGTGAGCCGGTGGAGCTGGAGCTCCCGCTCCACCGCCGCCACGGTCGCCCGGACGACGGACAGCGCGTGGGGGCCCGCGACGTCGTCGCCGCCGGTGAGGTCGAGGGCGCCGAGGATCGCGCCCGTGTCGGGGTCGTGGATCGGGGCCGCCGCGCAGCTCCACGGCGTGACCGGCCGAAGGAGGTGCTCGGCCGCGAAGATCTGGACCGGCCGGTCGAGCGCGAGCGCCGTGCCCGGCGCATTGGTGCCGGCGTGGGCCTCGCTCCAGGTGGCCCCCTCGGCGAAGTGGATGGACTCCATCCGCCGGCGCAGGGCCGCCGGGCCCTCGACCCACATCAGTCGCCCGGCGGCGTCCGAGACGGCGACGAGGAGTCCCGCGTCGCCCGCGTCCTCGACGAGCAGCCTCCTGATGACGGGCATCGCGACCGCGAGCGGATGCTGCGTCCGCCAGGCCTCCAGCGTCTCGCGGTCGAGGTCCATCGGCGCCAGCCCCCGCTCGGGGTCCAGGCCGTCCGCGAGGCTGCGTCGCCACGACTCCGCGATCAGCGGGCGCACGCGCGGGTCCGCCCGGCCGGTGCTCAGGAAGGCGTCGTGCGCCAGCTCCAGCTCGGCCCGCGGTGCCGGAATCGCCATTCGATCGCTCCTGTGACGTACGTCTCACCCCGAGCGTACGCCAGGAGCCTCTCAGCCGTTGGTGGTGATGTGCCAGGGGGTGAGCACGACCTCGTAGCGGTGGTCGTCGAGCTCGACGTAGTCCGTCGGGTCGGCGCCGTAGCGGGCGAAGACCCGCTCGAGGAACGACTTGTCCGGGTCGGGGCGCAGCTCGGCGGTGGCGCGGACCTCGAGCGTGTGGAAGGGATTGGCGGGATCCACGAAGAAGAACCCGACGTCGGTGTTGGCGCTGAGGTTCTTGAACTTCTGCCGCGTGTCGCTGATCGACGTCTTGAGCAGGCCGTCCTCGACGATGAACCACACGGCGGTGGTCTGCGGACGGCCCTTCGCGTCGAGGGTGACGAAGGCGGCGACGCCGGTCGCGTCGAGCAGGTCGTGGTGCGAGTCGGGGACGAGGTCCCGGATGTTCTGGCTGTCGGTCATGCGGGCACAACGACCGCCGTGGGCTCCCTCTTCCCGGCGAGGCCGGCCATCACCGCGGCCGCGGCGAAGAAGAGCGCCGCCAGGCCGAACGCGAGCTCGTAGGCACCCTCGTTCGCGAGGGTCACCGAGCCGCCGCCGGGCAGCGCATGGGTGGTGACGTCGCTGGTGAGGACGGTGATGACGAGCGCCGACCCGATCGCGCCGCCGACGGTGCGCATGATCGAGTTGATGGAGTTGGCGATGCCGGTCTCGTGGTGCTCGACGTTGCTCACGAGCAGCGCCGGCATCGACGCGTAGGCGATCGCGATCGCGCTGTTGCCGACGATGAGCGCGACGATCACCTCGGCCTCGGTGCCGTGCAGCGCCAGGAGCAGCACCATCCCGGCCACGCCGACGAGGCTCGCCAGCAGCAGGACGTGACGCGGGCCGACCGCGTGGACCAGGCGGCCGGCGATCGGGCCCATGAGCATCGACACCACCGCGCCGGGCAGCATGAACACCACGCTCGTGCGCAGCACGCTCGCCCCGAAGCCGAAGCCGGCGAGCTGCTCGGGCGTCTGGACGAAGTAGGTCGCGCCGAGGAAGACCGCGAACATCGCGAAGCCGACGCACAGGCTGGCGAGGTTGGTGGCCAGGACCGGGCGGTGAGACAGCAGCCGCGTGGCGACGAGCGGCTCCGGCGTACGGTCCTGGAGGAGGACGAACCCGACCAGGACGACGGCGGCGAGCGCGAAGAGCCCGATGACGCGAGCCGAGCCCCAGCCCCACTCGTGGCCCTGGGAGATCGGGAGCAGCAGCGCGACCAGGCCGATCGCGAGGACGAGGGCGCCCAGGTAGTCGACCCGCCCGCCCTGGCCGGCGCGACGCGGCAGTGCGAGGACCGCGGCGACGAGGACGGCCGCGGAGAGCACCACGCAGAGCCAGAAGATCCGGCGGTAGTCGGCGTCGCCCTGGGTGAGCAGGCCGGTCGCGACCAGCGCGACACCCGAGCCGACGCCGAGCGCCGAGGCGGTGATCGCCATGCCGGGGACGAGCCGCTCGTGCGGCAGCTCGTGGCGCAGCACGCTGATCGCCAGCGGGAAGAGCCCGAAGCTGGCGCCCTGGAGCACGCGGGCGACGATGAGCCACTCGATGGAGTGCGTGGTCGCCGCCAGCAGGCTGCCGGCGAGGGTGACGGCGAGCGCGGCCACGACGAGCGGCTTCTGCCCGTAGACGTCGCCGAGGCGGCCGAGCAGCGGCGTGACCGCCGAGGCGGTGAGCATCGTGGCGGTGGTGACCCACCCGACGGTGGTCGCCGAGGCGTCGAGCTGGCTCGCGATCTGGGTCAGCACCGGCACGACCAGCGTCTGGATCATCGAGAGCAGGAAGACCGCCGCCGCCATCGTGGGCAGCACGAGGCGGGCGCGCGGGGACGCGGTCGAGGTCGTCGAGAGGGACATGGGCATGAGCGTACGCATGAAATCGACACTATGTCGATTTATGTCGACGATACGTCGAGCGTCTGACGAGGGACTACCGTGGCCCGCATGCAGGAGACCCGCGTACGCCGTCGGGCTGGCCGCTCGAAGGGCGACCAGCGCGAGGACCGGATCCTCGACGCCACGCGCGAGCTGCTGGCGGGCAAGTCGATGGCGGCCGTCACGATCGACGACATCGCGGCGGCGGCGGGGATCTCGCGGACGACGTTCTACTTCTACTTCCCGGGCAAGCAGGCGGTCCTGGCCCGGCTCATGGAGCAGGTGGGCGACCGCTTCGCGCAGACCCATGGCTGGCTGGCGTCCGAGGGCCCCTCGCCCGCGCAGCTGGGCGAGCAGCTCGCCGGCGCGGCGGCGCTGTGGCGGGAGAACCGGCCGATCATGGCCTGCTCCCTGGCGGGATTCGGCGACGACTACCCTCCGCTGGTCGCCTTCCTGGCCGAGACCCAGCAGCGGTTCGTGTCGGGCCTGGCCGCGAAGATCGAGCGCGACCGGGCCGCCGGGCTCGCCCCGGCCGGGATCGGAGCGCACACGCTGGCCGGCATGGTCGAGGCGATGCGCGAGGCCCGGCTGGCCGAGCTGGCGGAGCTGCCCGCCTCCGCCACGGACGAGGGCCTCGAGGAGCTGGTCGAGGCGGTGCTGCGGCTCATCTACGGCCGCTGGTGAGCCTCCGCCACCGCGCACAATGCGCGAAAAGCTACTTACGCACGCAACCGTGACTGTGATCCAGGTAACAGCCGACACTCGTGGCAGAGCGGGCCGCCGGGCAACGGCGCCCGGGCCGCACGAGTCGAGGAGAGCACGAGATGTTGGTTGCGCTGGGGCTGGCGATGGTCGCCACGTTCATGTTCCTGATCATCACCAAGCGAGCCACCCCGGTGGTGGCGCTCATCCTGGTCCCGATCGCCTTCGGCCTCTTCGCCGGAGCCGGCCTGGACCTCAGCGACATGGTCACCGACGGCATCGCGAGCCTGGCGCCCACCGCCGCGATGCTCTTCTTCGCGATCGTCTTCTTCGGCGTCATGATCGACGTCGGGCTGTTCGACCCCGTGGTGCGGGTGGTGATCCGGCTGGTCGGGCGCGACCCCGCCCGCCTGGTCGTCGGCACCGCGATCCTCGCGATGGTCGTCTCGCTCGACGGCGACGGATCGACCACGTACATCATCACGACCGCCGCCCTGCTTCCCCTCTACCTCAAGCTCCGCATGAGCCCCGTGGTGCTCACCGTCGTCGCCGGCCTCGCCAACGGCACCATGAACATCCTGCCGTGGGGCGGCCCGACCGCCCGTGCGGCGAGCGCGCTGAAGATCGACACCAACGACATCTTCGTGCCAATGCTCCCGGCACTGGCCGTGTCGCTGCTGGTCGTGCTGGCCTTCGCGTTCCACCTCGGCGTCCTCGAGCGCCGCCGGATCGGCTTCCTCGAGCTGAGCCCCTCGGTCGCGATGCCGCGCGAGGAGATGCTCGTCGGCACCTCCGCGGGTACGCCGAGCGGCCGGTCCGGCCGTCCGGGCACCGGCTCCGCCGGGCTGGGCGGGGACGACGCCGTCGAGGTGGGCGGCAGCGCCTTCACCGGCGTCCTCGACCCGAGCCGGTCGACGCTGCGTCCTCGCCTCATCTGGGTGAACGCCGCGCTCACCGTGGCCCTGCTCGCGATCCTCGGCGCCGACGTCGTCGCGATCCCCGTCCTCTTCATGGTCTTCGCCGGCCTCGCGCTGGCGATCAACTTCCCGCACATCAAGGACCAGCAGGAGGCGATCACCCGGCACAGCTCGAGCATCGTCTCCGTGGTCGCGATGGTCCTGGCCGCGGCCGTCCTCACCGGCGTCTTCAGCGGCACCGGCATGGTGGACGCGATCGCCGAGTGGATCACCTCGGGGATCCCGTCGTGGATGGGTCCGCACCTGGCGGTGGTGACCGGCCTGCTGTCGATGCCGCTGACCTTCCTGATGAGCAACGACGCCTTCTACTACGGCGTGCTGCCCGTGCTGTCCCAGACCGCCGCCGGCTACGGCATCGACCCGGCCGAGATGGCGCGCGCCTCGATCACCGGCCAGCCGGTCCACATGCAGAGCCCGCTCGTCCCGGCTATCCTGCTGCTCGTCTCGCTGGCCGGCGTCGGCATCGGCGACCACCACAAGAAGGTGCTCTGGCGGGCGGCCGTGGTGTCGCTGGTGATGCTGGGCATGGGCATGCTGATCGGCGCCATCCCGTTCTGACCGGAGCCCTAGGGTGTGTTGATCGATTCGGCGCCGTCGCGAGCGGCGTCCAGCGCGTGCGCTGGCAAGGCGGAGCGAGGAGCGATGCCGGAGGCATCGCGACGAGTGACAACGCCGCCAGGGCGCGTGC